>DCAW01000180.1:14073-14228 GCA_002313895.1 Dehalococcoidia bacterium UBA1123
TCCATGGGAGAACGGCTATAACGAGAGCTTCAACGGGAAGTTGAGGGATGAACTGTTAAACCGGGAGATCTTCTATTCGTTGAAGGAGGTCGAGATACTTACAGAACGGTGGAGAAGGGAGTACAACACGATCCGACCACACAGCTCTCTTGGAT
>DCAW01000189.1:0-5704 GCA_002313895.1 Dehalococcoidia bacterium UBA1123
CCACTCCTCCTGGTTAGCGGAGAGCGAGGCGGATATGTACGACTACTCCCCCGATTACGCGGACATGATCGCCGAGAAGGGCATATTCGTTGACCCGACACTGGCGCTTGGGCGATTGAACCAACTTCGCGGACGAACTCGACCAAGACGGGCCGGAGCCGCCATGCGAGACCCGGTGCGCCGATTCGAGATTCTACGGGATATGTGGGATCGGGGCGTGAAATTCGTGACCGGCATGGACTCGGGCATGACCAATGCCCACTTCAACGACTTCGCGTACATTCCCGAAGTGATGGTCGACGAGCTTCACATCACTCCGATGGAGGCAATCGTATCTGCAACACAAGTCTCGGCGGACTGCCTCGGCCTGCTCGATGAGATCGGGACGCTTGAAGAAGGCAAGGCCGCCGACGTTCTGATCATCAACGGCAACCCGGCTGAGGACATCAAAGCGCTTCACAGCGTGAACACTATCGTTAAACAGGGCGAACTGATAAAGCAGAAAAATGAGCTGCTGATTTAGTCCGGCTTCCGACCCTCAGGAGGTCCAATTCCATTGCAACCAATCGACGGTAGACAGGCTGCGCTCTCAAAACTCCGAATTTGCGACTTCACCGGTCAACTAGCAGGCGCGGGCGCCACCAAGATTATGGCGATGTTCGGAGCCCAAGTCATCCGAATCGAGGACCGTCTCACCGAGGGCGGATGGGACATATTTCGAGGCAACGGTCCCTGGATTGACGACCGTCGAGGCGTAAGCCTGGGCGGCGCCTTCAACAACCACAACGTCGAAAAGCTGGGCGTCACCTTGGACATGAGGAAGCCTGACGCGAAAGGTGTCCTTGAAGAATTGATCTCGGTCAGTGACGTGGTTACCGAAAATTTCAGCGCCGGAGTGTTGGATCGCTGGGGGTTTTCATACGAAGAGATGAGGGCCATCAAGCCAGACATAATCTACGTGTCTAACAGCGGATTCGGGCACGAGGGACCTTACGGAAACTTCAAAACCTGGGGTCCTATCGTCCAGGCTGTCTCTGGCCTAACATTTCAATCTGGACTGCCCGACATGCCGTCTGCCGGTTGGGGTTTTTCGTTCATGGACCACACCGGCGCGTACTTGATGGCCATTGCAATTTTGATGGCGGTGTTCCATAGGAACCAGTCCGGTGTGGGACAGTGGGTGGATATGTCGTGCAGTGACGGCGCGGCCACTCTGAATGGGCCAGCGATGCTGGATTACACGGTCAACAATCGTGCATTGAGGCGCCCCGGGCAACCGAACAGCAACCGAAGCGACTTTCCGAGGATGGCCCCTCACGGCATATACGAGTGCGCCGGCGACGATCAATGGGTCGCAATTGCTGTGCGCGACGAATCCGAATGGTTGACTCTGTGCGAGATCATGGCAATGACCAATGCTGAAAAGCAATACCCGACCTTGTCGAGCCGCATGGGTCACCAGGACGCCATCGACGCCGAAATTACTCAATGGACTAGAAGCAGAACTCCGACCGAAGTCATGAACGCCGTGCAATCAAAAGGCGTCCCATCCGCCGCTGTCCAACATCCCGAGGATCGCATGGAACACGACCCTAACACCGAAGCGTGGGGCTTGTTCCCGACCGTCAAACACCAACTCATTGGGGAGGTGCGAGTGGACGGAATGCCCATGAAATTCTCAGAAACTCCCGCCAAAATTCAAAACGGCGCCCCGATTCTCGGACAGCACAATCGTCAGATATTCGGCGAAGTGCTGGGAATAGATAAGGACACCCTAGAAGCGTTTTTGGAGCAAGGGGTTATCTGATGGAATCGCGCGGAGACTCCAGTGTTTTACAGGGCGTTCGAGTTCTGGAAATAGGAGGCGAACTCGGCGCGTGGTGCGGCAAGCTCATAGCCGATATGGGTGCGACGGTCATTAAGATTGAGCCTCCTGAGGGTGATCCGACTCGCGCATATGAACCATTTTACGAAGATCAACCCGATCCCAACAAGAGCCTGTACTTCTGGCACTACAACACGAGCAAGAGAAGCGTGACGCTCGACCTGTTGTCTGATCGAGGCCGTGATTTGTTCTTGAACATGGTCGAATCCGCAGACGTGATTATCGACAGCCTCCCAGCCGGTTGTCTGAGTAGCCTTAGCCTGGGATACGAACAGATCAAGACGCTATCACCTGCCATCGTGATGGCGCAAATCACGCCATTCGGTCAAGAAGGGCCGTTCAGAGATTACGCCAGCGCCGATCTTACAGCCCTAGCATTTGGCGGGCCGGTTTGGAACTGCGGTTACGACGATCATAGCATCCCGCCCATTCGAGGTGGCGGAAATCAAGGCTATCACACCGTTTGTCACTACGCCGCAATCGGCATAATGACCGCCCTAGTGTATCGGCAGTTTACCGGAGTCGGCCAACACATCGACGTGAACATGCACGCCGCCCTCAACGTGACCACGGAAGGGGCTACCTACAATTGGCTGGTTGCCGGCGACACCGTGCAGCGCCAGACCGGACGCCACGCCTCAGTCACTCCGACTGCGCCATCACAGATATTGTGTCGGGACGGTCGATACCTGAACGTCGGCTTTCCAGCGCGCACAGAAGAGCAGTGGTTTCACCTTCTGGCATGGCTAGACGAAGAGGGCTTGGTTGAAAGCCTGGGCGAGTACCTGGACCCTCCAAACTGGGCGGCGATGCGAGCCGGAGACCCCAATGCCCGCGAACAGCAGCGAAGAGTTGCCGAGGCAATGCAAGCCCTGGCTATGAAGACCGACTCATACGACCTGTTCAGCAGGGCGCAGGGCTTGGGTTTCCAATGGGGCATCATCTACTCGCCAGAAGATGTCCTGAACGACCCGCACTTCCAAGCGCGCGGCTTCCCTACCGATGTCGAACATCCTGAATTGGACGCCAGTTTTGTTTACCCTGGCGCGCCGTACAAACTGCCCGCCTCGCCCTGGGCCATCCAGGGCCGCGCTCCCCTGCTGGGAGAACACAACGAGCAGGTATATCTCGAAGAACTCGGAATTGAGGCTGGGGAGTACGAGAGCTTGAAGTCACGCGGTGTAATCTGACCAACTCTCACGAGCTTACCGATGCGACCAGTCACTTGAATCCCCTGACGATGGAGACAAGCCCAGAACATCGCCACCTGTGTTCACGCCAAGGCCCAACACCATCCGGTTGGCATAAGCGAAGTAACTCACAACTTGATTCACTTCTAAAATCTCACCGTCATCGAAGCCCGCTGATCGCAAGTCGACAATGGCAGACTCGTCGACGTCTGATGCTTGGATCGTAAGTCGTTTCGCATATCGGAGTCCCGCCGACTCTTTGGAATCGAAGACCGAGTCAAACTCAGAAGCCTTCAGCGCACGGAAAACCGAGTCGGAGCGAGGGCCATCATCCAACAGGCGCTTCATCCCCTCGAAGTGATGCCGAATGCAATATTCGCATTTGTTGATGAGACTGACGTACACGCCCAGACATTCCAGATACCATTTCGGCAATGTGTTGGCCGTGTGGTGCAACACATTCTTGTAGAGCGCAAGATGCCCTTCCATGCTATGAGGGCGAAGACTGTGAGCCAGCATGATGTTGTCCACATTGTCATCCGGCCCTTTGATGCGGTTGTACAGAGACTTCAACCAACCGGTCGCGTTCTCATATGAAATGGTCGTGATCCAGGTCATAATCGAAAATCCTCCCCTACGACGCCTTCCAGTATCCAAAAAATCAGGTCGAGTGAAGTGCATCCAATCGGCGTTTTGAAGGAGATACCGAGCGTTAGGGATTGTCGGCCTCCAGTTTTGCCCTTCTTTGGACAGATTCCAGCCTACGTGGTCGCCATGGAGATGAGTCAAGAACACCGTGTCGATATCTTGGGCTTCGATGCCATTATGCTTGAGGTCGTCCATCAACTCGGCCGGACCCGGAGTCGCTTCTGGGATAGTGGGCCAAAGCGTCGGCCACATAGAATACTGGCCCACGCCAGTGTCCACCAGGACCGTTCGGTCGCCTGGCCGGATTACGAACGAACCCAGATTTATCATGAACCCGCTGGAGCCAAACGCTTCCGGCAAGCGGTCACGATACGGGTCCCAGACGTTAACCGAAGTCTCAGAAAATAGCATGTTCATGGGCAAGGGCACAACGCCGTCAGAAACTGAGGTTATGTTTATGTTCCCAATATCCAGACGGTGTCCCGTCTCAGATGTGGTCATCAATGCCCCACTTTCTGCTTCAATAATGCTGATATTCAGGCCAGTGGCAGGTCGACCCAGGCTCTTTGTTTCACGGATAGCTCCACGGCATTTATCACTTCCTGAACCCACGCTCCATCTTCAAAATCACCTTGGTTTGTTTCACTACCGCTGGTTATTTCGTCGATGAAATCTTTGATCAGGTTCGCGTAAAACAGACTGCGCCACGACTCGCCTGGATGGCCCCCGTGAGGATAGAAAAGCTGAGGAA
This sequence comes from Dehalococcoidia bacterium UBA1123, assembly GCA_002313895.1. GTDB lineage: Bacteria > Chloroflexota > Dehalococcoidia > Lucifugimonadales > UBA1123 > UBA1123. The sequence continues at coordinate 4,475 of DCAW01000189.1, forward strand.
TCTCGATTTGCTGAAACTCGACGGAATCAGGCTTGGCGATCTTGATAGTTTCCGCCACGCCGAACTCCTCGACCATGCGGCAGATGATTGCTCCCTTCTCACCGTAAATTCGAGCCTCGATTCCTGGATAGTTGCCGACGGTCACGAAGCTTGTTTGAATCGAGCTCATGACATCGTTGGTGTGTTCTCCCATGAACATATCGCCGTCGTCGATGTTCATCCTCAGTATCTCGGCGCTGCCTCGGATTGGTCGGTGAGTGATGAAGTTTCGCATCATCCCGACCACACGACCGTAGTCCGCGCCCACCCACCAGTGGCCGATGTCGATAATCGGGGCGCCGTACTCGAGCAATGAGGCTGTCTGGATGACTGATTGATCTTGCTGAGGCTGGACCTGCCGGAGAGGAACGTTCGGGTCAAGCCATTGGGAATTTTGCTCGAATCCGTTGAATATGAATGGCCGCCCGATAAATCCATCATCGATCAACGATTTGGCATATTGCGCCCCTGGGGTGTATCGAAACGTGAACCCAAGCTTTGTCTTCAACCCCTTTTGCCTGGCTTCACCGGCCACGCGCCGGGTCTGCGTGAAATCGAAGGCCACAGGCTTTTCGCACAGAACATGCTTTCCCGCCTCAATTGCCGCAGACGCCAATTCAAGATGGGTGCTAGAAGGGGTCACGATGTCGATGACGTCGATGTCGGTTCGGCTGATCACTGATTGCCAGTCACCGCTCCACTCCGATACACCGTGCTTTGACGCCATTAGCTGCGCTCGCGTTTTGTCGACATCGCAAACAACGACTACCTCACACCGAGGGTCTCGGTTCCAACCCGGGATATGCGCGGAGTCAGCCCAGGCTCCAGCTCCCAGAATTCCGACCCGAATCTTACCTTCAGCGTGCATCTATGATCCTAATTATCTTGATCAAGTGTAAGCAATTCGATCAATTGGCAGAGTTTATCAACAGAATAATCCGTGGTCAACGGATTCTAGGCCGATTCCAGTCAACCTTGTGGCTGAGCCACATCCAGTGCAACTTTCCATCCCAGCAAGCATAAACCTCAGCGTCAGGGAGATCCTGCCAATCTATTCAGACAGCCGCTGCTCCGTCTCTACTGGTGGATCGAGGTAATGCCACCGCACCATAAATATGTTACAGCATGCCGACGAAATACCGACGGGGCATAAACTCGGTTTCCAGGAGGAACTGTGGCCGAAAAACCGTT
>DCAW01000189.1:6094-9063 GCA_002313895.1 Dehalococcoidia bacterium UBA1123
CCATCCACTAACGAGATAATGTAGCTGTCTGGGATGGAATCGCCTGCCCTGACCGTGACCACTGGCTGATGTGGCAGCAATCGACCTCAAAACCGCCATTACTGCGATCAATAGTGGCAACGGTATTCGGCGAATTAAAATGTGATTCTCCTGTGGGCTCGCACTCTGATGGCCTTTTGATGAAGTCTATAAATGAGGCCATTTTGAGGTTAATTCATGAGCCTTAACGAATCCATTACCTTTGGGCGTGATTTGTGTTTGGATTCGGTCTACGTCAACCCACAATGTATGGTTGAATCGAGTAACCTGCAAGCAAGTGAGTTCTATTGTTGAACAAGCCGCTCATGAGCGTCTACCTACGTTCGGTGACTACGTCGGTCTCAGTTTCATGGACAGCATTGTTCCAAAGACAGCCTGGTTTGAGTTTCGAAATACGGTCCAATCCGTCAGGATAATAAAAACAACGTCGCATCTGCGCCCACGACAGCGAACCGTTGACTCCCGAATCGCGACTGGCCCGTTTCGCGCATCAACCTGTCGGACTGTAATTCATTGCCTGGTCGACGAAATCGATACCTACCATTTCGCTCCATGCTGATTGCAATTGTCTGGTGATCGGACCCGGAGTTTCATTTCCCACGGCGCGATTGTCGATGCGACTTGCAGGCAGAATACAGTAGGTCGTGTTGGTCAGGAACACTTCGTCGGCGGTGTAAGCGTCATAAGGCTGGAGGTCTTCTTCGACTGTCGGAATACCGAGTTGAGCGGCCATCTGAAATATCGCCCTTCGTGTGTCACCCTGGAGAACGCTTCGGTCACCTGGCATTCGCAACACCCCATCGGTGACGATATAAAAATTCCCGGCGATATGCTCCGCTATGTTGCCATCGGCATCGAGAACCACAGGGTACGCGTCCGGGTCAATATCAGCGGCTTCGAGACTCGCGAGAACGAAGTTCATCCGGCTATAGTGTTTCACTTTGGGGTCCAGTGATTCCACAGTGTAGGCACGAGTTCGCGGTATGACAACATGAATGCCGTCCCTATAAAGAGGAGCCAACGCCGCCAGATCAATGTGCTGGGGCATGATACACACCGTTGGATTCGTCGCCTGAGTCACGGTGGCTCCCTTGCCGCGGGTCACGAACTGGGTAATTGAGATGTCCCCTCCAGGATGCAGGTTGTCGCGGTTGCGGTCGACAACCTCGTTGGTGAGAGTCTCAAGCTGGTCAATGTCAAGCCCCGGTTCCAAGCGGGTGAATTTCAGTGAACGTTCAAACCGTTGAAGATGCTCACGAAGTCGATAGAGCTTGCCTCCGAAGGTGCGCTGGAGATCATACACAACGTCGCTGGTGCGGAAACCCCTGTCAGTAGCGTGGATCAGGCACTGGCTTTCGGGAACGAACTCTCCATTGAAGTACGCGATCAACTCTGACATGTTTTGCTCCATATGCCTGACGATTCCTACCCGTTACGATTTGCGACCCACCGAGGCTGATCGCAAATCTGTCCGAGGAACTCCATCATAGTGTGGGCAGCCAAATAAGACGTTATTCCTGTCCCCACGTCTAGTTGAGGATTCACCTCAACAAGATCGAACCCAACGATCTTCGTGTGCTTCGCCAGCGCCGCCAGGGAGTCTCGAAGCTCGGCATAGGTCATGCCGTTGGGTTCAGCCGAAACGCACCCGGGAACCAACGGAAGGTCAAGCACGTCGATGTCGATGCTGACGTAACAATCAGCGTCCGGCGGGACCAGCGCAGCAACGCTATCGGGCCCCATTTCTCCGAACTCCCGCATTCCGATGACTCGGTTGCCGTCGTTGATAGAATCGTCCACCCAGTCCTTGTTGTTACGCACGCTGCGAATCCCAACTTGCGTCAAACTCTCGACATGATCCATGTGATAGATATGTCGGAACGCGTGGGTGTTGGTGTACTCGAATCCGTGAACGAACGGCGAATAGTCGATGTGAGCATCAAAGTGGACAACATGAAGCGGCTCGCTATATGCTCGGACGACCGGGAACGTGACTGCGTGGTCCCCGCCTATGACGACCGGCATCGCGCCCTTGTCCAAAACCATTCGAGTCAGGTTTGTGATGTTCTCGAAAGTGCCCTCGACGTTGGTGATTAGAACATCGGCATCGCCGACGTCAACGATGCGGTTATTAGCCAGTTCATATTCGAGAAAAACTTTGTTGGCATCGTGGTCGAAATAGCCCGAATTGCCGAAGCGAAGCGAGTGTTCTCGTATCGACCGAGACCCGAAACGCGAACCGGGCATGAAGGGCGAGCCTTCATCTGTCGGCGCGCCCATCACTGCAATGTCAGCATCCAGCGTATCCAAATCGTGACACACTGGCGCCCTGAGAAAAGAAACAAGGCCTGCGAACCCGTATGTCGGTTTGCCCCAATTTGTGGGGTGATTTTGTCCCGATTGTGTCATGTGGCGCTTCCTTCACTCATAATCTGACAAGACTCACAACTTCATCTTGGCTATGATCTCGCCGTTTTCAACCTCGCCAGTCGGCTCGAATCCGAATCTCTGATAGAACCCTTCCCGGCCGCCCTCACCACCGTGGTAGCTGACGTAAAGCTCCTCAGCGTTGGGACGAGTTCGCACATGATTGATCAGAAGGTCCATCGCTTGTCTGCCGAAATTTGATCGCTGGTATCGAGCGCCAATCATGAACCTCAAGAGAAAGTAATCGGCCTTCTTTATTATATCCGATATCATGACGAACCCCACCGGTGTATATACGGCATATATGGCCCCGGAACCAGGCATCCTCAGCGAAGTGTGCCTCGGCGATTAACTGGTCGTTCGTCGCCATCAGATGCTCCTGATCGGGTCCAACCTTTAAGGCCATGATCTGTGTGACAGTATCTTGTGAAATCTCGCGGAGCGTTACATCTGAGGCCATTGTGACTCCGTCATGAGACCTTGATTCAGAAAAGATTCTTTTT
>DCAW01000189.1:9448-29456 GCA_002313895.1 Dehalococcoidia bacterium UBA1123
CGTATGCAGCGCCGATTCGTAGTATATACTTTTTGCATGGCATCGTTATTACAGGCCCAGAATCTAACAAAAGCGTACGGTGAAACCCTCGCCTTGAACTCGGTGAATTTCTCAGTTGAAAAAGGTGTCACTGGACTACTGGGGCCAAACGGCGCAGGCAAAAGCACCGCAATTAAGCTGTTCCTCGGGTTGTTGACTCCGACAAACGGCTCCGCCGAAGTCATGGGCGAAAAGCCCTATGAAACCATCGAAATCAGGAGTCATCTCGGCTACATGCCCGAACACGACTGTCTGCCCACCGCGGTCACAGCCTCGGAGTTCTTGACACACATGGCGCAGGTTTCGGGGCTGCCCCCGGTCTTCGCTAGAACCCGCGCGGCGGACATTCTGCGGCACGTAGGTTTGGACGAAGAGCGCTACCGATCCATCGGCGAGTACTCCACCGGCATGAAGCAGCGCGTCAAGCTGGCGCAGGCGCTAGTCCACGACCCCGTTATCGTTCTGCTGGACGAGCCGACTGCCGGCCTTGATCCTGCTGGACGAGAGGAAATGCTGGCTCTTGTGCGTCGCACTGGCCAAGATTTCGGTATCAGCATTATGCTCTCGACTCACCTGATGGGCGATGTTGAATCCACCTGTGACCGCATCATCGTCCTGGAAGGCGGGTCCGTGGTGGAATCCGGGGACGTGTCCGGTTTCACTCAAGAGACGGAAACAGTCTTCATCGACGTCGACGACCATCTGGAAGAGCTTATCGCAGCCCTCAAATCCAAGGGGCTGCAACCGACAATGGATGGCGTGTCGGTGGCGATACCGGACGCGGGCGACGCTGAGTACGATATGATTCGGGACGCGCTGGTTGAGGCTGGATCCCGGCTTCGACGCCTAGGACCCCGCAGGCACAGGCTTACCGAAATATTCAACAACGATAGTTCATGACAGCTCCAGAGGGACAGATATTCGATCTGGGGTACCAGAACTACGACGGGCCGCGCGAAGGTCGTATGCGCGCTCGCAAAGCTTTGTTCGTCAACGGCGTTCGAACATCTTTCGGAATCGGCAGAGGCGCCCTATCGAAAATTCTGCCCATTCTGTTTTTTACGGCTGTGTTGGCGCCTGCGGTTATTCTGGCTCTAGTCGCAGCTACCATCGACCAATTTGGAGTAAGTCCGTCGCCTGAAATACCCGGCCCTGCGGACTATTACCAGATTGTTTCGGTCATCCTCTTCTTGTTCTCCGCAATTATTGCTCCAGAGTTGCTTTGTTCGGATCGTCGAAATGGTGTCCTGAGCCTGTACCTCGTCAGGCCGCTGACTTCGACCGATTACGTCGTTGGGCGCTGGTTAGCATTTTTCGTCGTGTCTCTGGTGTTCATCTACGCAGGCCAAATCGTGCTACAGATCGGGTTGATCCTCGGCGCGCCTGAACCGCTTGAGTACCTCAAAGGCAACTGGCTGGACATCCCGCGATTCCTGGCCGCCGGTGTTGTAATCGCACTGATCACGACCACGATCCCTCTCGCGGTGGCGTCGTTCACCAATCGTCGAGCTTACGCGTCCGCGTTCGTGATAGGCTTGTTCATTCTCTCATCAGCGGTCGGTGAAATACTAATTGAGTGTCCCGATCAACATGAAGGCCCTGGGTTCCAACAAGGCCCGTGCGAACCTCTGACGCGGGATTTTGCAAAGTATGCGGGTCTGAGCGCCGTGGGTCGAGTGCCGATTCACGTCAGTGACATGATTTTCGACAAGGACAATGAGTCCAAGCTATCGGTAGAGGTTGCCAAGCTCAATGACAGCATCCCGATTCTCTGGTACGTGTTATTGACCGCGGTCCCGGGAATCATACTCTGGCAGCGCTATCGGAGAATAGCATCATGACCACGCAGTCCAACGGCGTGATTGACGTCGCTGACGTGTCAAAGTGGTACGGGAGCGTCGTGGCGGTCAATGAAGTGAGTTTCCAGGTGAATCCAGGAATCACCGCTCTACTTGGTCCTAATGGCGCGGGCAAGACGACGATGCTCCACCTTATCGCGGGTCTCGCTAAATGTTCTGATGGTCAGATAACGACGCTTGGTGAACCCGTGCGAAACAACCCGTCGCTCTACCAACGCGTCGGTTTCATGCCGGAACACGAATCGGTTTACGGTTTTTACACCGGGAGGCAACTGGTCGAGTTTTCAGCGAAACTGTACGGCCTGAGCCCTCTGGGCGAAGCAGTGGATCGAGCCATCCAAATCGTGGGCATGGAGGATGCTCAAAACCGGACGATGGACGGATACTCCCGCGGCATGCGCCAACGAATGAGACTTGCGGCAGCAATCGTTCACGACCCCCAAGTCATGATTCTTGACGAACCCCTCAACGGCACCGACCCGCGCCAGCGCATTGAGTTTCAGGAGGTGATGGAACGATTGGCCTCCCAAGGTCGGACAATACTGATATCGTCCCATATCCTCGAAGAGGTCGAGACGATGGCCGGCAGAATCTTGTTGATGGTGTCGGGCAAACTGGCGGCGTCGGGCGACTTTCGCGCAATTCGGGCAAAATTGGACGAGCAAGCCTATCAGGTGCGTATCGTCGTGGACGAACCCCGCAGGATGGCGTCCGCCATCGTCGCCCTGGACGATGTGGACTCGGTGAGCTTTGACGACGACGGATCCATCGTCGTCCTAAGCCGCAAGGTCGCGACGATTCAGACAACGCTCCCCAGGATGGCTCAGGAGAATGGCATTCGTCTGACTCGGATGGAACCCATAGATGAGTCCCTAGAGAGCCTGTTCGAATACATCGTGGAACGATAGATGTTGACTCTACTTCGTCTCTCGATGAGACAACTCGGAGGCAAGAGGCGCGTCGCGTTAATTTTACTGTTGAGTATATTGCCGATAGCCCTTGCGGTCGTTGTGTCCATTGCAGAAGGCGAAGACGAGTCGTTTGACTCTGACTTCATCAACATTTTATTGGACGGCTTGATGGTCGGCGGCATATTGCCAATTGTAACGATGGCGGTGGCGACCGCCGCTTTCGGAAACGAACTTGAAGACCAGACCCTGAGCTACATCGTTCTGAAGCCGATACCCCGATGGCATATCGCGCTGCCGAAACTTTTAGCGTCCATCATTATTGCCGGGCCTTTGATAATCGCCAGCGGAGCAATCGCAGCTTGGATTGGAATGGGCGCCGATCCAAGGATTTCAGCCGCTGTGGGGTTAGCCCTGTTCGTTGGCGTGACGACCTACTCCTCAATTTTCTCATGGGCAGGTCTCATGACTACTCGCGCGTTGGCTTTCGCGATCGTCTATGTATTTTTATGGGAGGGGTTGATCAGCTCCTTCATCAACGGCGTGGACTACTTAAGCGTCCGAGGGTACACCCTTGCGATAATGCACGGCATAGACAAGGACGGTTTGGGAGAGTTGAGCGAACGCGTTATCGAGTTCCCTGCGGCAGTTGGCGGAGCCGTGGCGGTGTCAGTCGTATTCTTCTACCTGACAGTCCGGCGATTGCGTAACATGGACGTTCCCTAATTCAATTCGGAAATTGACGCCCCCAACACCAAGGAGCCGCTAATATGACCAAATCCTCCCCTGCGCCCAGTGAAAAATGGGCGGACATCGGCGATCTGCGCATGCGATACCTGGACTGGGGAGGTGACGGCGCTCCGGTTCTCGCGCTCCACGGGTTGGCGTCGTGCGCCCATTGGTACGATCTCGTTGCGCCGGAGTTGTCCGAGAAGTTCAGGATTATCGCCCCCGACCAGCGGGGACACGGACAGACCACACAGGCTCCAACCGGCTACGACTGGCAAACTCTGGCGTCCGATGTTGCAGGCCTGATGTCTCACCTCGGCATAAACGAATACCCCGTTCTGGGGCATTCTTGGGGTGGGAACGTAGCGATAAATTTGGCCGCAAATTACCCAGACCGAGTTTCAGCATTGGTGATGATCGACGGTGGATTTTTCGGGGCCAGGTTACGTAACACCACAACCTGGGAAGAGTTTCAACGACGCCGTCCCCGCGATGTGTCAGGAACCCGTCAACAATTTTTGGAACGTATCAAGGGCCAACTTAGCATCTGTTGGAACGAGGACATCGAAAGAATCGTTCAGACAATGGTTTGGGAAGATGACCAGGGCCAGATGAATGACATCTTGGCCCCTGAAAACCACGACCAGGTGATGCACGCGATGTGGCACGATCCAGCATCTGATACGTGGTCCCGCATCTCAAGCCCCACGCTGATCGTGGCGGCCGGGCCAACGCCCGACCGCATAGGAAGCGAGTTCGCACTGCGTAAGCAGGAGATGGTCAAATTGGCGTCTCAGGAGATCAAGAACAGCCAGGTTCACTGGGTTCCTGAAACCATACACGACATTGGCTTCCACAAACCTGTGGAACTTGCCGACACCATCTCAGATTTTTGTCGAACGGGTAATCGGGAATTCTAAACGAAACGCTCTCTGTCTATCCTCGTTTAGTCCTCTAACGGCACCGATGCGGTGATACGCGGCACGTTCCCCACAACTCGGGTCGTGTGGCCTCTGCCTGACATGTCCTCTGCTAGTGTGACATGTCCGGGGCCAAACCGATATACGGTCCCGTCGCCCAGACCTATCTCACCTTCGCCTTGAATCGTGATGACGTACTGGCGACGCGGCGCGTGATGCCAGTCTGAAAAATGCCCAGGCTCGGACTGCCTGAATACGATACCCGTGACTGAATGCAATTCGGTCAGATTGGGATGAGATTCCAGGTCCATCTCCTCAATGTGAGACTCGCCATCATCTCCGCTGTAAATTCTCATGAATCCCATTGATTCCTCCTCGGCTATGCCGCAACTTGGATATTCAATGATCGTTCCGCCAACGGGTCAATCGATTTAATCCGGACAGTAGGGTCACGACTTTCTCAAGATGCCCGTCAAACCAATCCACGTCGATGATTGAAATGGCAGCACCGGCTCACACCCGCCTTGGATCAGTCTTCCAGCGGCACCCACGCGACGATGCGCGTCACGTCGCCGGTCACACGGGTTGTATGTCCTCTGCCGGTGAGGTCCTCCGCCAACGTGACGTGCCCGGGCCCGAACCGATATATCGTGCCATCTCCCAGGCCAATCTCGCCCTCGCCTTGAAGTGTAATAACGTATTGACGCTGTGGAGCATGGTGCCAGTCAACAAAATTTCCCGGTTCAGACTGTCGAAATACAACGCCTTTTGCAGCATGGAGTTCGGCCAGGCTTGGGTGTGATTCCAGATCCATCTCTTCGATGTGAGACTCTCCGTCATCTCCGCTATAAATTCTCATGAATCCCATGTAACTCTCCTCGGCATAGTCACGCCTATCAACAGTGGTCGGTTAGTCAGCCAGCGCGACCGTCATATATCTCCAAGGCTCTGGGCCAGGAACGGTCGTGGTATGGCCTTCCCCGGTCAGGTCTTCGGCAAGAAACACGTCACCCGGTCCGAACGTCAATGTGCCGTCTCTGAGGCCAACATTCACAGCGCCGGACAATGTAACCACATACTGGCGACGCGGGGCGTTATGCCAATCATCGTTTCTTTCAGAGGTGGAGACCCGGAACATGGTCGCCTTAGCTGGCGCATCTTCGTCGAGAACAGGCATGGAAACCTGATCCCATTCCTCGAAATGGGATCTGCCATCATCGCCGGTATAAAGCCTTCCGATCACCATGTTCCGTTCTCCTTGCGATGTTTGTCAGAGATCAACCGGTCGGAGCGTATTTGCCAGTTGCCTGACCGACCGGGCCGTCGAATCCGGCCTCCTGCCGCTCCAGTCGAGTTGTCCGGGGCCACGTCCGGCCCAGATCATCCTGAATCGAGATGTGGAGCGTGTCCAAACCTTCGACCTCAAGCTCAACGGTGTCTCCACCCTGCAATGCGCTCAGTCCTCTGTGATTTGTTCCTGTTGCCAGTATGTCTCCCGGCTCAAGCGTGTGAATGGAACTCACCCATGCGATGGACTTGGCGATGTTATGGGCCATGTCGTCGGTGTTGAAGTTCTGCTTCAACTTACCGTTCACTCGTAGCTGGATTTGAAGTTTCATCGGATCGGCAATCTCGTCTGCCGTCGTGATCCAAGGGCCGATCGGAGCAAAAGTTTCGCGGGCCTTCATTTGGTAGAAAGCTGGAACGCCTCGCGCCGAGCCGTCGATGAAGTTCAGGTAGCCGAAGATGTGGTCGTAAGCTTCATCCTCGCTGATATTGGATGCGCGTTTTCCGATCACAACTGCCAATTCTGCTTCGCCCTCGAATATGCTTGCGGCCATATCGGGCAGAACCATCGTGCCGCCCTCCCCGATAATAGAGTTTGGAGACTTCAGGAACGCGTTTATCGGCGCCGGAGCGTCTCTGGTCCCGTCCTCCATGTAATTAACCGCCATAGCTACGGTGTTGTAGGGAGTCGGCAGCGCAACTTGGAGGGTCACGCTACTAAGAGCGACTCCGCCCGCCTGAGCGGCCTGCTCGATTCCACTTTTGAGATTGTCCCAGTCCGCGATCACATGATTGATGAGGTCTCCAGGTGAAGTGTTTGGAACGCTTGCGACCGCGGCAGATACGTCCACAATCGAGTCGCCTTTTACGACCCCAAGCTTGTAATCATCGAAAAACGTCAGCTTCATTTACTGCTCCTCTTCTCAGTATGTCTAGCTCGAAATCAACGAGCCAGTCCGGTCTGTCTTCGGCGAAGCCGCCACGCGAACGCTTCAATCACCGCGCCAAACAGCGCCACAGTTCCCCATGCGGACAGGCTTGGGACAGAGATTCCATCCTGAATCGTTGTCGTGATGGTCGCAGTGTTGTTGGAAACGTCACCGTCGGGAGAGGTCGATGTCGCGCTGGCCGTGTTGGTTAAGACCGTTCCAGCTGAAGCGGATAAGACAGTAACCTGAATAACGCCAGTCGCCATCTCGGTTGCTGCCAGGTCGCCCAGCGCGCATGATACCACCCCACCGGCCTCTGCGCACCCGTTGGCTGTCTCGATGTAACTAACTCCTGAGGGCAGATTGTCGGTCAGCACGACACTGGCGGAGGTTGACGGCCCATCATTTCGCACCGTGATGGTGTACGACAGGTTGCTTCCTAGTGTCACAGGATGCTGTTCTCGGCTTTGGTAACTTCCAAGTCGGCCAACGGGTTGACCGTCGTTACCACCGAATCCGAATTATTGCTGGTCACAAGGTCTGTTCCGTTGGCCGAGACAGCTGCGGTGTTGGTGACAGCCCCAGCGTGGAGCGTCGTGATCGAAACGGTAGCAGTCGCCGAGCTTCCAGAAGCCAGGTTCCCCAAGCTGCACACAACCGTCGTCGTGCCTATGCAATTTCCCTGGGCCACAGAGGCTGAAATCAGGCTTGCGCCCTCAGGCAGCGAGTCGGTTAGAGTAACTTCAGCTGCGTTTCCGGGGCCATTGTTGGTCACTCCGATCGTGTACATGATGCTCTCGCCGTGATTGACCGGGTCGGCGTCATCGTTCTTGGTGATCGCCATGTCCGCGACGCCCTGAATCACAGCTGTGGCTGTCGCGGCGTTGTTCGACGGAATCATGTCGACAGCCGACGAGGGCGCGCTGGCGACGTTGGTCAATGTCCCAGACCCGCTCGCCGTCACTTTCAATGTAATCTGAACCACAGATGATCCGTTCGACCCAATATCTCCAAGATTGCAAACTACGGCCGCCAAACCCGTGTTGTTTACGCAGGCGCTAGATGCTGATACGAAACTGGTTTGAGAAGGCAATGGGTCAGTAACTACCACGTCTGTGGAAGACGATGAGCCGTTATTAGTGACGGTGATGGTGTATGTGACATTGCTACCCGCACCCACCGGATCAACGTTGTTCGACTTGGTAATCGACAGATCGGCCACCTGGTCAACCTGACCCGCATTCACGAGAGCGCACTTCGAGAATTCCGAAGTGTTGTTGTTCGGATCAATCGCCTTCGAAGCGATGTAATACCCGGCGGGCACGCTGGCCGACGACGTCGTGATGAAACTTATCTCGCCGTCCGACGCAGTCGTCACGTCCATGTCGCCGATGTAGGTCTTGCCTTCGCCCCAGCCAGTGCTGTTGCACGTCGAATTTGAGAAGAATTTTAACCGGAACTAAGTGCCGGTCGCGCTCTCTAATATCCGAGTGATCAACACCGTGTCGGTAACCGAATTCCCACTCACAATACTACTGATTGTCGCGCCTGATAATACCGGGAAGTTTTGCGAACCATTAGTTCAGCCATGTCGGTTACTGGCTTCAGTGCATAGCATCCCGGTTTTTGATGAACGCCCCCCAACCCTCTTCAGTCAACAATCTTAAACGTCGCTGAGAAACTTCATCGTCTCGGGTGCTGTTGAGGATTTCCTCGATCTCTGGAACATCCCGATAGGCCATCGCCTCGCGAAATCCCGCCAGAACATAAGCGCGGTTGACCAAAAGTTTATTAAGGAGAACGGTTCGTTGAGGCAGGGAGGCCAATTTTTTCGCCATCGCTTCGGCTTCGGACATCAGGTCGTCTCCAGACACGACCTTGTTGACCAGGCCCATTCTTTGTGCTTCATGAGCGTCGATCTGGTCGCCGAGCAATAGCAATTCCTTGGCGTTTTTCAACCCGACTAAAAATGGGGTGATCAACACCGGCGGCCCGAATCCATGCCTTATTTGAATTTCTCCAAACCGGGCATCATCCGACGCAATCGTGAAATCGCAAACACCCGCCAATTCGCATCCCTGCCCAACCGCATGGCCTCTCACTGCGGCTATCACTGGCTTGGCGAAGTCAAATATTCTCATCTGGACATCCAAGCCGCTGGGCGCGGGTTCGTCGTCTGGATACAGCGACGAGTACAGATCTCCGCCAGCGCAAAATGCTCTGCCGGCGCCTGTAAGGATCACGGCCTTAACATCGCCGTCGGATTCCGCTTTGTCCAGCGCACTGTCCAACAGACGAAGAAGGTTCTTGTTTATTGCATTTAGAACGACTGGCCGGTTGAGAGTAATGATTGCGTAACCGTCTCGTGGTTCGTACAAAACATCACCAGGGCCAGGAGGGGGGATCTCGATGCCGTCGGGCGTCCTTTTGATCTCAGTCATGTTCGTCCTTCTGTTAAAAATGTCGCGATTTTCAGGACGCATTGTACACTAGGGGCAGAACTGCAGATCGAAAGTCAGTCTCAACCAGGCCGGCGCCAGACCATCAAGTCACATTTGATAACCCAACTTCCAGTTGGCGCCATATCGATTGGCGGCGAACGGCAAACTTCTGGCGGTTTGCCGTTCGATAAATTTGAGGGGAAAAGGCCCCTCAATTCCCCTTCGCGGAGGAGCCTGAGCGCAAACGAAGGGATGAGGGGCCGAAGGGGAACGGGGGTCGCTGTGGTTGCAGCCTCCTGCCATCTAATGTCCCACATATGCGTCCCAAATAGGTTTATTATCCATGTGGAAAACATTTGGAAAGTATGTGGGAGGCTCCAAACAAGTCCCAAAATCAACCGCCAATATCAAGTTGACATCGTTCAATTTCCATCCGTCTCAACCTAACATAGCCCCGATTGATACACTCGAAATACTTTTTTGCCGGGAGGTTCCCTAGATGAGCGACCTACAGATTCGAGATGTCCGAGTAATCCTGACAGAACCTGACAACATTAGGCTGGTAATCGTGAAAATCGAAACCACCGAGCCAGAGCTATATGGTATCGGGTGCGCGACATTCACCCAACGTCCGACGGCGGTGGTCTCGGCTGTCAACGATTACCTCAGACCGTTTCTCATCGGCAAGAACCCGGCGGATATTGAAGACATCTGGCAATCCTCTTATGTCTCGTCGTACTGGCGCAATGGGCCGGTTTTGAACAACGCGCTCAGCGGAGTCGACCAGGCGTTGTGGGACATCAAGGGCAAGCTAGCTAATATGCCTGTGTATGACCTGTTCGGAGGCAAAGCTAGGGATGCCGCCGCCGTGTATGTCCACTCCACAGGAGACGACCTTCAAGAGGTCGAGGACAGAGCCAGAGCGTTCATCGATCAGGGCTTCCATTACATTAGAGTCCAGGTCGCCACGCCGGGGTACGCCACCTATGGTTCCAGAGGCGCAGTCGCCGACGATTCGTTGCAAACCGGCCCACGTGTGATCACGGATCGGGTCACGAAATTTGACTCGAACACAATTTACGCGCATCCGGGCGGCATTTTCGAACCTCGGCCTTACATAAAGTCAGCCTTGGGACTGTTCGAGCACATTCGAGCGACTATCGGCTGGGACATCGAGATTCTGCACGATGTCCACGAACGCATCCCGCCAATCATGGGAGTCGATCTCGCCAAAGAAGTCGAACAGTACAAACTGTTCTTTCTGGAAGACCTGTTCGCCCCGGAAGATAACGACTACTTCCGCATGGTGCGCCAGCAAACCAGCACCCCGATAGCGATGGGCGAACTCTACAACAGTCCTCATGAGATAATCCCGATGGTCAAGGATAGGCTTCTCGATTTCATGCGAGTCCATATCTCGCAGATTGGCGGCCTGACGCCTGCCCGGAAACTGGCCGCGCTGTGCGAAGCCTTCAACGTCCGCACCGCCTGGCACGGCCCGGGCGACACATCGCCGGTCGGTCATGCCGCCAACTTGATGCTAGACTTGAACACCATCAACTTCGGAATCCAAGAATACGCCATATTCCAAGAGCGCACTCAGGAAGTATTCCCTGGATGCCCAGAGGTCAGGGGCGGCTACATGTGGCCGAACGGAAAGCCCGGCCTCGGCATCGACGTTGATGAAGAATTGGCCGCAAAATATCCATTCAAGGAGCGAGCTTTCGGAGGAGCGTGGGACACGGTGCGTAGGGCAGATGGAGGCGTCGTCAGACCTTAGCGCCCCATCGGCGGCAGAGGTCGCTCGTCTCTAAGAAGCTCAAGAAATGCCTTCTGGATGGCAGGCATACGAGTGTCGTCGCGATAGAATACGGTCAGCGGACGTTCACATTTCCAATTTCGGACGGTCATAATTTTGATGAACCCTGCCACCACATCAGGACCGACTGAGAATCTCGACACCAGCCCGAGGCCAAGCCCTGCGGCGACCGCCCTCTTGACAGCTTCGTTGCTTCCCAATTCCATAACGACATTGACATCCACGCCATGAGACCTGAGATGTTCTTGTCCTGCTTCGCGAGTCGCCGATCCCGGCTCTCGCATGATGAACCTCTGGTCCGCAAGCTCGGAAAGCCGAGGGGATGCAATGCCACCGAAGGCGTGATCGGGGGAACAGATCATCACGATTTCATCATTTACATAGGTGAAAGACACCAGTCCTTTTATGTCAACGGCCGCTCCTACCATTCCCATATCCAGTTCGCGATTCAGGATGCGCTCCACGACGGATCGAGTGTTGGAGATGGACAGCGACACGTCAACACCAGGAAATCTCTTCTGAAATATGCCCATTACCCACGGCAGGATATACTCTCCCGGCGTGGTGGACGAACCGATAGTCAGCCTGCCAGTGCGAAGTCCCTGAATGTCCTGGACCGACGCCTGCATCTCGTCTGCCAAGGCGAATATTCGTCTGGTGTACCCGTAAACCGATTCGCCGGTTTCAGTAAGCTGAATGCCTCGTCGCATCCTGTGAAGCAAAGTGGTCCCCATGTTGCGCTCAAGCTCCCGCACCTGAATCGAGACTGCGGGTTGGCTAATCTGCAACTCTTCAGCCGCCTTCGTGAAACTGCCAAGCCTTGCGACCGTGTGAAATATACGCAATTGGTGGAAGTTGGTCGATGCCATAATGGACAGACTATACTCTCTGAATATTCTATTGGCGAACATTATACGAATGTTGGCAAACGAAGTCATCCACTAGGTTCGCCCACACGATTCAGGTCTGCATGGCTATTGAGTCAGTCAAAGTTTATAATTGGCTCAATTCTTGAGGACCAGGTGTTATCAAGGCGAGAGGAAGACGAATGGCGAACAAGATTGATTTTAACTGCGATATGGGCGAGAGCTTCGGAATGTACAAGATGGGCCTCGATGAGGAGGTAATCAAGCACATAACCTCGGCGAATATCGCCTGTGGATTCCACGCTGGCGACCCCAACTGGATGCGGACAACCGTGAAACTGGCCGAAGAGCATGGCGTGGCCATTGGCGCTCACCCCGGCTTCCCAGACCTCAGCGGATTCGGTCGGCGGACAATGAACGCCAGCGCCTTGGAAGTCAAAAACGACGTGATATACCAAATGGGAGCGCTCCAGGCGTTCACCGGCGCCAAGAGACTCCAGCATGTAAAACCGCATGGGGCCATGTACAACATGGCTGTGGATGACCAAGACTTGGCAACGGCTATCTGCGAGGCCCTGCTAGAAGTTGACTCCGATATCGTCCTCCTGGCATTGGCCGGCTCTCAATGGATCAGCGTCGCCGAAGACCTGGGATTGCGCGTAGGTCGCGAAATCTTCGCGGATCGCGCCCTTAACACGGATGGCACTTTGGTTTCGCGCTCCAAAGAAGGTTCTGTGATTCACGACATTCAAGAAGTGGTCGACCGAAGTCTCCGCATGGTGACAGAAGGCAAAGCGGTCGCAATCAGCGGAGAAGTGATCGACGTCGAAGCGGACAGCCTGTGCCTACATGGCGACACTCCTGGCGCAGTGGATATGGCCCAGGCGCTTAAGCAGGCCCTGGTAGCAGAGGATGTTGAGGTTACGCCTCTCGGTGAATTGGTCTAAATCCTTGTCATACGAAACTCCGAGATTTCTATTCGCTGGAGACGCGGCATTAGTGGTGGAATTTGGCGACACGATTGACCCTGAGACTAACCGTGAGGTCCACAATCTCGCAGGTCGCCTAGACAGCCTTCAGATTCCCGGCCTGGTGGAGATTATTCCCACGTACCGGTCTCTGCTGGTCTCATTTGATCCGATGTTGGCGACCTTCCAGGAGATCAGAGAGACTATCGAAGCAGCGACTGACCAATCAGATACGAGCGCCAGTTCTAACGCCCGTGTGGTCTTGATTCCCACGTTATACGCGGGCGAATACGGTCCGGACATCGAATTTGTGGCCCAGAACTCAGGATTGACCGTCGACGAAGTGATCGCCATCCACTCAGGCACAGACTACCTGGTCTACACGATGGGCTTCGCTCCGGGATTTCCATATCTGGGAGGCCTTGATGAAAGGCTGGCGACTCCACGGCTTGAATCTCCTAGAGTAGAGATCCCTGCTGGTTCCGTCGGAATCGCAGAGGGCCAGACCGGAATTTATCCTATCGCAAGCCCAGGAGGATGGCGACTCATTGGTCGCGCTCCCTTGAATCTGTTCGATCCATATGCTGATCCGCCGACTGTCCTCGACGCCGGAGACTACGTGAGATTTGTGCCAATAGAATCTGAATCTGAGTACCTGGAGACCCGTCGCCAGGTTGAATCCGGCAAATTTCAGGTGGTCACAGAAACCAAACGATGAGCATCGAAACACTGGAGATCGTCTCGCCTGGAATGTTGACAAGCGTGCAGGATTTGGGGCGTCGAGGATACCAGCGGTTCGGCATCCCTACCTCTGGCGCAATGGACGCCCCTGCCCTACGAGTCGCGAATATCCTGGTCGGCAATCGAGAGGGCGCCGCAGGATTGGAAGCGACGGTCATGGGGCCAACAATCCGGTTCTTGGCCGACACAACAATCGCGCTGACGGGCGCTGACCTTGGAGCGTCGCTGGATGGCGTCTCCGTGCCGGTGTGGCAGTCTGTTCACGTACCTGCCGGCGGCTCACTGAGTTTTCAAGGGCCAAACGACGGCATTCGAGGGTACATCGCCGTGGCCGGAGGCATCGACGTTCCCGTGCTGATGGGCAGTCGCTCTACTTATCTCAAAGGCGCGTTCGGGGGTTACGAAGGTCGGGCTCTCGCAGCAGGTGACGTTCTCAAAACACTGCCGTCCCGGATAGCCCACGGCTCTACCGGAGAAAACCTGCCGTTCGAGTTAACGCCAGCCAATTACGGCCACAATCATCTACTTAGAGTCGTGTTTGGACCACAAGACGACGCGTTTCTTCCAGAGGCAATTGAGACCCTCACTGCATCAGAGTACGACATCGGCGCCCAGTCCGACCGCATGGGCTACCGCCTTGAAGGTCCAGCGCTGAAGCACACAACCGGAGCCGACATAATATCCGACGCCACCACGCTAGGTTCCGTCCAGGTGCCAGGCGACGGCAACCCCATAGTTCTATTGGCAGACAGAGGCACGACTGGGGGTTACACAAAGATCGCCACAGTGATCGGCCCAGACCTAAGCTTTTTGGCTCAGGCAATGCCCGGAGACAAAGTGCGGTTCAGCCCAGTGTCGTTCGACGAAGCCCGATCAATATTGTTGGAGCAGGAGAGTTTCATTTCCGATATCAAAAAGGCCGTCGGGCTGGACAACTCCGGCCTGTTCACACTCGCAGCCGACGGGGACGTACATGAAGTCACTACTGACGAGAACGAACGGATCACAGGAGTCCCGGCTGAGATTCGCGAAACGAAAACTGTCAGCGCAACAGCGGCGGGTTTCGATTTCGAGATAGAAGTCAGATACAGATAACCAACCGACCGGCCATAATAATGACCGGCAAGGAGAGAAAAATGTCCAAACAGATCGCAATTATGGGCGTAGGAGCCGCCGGGAGCTACATCGGGGCGCATCTGACCCGCGAAGGATACGACGTCACGCTCATAGATATGTGGGGCAAACACGTCGATGCCATGCAAGCCAATGGCCTGCATGTAACCGACGCGTTGGGAGAGTTCACCATTCCTGTGAAGGCAATCCATCTCGCTGACGCAATGCAACTGAACCAGCAGTTCGACATCGCGTTCCTTGCCGTCAAAAGCTACGACACTGAGTGGGCGGCCCATTTCTTGAAGCGTTTCGTGAAGAAAGGCGGTGTGGTCGTTGACTCCCAGAACTGCATGAACGACCGCCTCGTGGCGTCGATAGTGGGGCACGATCGGGTTGTTGGTTGCATCATGTCCAGCATTACTGTCGCTCTGTGGGAGCCGGGCAAGGTCAACCGGGGTGGTGTCCACGGACGCGACCGCGGTTACGACGTCTTCCGAGTCGGCGAGCTTCACGGCAGGATCACGCCTCGCGTTGAGGAAATCGTCGAGATGATGAGTTGTGTCGACGCCTCCAAGGCCACGACTAACCTTTGGGGCGAGCGATGGTCGAAACTGACCACCAACGCTTCCGGCAACCCTGTCGGCGCCATGATGGGTGAGGGCGGGCAGACGATCGCGGCGAACCCTGACGCCCGCCGGATTCAGATTAACATTTGCAAAGAGTCCTGCCAGGTCGCGCTGGCGCAGAACTACGTGGTCGAGAATATCCGAGGCATTACCGCCGAAACTTTTTCCAGAGCCGATGACGGCGAGGTTTACGAGGAACTTGATTCCAAGTTCATGCCTACCGGCGGCAGCGGGCCGGACTGGAAGTCCTCAATGGGTCAGGACGTGACGAAAGGGCGACACACCGAGGTCGAGTTCATGAACGGCTATATATCCCAGCAGGGCCGCGTCGCTGGGGTGCCAACGCCCATCAACGACGCCATCGTTCAAGTAGTTTCTGAGATTGATGCTGGCACAAGAACTCCCGGCCCCGAAAACGTCGGGCTAGTTCTTGAACTTGCAGCCATGCGCTGAGACATTTGAGCTTGGCCCAGCCAGAGTATTTCGGCTCTCCTCGGAGCGGGGAATCTATCGTGTTCCGTGCGCAAGACTCCCCGGGTTCCCAACAGATTCCTGGGGATCAGATCGTAGACAATCCAGCCGATTGTGGTGATTATGTCCTCAGTGTTTGACTTCCTGCATCGACTGGCCGACTGGACCGAAGGCCTGGCTGACAGCGATTGGGCTGTGGCCCTGTTGTCTCTGATCGCGGTCAGCGAGTCAGTGGTATTTCCGATCCCGCCAGACCCGCTTCTAATCGCTATCGGTCTGGCCGATCCAGGCTCAGCCATATGGCTCGCGCTGCTCGTGACACTCGGTTCGGTAATCGGCGCGGTTATGGGCCATTGGATTGGACGCAAGATCGGCAGACCGCTGCTTCACAGGCTGGTTTCCGAGAACAAGACAGTACGTGTCGAAGCATTGTTCAACAAATACGGGGCTTGGGCAATTCTGGTGGCGGCATTCACTCCGATCCCCTTCAAAGTGTTCACAATTCTGGCAGGAGTGATGAACCTCGAAATGAGACCGTTCATCATCGCTTCGATCATCGGCAGAGGCGCTCGTTTCCTGACCATAGGCGTCTTGATATTCGTCTTTGGCGAATCCATCCAATCCTTCATCGACGACAACTTCGAGATACTGACGATCGCCTCAGGCGGGGGCTTCATCGCAATCGTGATCGCGTACCTCGTATTCACTCGCATGCAAAGCGCTCGCCACAACCCCAATTGACCGAAAACACCCTCGATGTTTTTGGCGATCCAGCACGTACTGCTCAAGGGCAGTGACCGAACTATCCGGCGGCTATCGCCCTAGATTGCCTATCCATGCAGCCATACATTGATTTGATGTAAACTGTGGACGAATTGTGGTCGTTCCGTGCTAAGATCACGCCTACATGCAATTCAATTCTCGCATCAGCATGGCGAGACCAGATACGCGAAAAATAAACGAGACTGGAGGAAAAATGACAAACTCACTGGTAGATAAAGTAGCAATCGTCACCGGCGCTGGCCGGGGCATCGGCAGGGGTATTGCGATACTCATGGCCGAAGAGGGCGCGAAGGTCGTGGTCAACGACCTGGGAGGAGCGGTCGACGGGGATGGCAATTCGAACTCTCCCGCCGACGATGTAGTCGCCGAGATCGCAGCCGCCGGAGGAACAGCCATCGCCAATTATGACTCCGTTTCCTCAATGGCAGGCGGAGAGAACATCGTTCAGACAGCGCTGGATAACTACGGCAAGCTGGACATTGTTGTCACGCCCGCGGGAATCCTGCGAGACCGCATGATTTTCAACATGACAGAGCAAGAGTGGGACGACGTGATTGACGTCCACCTCAAAGGCACTTTCACTGTCGTCAAACACGCATCCATCTTGTTTCGCCAGCAGCGAAGCGGCAGGATTATCACCTTCAGTTCCGAATCAGGACTGTTCGGGAACTCCGGACAAGGAAACTACGCCGCTGCCAAATCCGGCATTGCTGGCTTCACCAAAGTCGTCGCCAAAGACCTCGGGCGTTACGGCGTCACAGCAAACTCCATCGCTCCCAGGGCCAACACCCGCATGATCGGCACTATTCCCGACACCGCCCGTCAGATGCGCGACGCGCGAGGCGACCGAGAAGAAGCCCCTCAACAGACTAGAATTAACGAAGCAGATGACGTTGCTCCATTCGTTTGCTACCTAGCAAGCGATGCCGCTGAAAACGTCAATGGACAGACCTTCATGGTTTACGGCGGGAACATTACTCTCCTGTCGCAACCTCGAAGGATTCGCACCATTTTCAAAGACGGCCAGTGGACATTAGACGAAATAGGCACAATGGTTCCCGAAAACATCACTCAAGGCTTGAAGAACCCATCCCCTCCTCAGCCGCCACGACAGTAACGCTACACAACCGACACTACTCAACAATACAAACGAATCCAGGAGACCAAACTCATGGGAGACCTGTTAAAAGATAAAGTAGGAATCGTGACTGGTTCCGGTAGAGGCATTGGACGAGGCGTCGCCATGCTAATGGCCGCTGAAGGCGCAAAAATGGTCGTGAACGACCTGGGCGGCGCGGTAGATGGTTCCGGCAATTCCAGTTCGCCAGCGGACGATGTTGTTGACGAAATCAAAGCGGCCGGCGGCGACGCCGTCGCCAATTATGACTCCGTTTCCTCAATGGAAGGCGGAGAGAACATCGTCAAAACCGCCATAGATAATTTCGGAAAGCTTGACATCGTCGTGACCCCAGCCGGCATCCTCCGGGACCGCATGGTGTTCAATATGACCGAACAGGAGTGGGACGACGTCATCGCCGTTCATCTCAAGGGCACATTCACCGTGACCAAATTCGCCTGTATCCTGTTCCGGCAGCAGCGCAGCGGGAACATCATCACGTTCTCGTCAACGTCAGGGCTATATGGCAACTCAGGGCAGGCGAACTACGGTGCAGCCAAGGACGGCATCGCCGGTTACACACGAGCTATCGCCCGAGATATGGGTCGCTACGGCGTTCGAGTGAACTCCATCTCGCCGGGAGCCAACTCTCGCATGACCGCCACCGTCCCACAGTCCGCGCGAGACATCCGTGCCTCCAGCGGTATTTCTGGCGCGGCGCGTCAGCAACCAAAGCTCGAACTCAGACGCGAGCCTGAAGACATCGCTCCGTTCGTTACTTGGTTGGCTTCCGACAAGGCCGATGGTGTAAACGGGCAGGTGTTCCATGTCACAGGCGGCGAGGTGTCGCTGATGAACAACCCAGAGGTAGCCCGGACCATCACCACACAAGGCCGATGGTCTGTTGACGAGATTGGCGCCATGTTCCCCGGAACACTGGGGCTTGATCTCGTGAATCCTGCCCCCCGTCAGGCGCCCCGCGAGTAACGCGCACTTTCGATGGGCATCCCGGCGCTTGTGGGATGCCCATCCGATTTCCGCGCCACTCCATATCTCCAGGATCGGAGGCTGTCATGGACATTCAATTCACAGACGAAGAAGTAGCCTTTCGCGAGGAAATTCAACAGTTCTTGAGAGACGAGCTTCCCGACGACTGGGACCCTTTGAACCAGGGCAGCCCCCATTCGCCTGAGCAGTTGCCCTTCACGAAAGCCATGGCAGACAAGCTGGCAGACAAAGGCTGGCTGACACTCGCCTGGCCCGAGGAATACGGTGGGCAGGCCCGCTCCATCATGGAACAAACTGTCTATCGCGAAGAGATGACCTACTGGGGCGTCCCCGGAACAGATCTCGGCACAGGCGCGATAGGCTGGGTCGGCCCAGTGCTCATGATCTCAGGCACCGAGGAACAAAAATCCGAACACCTGCCCCCTATCGCCAACGCCGAGCGATACTGGTGCACTCTGTACTCAGAGCCTGGCTCTGGGTCCGATTTGGCTTCGCTTCAGACTTCGGCAGTTCGAGACGGCGACGACTACATCATCAATGGACAGAAAATATGGACCAGTTCTGGTCACATCGCCGACTGGGGCTGGCTGGCCGCGCGGACCGACCCTGACGCACCCAAACACCGGGGAATCAGTCTCTTTATGCTGGATATGAAATCGCAGGGCGTCACAGTTAGGCCAATCGTCAACATGGCAGGAAACCATGAATTTAACGAGGTATATTTTGACAACGTGCGCGTCCCTAAGGGGAATCTGGTAGGCGAGGAAAACCGGGGCTGGTACACGCTGGCTGTTGCCTTGGACTTCGAGCGGTCTGGCGTTGGATACTCCGCCAGCGCGAGACGCACGCTGGAAACGCTGGTCAAATACGCGAAGGAAACTGAACGCAACGGCAAGCCTTTGTCAGAAGACCCAATCGTCCGGCACAAACTCGCCGAACGGAAGATCGAGATTGAAGTGTCCCGATGGTTGTCCTACCAGGTGGCTTGGATGCAAAGCCAGGACATGGTGCCCAATGCAGAAGCATCGATGTCTAAGCTCTTTGGCACCGAGCTTACCCAGAAGGTTGCCAGCACCGGTATGGACATTCTCGGAATGACCGGCCAGCTATCCAAGGGGTCAAAATGGGCGCCCTTGCAAGGATACATACAACGCCTTTCTCTGAGTTCGGTGTCCTCCACAATCGCGGCAGGCACTTCCGAGATACAAAGGGACATCATCGCCCGACGAGGCCTTGGCCTGCCCAGAGCGTAGATAACGCCGTAGCCTCAGCGTCCGCTTAATAATTCGCGCTATCCCTGTTCGCCCCGTATTTCAGGAGTTCTTACAATTGCCAGGCCGTCCAAACATTGTGTTCATGTTGCCTGACCAGCTTCGACCCGATT
>DCAW01000004.1 GCA_002313895.1 Dehalococcoidia bacterium UBA1123
GGAAATTGAGCGTGACGATGGCACGGTTCTGTTATCTGGAGGGCCTCAGATGTACTTTGACCCGTTCCGCTGTTGGCCTGTCCAGACGAGACAAGCTATGCGATTTGTTAGAGGTCGAGTTTTGGATGTTGGCAGTGGGGCGCGCCGACACGCCCCCCACCTTCAGGAGCGAGGCTACGATGTGTTGTGCATCGACAACTCCCCGCTGGCTTTAGAGGTATGCAGGAGACGCGGCGTCCGCGAAACCCGTGAAATGAGCGTTTATCAGGTGTCGCGCACTCTCGGAATTTTCGACACGATAATCATGATGGACGGAAACCTAGCCCTGCTGGCAGACGTTGATCGCGGCAAGCGGCTTCTGGAGCGTATAGATCGAATCACGAGCCACAGAGCGCGTATCATCGGAGAAACCTGCGAACCCCACCAAACCGACGACCCAATCCATGCCGCATATCACGAGTCCAACCGACAGCGGGCCAAGTCAAGATTTGTGTGCGGTACAGGCAGTATGTCGGAGCGTGGTTCGATTATATGCTCGCATCTCGGGACGAGCTTCGCAACGTCTTGGAAGGGACCAATTGGACGTTGAGACCGACCATAGATTCGGATGGGCGGGAGTATTTTGCGATCATAGAAGAGAAATTTTAGAGTCAATTAAATTTGCGCCAAATTATTGAGAGGACTGACAGAATGAAAATTACCGATTTGAGGATGGAGACCTATAGATGGGACAGAACGGTGCCCATCCGAAATGGCATGTATGTCTACCCGACGTCTGGGCTTAACGTGGTGAAGGTCGAGACTGACGAAGGCATCACCGGAATCGGACTGGCCGGAGGGGTGCAGGGCGCCGAAGAGATCGGCTCGGTCATTCTAGATCACTTTAAGCAGTTTGTCGTGGGCCAGGACCCTTTCGACACTGAGCGAATCTGGGACGCCATGTGGCAGCCCAAGCTCGTCGGCAGGCGAGGCATCACAACTCGGGTGATTAGCGGCATAGATATCGCTCTCTGGGACCTTAAGGGCAGGGCGGTGGGCAAACCCGTGTACAAGCTGCTGGGCGGCTTTGCTGAGAAGGTGCCGGTGTACATCGCTGGAGGTTACTATGAGGAAGGCAAGGGCTTGAAGGAGCTGGCGGAGGAGATGGAGGAGAGCGTCGAGATGGGCGCAAACGCGATCAAAATGAAGATCGGCGGCGCGCCGATTAACGAAGATGTGGAACGGGTCCGGGTGGTGCGAGAAACGGTGGGTCCAGACGTTAAAGTCATGGTGGACGCTAACTGCGCCTATCGTCACTACGAGGCTATCGAGATCGCCCGCAAGATGGAGCCTTACGACGTGTTCTGGTTCGAGGAACCGGTCAATCCTGATGATTACAAAGGTCACCAACTAATCAGCCAGTCAACGATAATACCAATAGCCACTGGCGAAAACGAGTACACTCGCTACGGATTCCGTGAGCTGATCGAGGGTCGATGCTGTGACATCCTCCAGCCCGACGGCCTGATTATGGGTGGAGTGACAGAGTTCATGAAAGTGGCGGCGATGGCTCAATCTCACGATCTCCACGTCGCGCCCCACGGCAAGCAGGAGATTCACGTTCATCTCGTCTGCGCCATTCCCAACGGTTTGACGGTCGAATACTACCGTGGCTCTACAGACCCGATGTGGGACAAGACGTTCCTGGAGCCGCTTGAAGTCAAGGACGGGTTCGTCAGTCCGCCGGACCGTCCTGGGTTTGGAATCGACCTGAACGAAGAAGCCCTGGCGCCGCACCGAGTAAGCTAAGCTCACGGGACGACCTTGACAGAAACGAAAAAGGGGAGTGGCATCAACGCGACGCCACTCCCCTTTTGTGTGCTGATCAGGTGAGTCGGGAAACGAATTACTCTTCTGATTCTTCCTCGCCTTCGCCCTCTTCGCCTTCGCCCTCTTCGCCTTCGAGACCTTCTTCGCCTTCGATCTCTTCTTCCTCGACGATTTCGATTCTTGGCGCGGTCACTCTGACTACTAGAGCGTCGGGGTCATTGAGAATCGAGACATTTTCCGGACTCTCCACATCGGAGACCTGGATCGTCACTTCAAAGTCAATCAGTCCCGAAATATCGATGTTGAACGCCGCAGGAATCTCCATAGGCAGCGCTTCAACGAGCAGTGACTGGAAGTTTTGGAGCAGAACTCCACCCATTTGGGTTATGCCTGGAGCCGTGCCTTCGAAGACAACCGGAACCTGAGCGGTGATCGTCTGGCTGACGTCCACACGGAGGAAGTCGACATGAAGGATCGACTCTTTAACCGGGTGTCGCTGAACCTCGCGGACAAAGCAGATGTCGGCGCCATCCTGACCTTCTACCTCGACAGAGACAGGGATGTTGGAGCCGATTTCAAGCAGTAGGCGATTCAGGGTCTGATCTTCGATCTGGGCCGAGATGGATTCGGCCTGGGTTCCATAAACATGCACCGGCACAATGCCTTTGCGCCTGAGCAAGGCTACTTTCTTTCCAACTATCGTTCTCGCTGAAAGTTTGACACTTTTTACATCCATTGAGGGTCGCTCCTGTGGCCTGACGCAGGGTCACGTCTCTGGCGTTGGCTGCGTTTTGGTATTATCTAACTCGTGGCCTGTCGCGTTGAAACGTTACCGCGCTGCGACAAGTAATTCTAGCACACGCCGATTGCGACGCGGTAGGACTCTAGACATCGACCATCCACGGCTGTCGTTCGACTGCGAATGCTCTGTCCAATTGGGAGACAATGCCAGATTTCAACGCCCGAATCCGGCCAGTCATCATTAGCGTTTCGAGTGACGTGCCGCCGAGGTCAATAGCTCCCAGGTCTGACGCCTGGGTCGTTGGTTGGCAGGTCGAGCCATCCGGCGAGACAATCAACTTGTAACAAACCTGATTCCACGGGCAGAAATCGTCGCGAATCTGGATCACGGCGCTCGCCTCTGCATCGTAGCTTCTCGCTTGGAGGGCCGCAGGAACTTCGACGATCCTGAGCTCCTGGTCCTGCACTTTACCCAAGCCTTCGGGTATTTGCCAGCAGCCACGGCAGAGGATCATCTAAAGGTCGCACGAAGTCATCAGGTCGATGTCGAAACAGTAACTCCAAAGGGCCGTCTCCGTCCCTGGTGTTGCGTCCAGCAGTATTATGCCCCCTACGATATTGTTCCTTAGTCGGTAGGTCACGAATCCCTGTGGAACTCTGTTCTCGCGTAGGCCATATGGAAGAACGCGGAAGCCCCTCGCCGTCACGGCAATGTATCCTGTGAGAAACCTTCCCATCAAACGTCAGAAATATTAAACATGCTGCCGCGATCGCGCCAGACTCGATCATATACTCCAGGCCAGATTTGGCGCATCTCGTCTGGATCGACAAACCGAGTTTCCCCAGACGGCGCTGGGGCACACGACATGATGGTGTGTTCACGGGAGATGCTCCAATCCTCGCCCCAAACGGCAATCCCCCATCCATATCGTGAATAGATTGAGCTTTCCGATGCGGTGAGGCCTGTCACAAACTCCCCGCGTTCTCGAAAATCTTCCATCTGCTGTCTCATCATGCGAATCAGCGGACCTCGTCTCCGATGCGTAGGCTGCACGGTCACGATATCCACAAACGGAAACGGCACATGCGCCCCCGGCACGGTCAGTTCAAAAGTATGGGAGGCGGCCGAACCAACGACTCTGCCATTTTGGAAAGCGTCCAATATCCGCTCGATCTCGGTGATGGACCGAATGAACGCCTGCATGACTGGATCGGAATGCTCGCCGAACGCCCGTGCGGCAGAGTGTTCCCAAGCAGGCCATTCGTCTTCGGTGATGGGGCGGATTTCGATATGTTGATCTGCCAAATTGGCGATCTCTACTGGTCGATTACAGAACCATCCTCGTGGAGCCTGGTTGAGACTACGCGAGGCGTGAACGGGTGTTTCTCCGCTGCGTCGTCTGCTAGCTCGACACCAATACCAGGAGCGTCGGGAACGATCAAGTATCCGTTCTCCTGCCTGACTGCGGATTTCACGATTTCGGTTTTCGGAGCTTCGCCTTTTCCAATCGGGTACTCTTGGAGCGCAAAGTTAGGGATGGACGCCGCAATCTGAAGGCAGGCGGCTGTGCTGACAGGACTCAGCGGGTTGTGAGGCACGACGCCGACGTAGTGGGCCTCGGCGATGGCCGCGATTTTCTTGGCGTGGGTGATTCCGCCAACCATGCACACGTCTGGACGCACGTTCTGGACAGCGCCCCGCTTCAAGAGCATCTCGAACTCGTGGATGGTGTGCAGTCTTTCGCCGGTGGCGATAGGGATATTGATATGTTGCGCCACCAAACCCATAGCGTCGAAATTTTCAGGCAAAATTGGGTCTTCGTAGAAGTAGGGATTGTACTGCTCGATACCGCGGCCCAGAGCGATCGCCTCTGCTGGGGTGAGGCGGCGGTGAATCTCGATACAAAGGTCAACGTCGTTGCCCACGGCGTCTCGGTACGCGCCGACGGTGTCGATGGCGTCGCCGATCTTGTTGGCGTGGGTCTTGAAGTAAGGAACGTCGCGAGACTCGTCAAGGAACGGCGTCAGATGGCCGACGGCGGTGAATCCAAGCTCTTTGGCGTCCTTGATGCCCTGGACCAGCCTTTCCCTTGTGTCTCCGAACACATGGTAATAGACACGAGCCTTGTCGCGCGTCTTGCCGCCCAATAGCTGATGGACGGGGACCCCGAAATTCTTGCCCATGATGTCCCACATCGCAATGTCCAGTGCGCTGAGAGCGCCCATGATGGCGGCACCTCGGAAGTGGCTGAATCGGTACATATACTGCCAGTGATGTTCAATGCGTAGTGGATCTTTGCCCACCAGGTATCGCCCGAACAGCTCGATTGCAGATTTTGACGCTTCTAGATAACCCCAGGCTCCAGACTCGCCCAGCCCTGTAATTCCCTCGTCGGTGTGAATCTTCGCGTACAGGTATCGCGAGACGCCGATAGCCTCGCCTTTAGTGATTTTCACAAGTTCTCCTCTGGCGTGGGATGGGTTTGCGAGCGTATTGTATTGTGTGAGCGGATGGAGAACAAGCTGGATTTCATGCGGATCACCGATTGAGCCTGAAGCGTCTGTCGCTTAAAATGTATGAGCATCGCAAGCTAACGGAACCACGCGCCGCAAAGGTGAGGACAATACTAAAATGTCGATTCGTTCGATAACTCC
>DCAW01000017.1:0-1291 GCA_002313895.1 Dehalococcoidia bacterium UBA1123
TGTACAGCATGGACGAAATCAAGGCGCTATTAGCTTCCTGTGACTTGAAGACCCCTTCGGGCATCAGGGATTACGCAATCGTAATTGTTCTATTCGATACTAGAATTAAGGTGGGAGAACTAATATCCATGAGTTCCCCCGACCGGAAGAACCGCCTGGCCAAGATATGTGGCAAGACTGGGGTTCGGTATGTCCCTCTGGGACTAAGCTCACTGAAAGCGTTGGAGAAGTATCTCAGGAAATGGAGCGTCTCCGATAGCCCAATGTGGAGGGGTAAGTACGGCCCTCTTACTACCTCTGGCGTACTTCAAATGGTCAGACGCCGATGTAGCAGCTTCGGCATTCCGTACAAGGTTGTTCATGCTTTCAGGCGGTCTGCCGCTGCGCAGTTGAAGCGTATGGGCATGAACGACAGCGTCAGGATTATTATTGGGCAGTTTGAAAATTCGCGGATCAGTCGGAGAGTGTCGATACCATCCATGCCTCGCATAACTAGATCAAGGACGACAAGGTCAGTCATCCGTTCCTGGAACAGCCGCAGCCAGTCCAACCCACTCTGGGCCGTGAGCATAGTGTATCCGCATTTGGAGATCGCCAACTCGGCCAGTTCCAAAAATTCTGGGTCGCCGATGAGAAGCACCCACGGATGCGACTCAGCAGTCATCCGACGCCTCCACGATTGCAGCATCCCTTATCAGGGCTGGCTCATGCTAATCCCACTGGAGTTTTTGCGCTTTTGGAACCGGTCAACGTGTCAATTGTCAGCTCTGATTCCTTTGATCTTCTCCGTTCCCCTCATGGTCACACTAGAAAACGATTAACTGAATAGAATCATCAATTGCCGGTTCAATCTCACCGTAATATCTTAATATTAGAGCATCACACACATATTATCGTAGGGAACATGTATACACGATGATATACACCCAAACGAGTAATTCGCCCCAATTATGGTGGGTGGATTCACACTGTCGGCTTAACACCAACAATCCGTCAACTCGATGGGATTCGACTCTAGAACATTCAAGTTTATTGATTCGGTTGACTGGATGAAGTTCAGTCGACACGTCCACGCCCCACCGAGTGGTTCCGATTTTATCGAACGAATCCTAGGACCATTGGAGAACTGCAATCGAGGGTTGAGTGTAATGCGGCAATATGGGTTGACACTGCGGTCTCTGAACGTACAATACCCTCACGATGCAAAGTCAGCTACTGGAGGCCATAACGTGATAACCAAATTCGACAGCCTGTTCGCTGGGCATGTAGACATGGAAAACGTAGGATACGG
>DCAW01000017.1:1624-7698 GCA_002313895.1 Dehalococcoidia bacterium UBA1123
GGAGTCGCCGTTAATGACCGGTACTTTCCGAATGAACACCTGGTCACCGCGTATGACAAAGCTCAGAACATCGCCCAGTTGATGGATAGACTTGGTTTCGACACTTTCTGGATGGCCGAGCATCACTTTCAGCCGGAGGGCTACGAGTGCATACCCAACATCCTGATGATGGCGGTGCATCTGGCCCATGTCACCGAAAACATCAAGATCGGTTGCGGATTCAACATCGCTCCCATGTGGCATCCGTTGAGGCTGGCTGAGGACTTCGCAACAGCCGACATCCTCACCCAGGGCCGAACAGTGTTTGGAGTTGGTCGAGGCTACCATACCCGCGAAGTTGAGAGCTTCGCCTCTCCCCTTCTCGACCAGGCCGCTAACCGAGACCTTTTCGAGGAGCAGGTGGACGTCATATTCAAAGCGTTCAACAACGAGTCCTTTTCTCACCACGGCAAGAATTACGACATCCCTCCCGACGTGCCTTACAGGGGCTACGATCTCAAGGAGATTACGCTAGTTCCCCGCCCGGTCAATCTTCCAGTTGAGTGCTGGCAGCCTATTCAGGGCGGGACGCCTCGCGCGCTGGATTTCATGGCGAAACACGACATCAAGGGCGTCATAGGCGGAGGCGTAGCCGAAGGCGGAGCAATGGACGATGTCGTAAATGCATTCAGGGACGCCCGAAATCGGGCTGGTCGCGAGTCAGAGCTAGGCGAGGGACTGAGCTTCGGATTCCACTTCTACCTCGACGATTCCCAACAACACGCCATTCAAACCGCAGGGAAATTCTACGAAGAAAACCTGAAAATGTTCGGTCCCCTGAGGCTGGTCCGAGCGCTTTCAGATGAGCAGATCGACATCATGTCCGACCCATCGAAGGCGCCCACGGCTGACCTCCCAAGAATCGAAGGGGCGGTCGAAGCCGGTGGATTCCTGGCCGGGCCGCCCGATTTGGTGGTTGAACAACTGAAAAAACTTGAAGAGCGATATCCGGCCTTGGATAGAGTTAGCGTCAGCCATCCGGTCGGCACACCATGGGCGATCATCCAAGAGCAGCTTCAAAGATTCGCTGAAGAAGTCATGCCCGCGTTCAAGGGCAAAGTTGAAGCAACTGTGCCGGCAGATTAGAGACCATCACGCCAATCACGAATCGAGGGACACAGGAGCGCGTCATGCCTGCGAAAAAAGGAACCGGGTTGCTGATGGTCTGGGTAGAAGTTCCAGACGAAATCGAAGATGAGTTCAACAAATGGTACAACGAGGAACATATCGCCGAGCGTCTGGGCATACCAGGAGTTCTCAGCGCGGCCAGATATGAAGCCGTTTCGAGCGGCCCCAAGATGCTGGCATTCTACGAACTTGAAAGCTCCGCCATCATGGAGTCCACCGAGTACCTGAAGGTTCGCAACAACCCGTCAGACTGGACCAAACGCATGAACCCCGGCGATGTCGGCACCGTGTACATCCGCAACGTATACGAAATGATCCACCCCACCGATCTTACAGATGAGATAAGCGCGAGCCCGATGGCACCGGCCCTCCAAATAGGCCGAATGGACATCCCGCCAGAGGTGGAGGGCGAGTGGAACGAGTGGTACAACACCGTCTATGTCCCAAACTACGAAAAAGTCCCCGGAGTCATCAGAGGCCGTCGTTTCAAGGCGGTCGTGGGCGACCCCCAATACCTGACAGTGTACGAGTTCGAGCATGAGGGTGCTTCCCAGACCAAAGAGTGGCTCCGCCAGCAAACCATCGACCCTCGGAACGAAGCGATGCGCGACGCGATGCTCCACGTCCCTGGCTCACCGGGAATCTGGAAGAAAACCTTCGAGCTTTCATAGGTCTGGACTTGACGTCCGAAAACTGAACAGGGGACACCGTCGGCGTCCCCTGTTCAGTTTCTGGTGAACTAGATTACAGCGAGAATGTCGATCTTCTATACCTTAGCCAGTTTTTGGAAACTGCGAACCACATCCGGCGGCGTGTCAAAGTGGCTAATGCTGGTATGAGCAACCTCGCCAACGTAGATATTATCCTGTGAGTCAACGCACATCCCATGCGGGGCCACAAACTGCCCAACGTCCAATCCGTATCCGTTGCCTAGACGCTCCAACACATTGCCTCTGGTGTTCATGATTGTGATGCGAGGGCCGATGTTGGGCGTGTTGCGCTCCACCAACGCCCCCCACCCAAGCTCGCCGACGTACACCCGTTGGTCGTCAGTGATGTAGATAGCACAAGGTCGGTGAAGGTGAGACCATTCTGTCTCGAAATTGCCATTGCGGTCGAATATCTGGACGCGGTGGTTCTCCCGATCGGCCACGTAAACATAGCCGTCGCGGTCTGTCGCGATGTTATGGACGATGTTGAACTCTCCAGGTCCCGTGCCAGGACCGCCCCACGACATGATCGGTTCGCCATCTGCAGAGTACTTGTGAATCCTAGCATTGCCATAACCATCGGACACAAACATGTCTCCGTTATCGGGATCTGTGGCGACATGTGTGCATCTGTTAAAGGGCGCGCCGCTGTAAAGATCGGCTGCCTGTCCAGGCGAGCCGATGGTCATCAGAACCTCGCCATCCAGTGTGCACTGCCGCACTGTATGATCGCCATCGTCGGTGAGATACAGCGTTTCGTTCGGACCTGTGGACGCGCCATGCGGACGAACGAACACGTCCTCACCCCAGGACTTGATGAAGTTGCCGTCTTTGTCGAAAACGATCATCGGGTGAGGCCCTCGATTGAAGACATACACGTTGTCGTTTGCGTCAGTTATTACACCTGCGACCTCACGCCATTGGTAGCCATCGGGAATCGTCTCCCAATCCACGGCAACTTCATACTTAAACTCGCCACTGCCCAATTGTACTGCGGTGCCCACACTGCCCTCCTGTTTGGTAGCATTTCGTTGCGAATAGATATACGCTTGTCAGCGTTCGATAATAGGCGCCCGGATTATATCATTAAGACTCGTTGGCTAGAGTGAGATATCAATATCTTGACGGAGCATCGAGTTGTCGCCTACGCTTATTCCACCGGGAGAGGCGCCCACTGGGACCACGTAGCTAAGAACTAAGCCCAATCATTCACGGGGAGGGCACAAAATGCCAAAATATCTTATATCTGCATCCTATTCCTCAGATGGAGTCAAGGGGCTGTTAGCCGAAGGTGGAACGAAGCGGAGAGAGACAATCCAGAAATTGGTAACGGGCATGGGTGGGAAGATGGAGTCATTCTACTATGCATTCGGAAGCGACGATGCTTACGTTATTGTAGATCTTCCGGACCACGCCACTATGACAGCCTTATCGCTTGGAGTCGCATCCTCTGGTTCCATCTCTAATGTGAACACGACTGTCCTCATCACGCCAGAAGAGGTTGACGAAGCTACTCAAAAAACCGTTAACTATACTCCACCGGGAGCATAGCTCTTAGGTTTCAAAAAGGGCGCCTACTCTGGACAAAGATAAACTTTTCAGTAGCTCAAACAGGAGACAAGACATGGTCGCAGAAATCATCTCGTTGCAAATATGCGTGGGACACCGCGAGCCGATGAACCCAGTGGATTCCGCCACGTTCATCGAAGGCTTTGGCATCGAAGGAGACCGTCACGCGGTCAAATCAGGCGCGCGAACCGTTCGCCAGGTCTTGCTGATGGATGAGGACACACTTGAAGGATTCGGTCTGGGCATCGGCCAGGTTCGAGAGAACGTAACGGTCAGAGGCATCGACCTGCACGAAGTTCCGGCAGGCCAGAGGCTGGCGCTCGGCGATGATGTGGTCGTCGAGATTACCCAGTTCTGCGCGCCCTGCGAACGAATGGAAGAGGTCCGGCCTGGCCTGCGCGAAGAACTCTTTGAACAGCGCGGCATGCTCGCGACAGTCATCTCTGGCGGCGCCGTCAATGTGGGAGACCAAGTTCAGGTCGTCGAGAGCGCTTCTGTCTCTTAGGTTCCCTAGGCGTTTTGGATCAACAATTTGATGCCTACCCGATCCTCGGGTGAGTCCACGATTCTAACCCGAATAAGAGCACGTAACATAAATATGCTCCGATTTTTCAAAAGAGGCAAGCAGGAAGACAAGGAACGAACCGAAAAGGCGGTCGGACGCACCCGTCGCACATGGTTCGGGCGAATGACCCGCGTGTTCCAACGCAGTCAGATCGACGACGATATGTGGGACGAGTTGGAGGAATTGCTCATATCGGCTGACGTCGGCGTCGAGACGACGATGAGCCTCCTCGACCGTCTCCGACAGCGCATCCTATCCGACGGAATCACTCAACCGTCAGACGCATTCGACGCGCTGAAATCTGAGATGGTCGAAGCCCTTCGCATCGAAGGCGGTGACAAAACGATGGACGTCGATGAGCCACCTTTGGTCATATTGATGATCGGAGTCAACGGCGTAGGCAAAACCACAGCAATTGCGAGACTGGCGAACCTCTATAAACAAGAGGGCAAGTCCGTGTTGTTGGGAGCGGGCGACACGTTCCGTGCAGCCGCTATCGACCAGCTTCAGGTGTGGGGAGAGCGTCTCAATCTCGATGTTATTGCCCACAGACAGGGCGCCGACCCCGGCGCCGTGGCCTTTGACAGCGTTCAGGCCGCGCAATCTCGTGGTGCGGATGTTGTGATCGTGGACACCGCTGGACGGCTCCACACCCGCTCGAACCTCATGCAGGAGCTATCAAAGGTACGTAACGTAATCGCTCGACAGGGCGTCGCCCAATCCCTGCGGGTCATACTGGCAATGGATGCTACCACTGGTCAGAACGGCCTGATACAGGCTCGCACGTTCAAGGAAGCAATCAGATGCGATGGCGTGTTCCTCGCCAAATTGGACGGGACAGCAAAAGGCGGAGTGGTCCTGGCCATCACCAACGAGCTTCAACTGCCCGTCCTGTTCATAGGCACCGGCGAACAACCGGAGGATATCGCGGTGTTCGACCCAGAATCCTTCGTGGACGGGTTGTTCTCGACTACGGATTCCGAAGATTAGCTCCGAACGTTCACGCAGTCTTCTACCAGAACACCGGTCACGACCTCGACACGGTCGCCCCAGCCAGTAAGCTCAATCAGCCGTTCCAGGGTGTAGTCGCCGAAGCGCGACGCGCCTGAATCTGGACGGCCTCCCATTACCACAATGGGTGTGCGGGAGGTCAGGATCGCCCCACAGCACATGGGACACGGCTCGAAGGTCGTGTACATTACCGTCCCGGACAGATCGCCGGAACCGTGGGTCTTCGAGTAATTCTGGATCGCCACAGTCTCGGCGTGCGTGGTCGGATCCTGAGTGGTGTTCTCCAGGTTTCGGCCCTTGGCGACGATCTGTCCATCTCGAACGATCACAGAGCCTACGCCCTGATTGCCCTCGTTGGCCGATCTTCGGGCTTCCGCCAGAGCGGCCCTCATGAATTTTTCGTGTGTCTCAGCTTGGGAGGTCATTTCGGAAATTCTCCAACTGGCTTCTGACAGCACGGGAGGTAGGTCGGCCCTCTCCTGCTGAATCAGCCAAATTAACTACTTAAAGACGGCGTCAGCGATGCCCTCAAGGTATCGGGACATCTCGGCCTCATCCTCTGCCAAAGGCGCGCTGACGACCACTCTGTTGGCGCCAGCGTCATGGAATGACCTGATCACATCGAGGTCTGGCTGCTGGCCGTAGATCGTTATCGAAATGGAATCGGGGTCTCTACCGGCCTCAATAGCCAATTCAGTTAGCGTTCCCCGGCTCGTTTCGATCATCGCAGGAGTTGCCCGATTTGGCATCCAACCATCGCCCCATTCGATAATGCGCTTGAATACGTTGCGGGCCATGCCTCCGAGAATCACCGGGGGATGGGGTTTCTGCATAGGTTTCGGGAACATGCGGACAGGCGGAAAGTCGTAATACTTGCCGTGGAATTCCGCCTCGTCCTTCGTCCACATCTCCTTCATGGCGAGAATCGATTCTTTCGTCTGGGTCCACCGATGATCGAAGTCACCGCCCATCATCTCCGTCTCTTCACGATGCCAACCCGCGCCTATGCCTAGAAGCACCCTGCCGCCGCTAAACAGGTCCAGTGTCGAAAT
>DCAW01000026.1 GCA_002313895.1 Dehalococcoidia bacterium UBA1123
ACCTCGGCTACTGGCTCTTCAGCCACAGGCTCGAGTTCCTCTGCATCCTCTTCGGCCTCGGCGACAGGAGTTTCGGCGTCTGGGGCGGCTTCTGCCTGCGCTTCGGCGGCTTCAGCTCGCTCGCGGGCTTCTTCGGCTTCTCTGGCATCTCTCTCGGCTCGCGCTTCCGCTTCGGCCTTTCGTCGGGCTTCAAGAGCGGTTTTGGCTTCGAGGGCGGCCAGCGCGTCTTTGTCCATCCTCATCACCAGATAACGGAGGACATCCTGCGCGGCGTTCAGCGTCTGGTTAAGCTCCAGGACTCCGTCAGACTCGAGCCTGAAGCGAGCGAGGAAGTAGTTGCCTTCCACAAATCGTTTGATGGGATATGCCAGACGTCGCACGCCCCAGTTTTCCTCGTGGGTGATCTCGCCACCTTGCTGGGTGATGATCTCTGTTATTCGGTTGACCGTGGACTTGGCCTCGTCTTCTGTGGACTCCGGGCTGAGCACCATCACGACCTCGTAGTCGCGTGTTCGTTGAGACGTCAAACCTATCTCCTACATACACAATAGAGGGCAAAACAACAGAAACATCCATGCGCGCTGCCTCCGACGCCATGAATGAAGGATATGACTACACGTCAAATCATTATCCGAGGAATTATAGCACGACGAATCCGCACCCTACAACGCAATTCTCAGCCACGCGAATCGCGCCGGAGAAGGTTTGCGCGAGAGTCACGAGTTACTAACGGGCCAGCGCTGTCTCTCAGGACGCCGCGACTTCCAGTAAACAGGCGGTTTGTGGTGTAACATACACAATCGAAATAGCAATGAAAACACATAGCGCAGGGGGCATCATGGCGACGGCAGACGCGGTAATCATAGGCGGCGGAGTTATGGGTTGTGGGATGCTTTACAACCTGGCAACTCGCGGCGTAACCAACACCGTTCTTTTAGAGAAAGACGTGCTGGCATCGGGTTCCACCAGCAAGTCCCAGGCCATTCTCAGGATGCACTACTCTAACGAGGTCACCACCGACCTGGCGTGGAAGAGTCTGGAGCTGTTCAAAAACTTCGAGGACATGACCGGAATGCCGTCGGGCTACACTCAGACAGGCTACTTTCTGATCGTGGACCAGGAGAACCGGGCCGCCCTTCGAGAGAACGTCGCAATGCAGAAGCGAATCGGCGTGGACACCGACATCGTCACTGTGGAAGACGTTCGTGACATCGCACCGATGCTGGCAACTGCCGACAACGAAGCCTACGCCTACGAACCTCAGTCTGGTTACGCTGACCCTTACTCCGTCACCACCGGATATGCCAACGCCGCGCGAGAGTTGGGAGCGCAGGTGCGCTCTGGAACTCCGGTGACAGGCATCGACATTGATGGCGACCGCGTTCGGGCGGTGCTGACCGCCGATGAGCGCATCGAGACCGACATCGCGGTCATCGCCGCGGGGCCGTGGTCTGGGCCGCTGCTGAAATCTGTAGGCGTTGACCTCCATCTCCAGCCTGTCAGGCATCAGGTCGTCATGCTTCGCCGCCCTCAAGACATAGTACCCGACCACCCCATCATCGGAGACGTGGTGAACGACCTTTCCGCCCGTCCCGACACCGGAAACCTGACGCTGGTAGGCGTCGGCGAGGAGGACCACTCCGATCCTGACACCTACAACCAGGGCGTGGACATGCCGATGGTCGAGAAGACATTCGACGCTCTGGTAAACCGTATGCCCGGGATGTCTCAAGCGCTCTTCAGAGGTGGCTGGTCGGGCTTGTTCACGACAACCCCAGACTGGCATCCGGTGCTAGACAGAATTGACGGCATCGACGGCCTGTACTGCGCGGTCGGATTCAGTGGCCACGGATTCAAGCTGTCACCGATGATAACGCAGGCAATGGCGGAGATGATTACGGGAGAACCGACCAGCGTGGACATATCCATGCTGGACCTGAAACGCTTCGAAGAAGGCCGGCTGATGAAATCCCGTTACAGCATGCAGGTTTTGGCCTAGTTCAGTCCTCCACCTCGACAATCACCTCGATCTCCACGGGGATGTCGTTGGGGAGTCCGGCCATCCCAACTGCCGAGCGGGCGTGACGTCCGGCCTCTCCAAAGACCTCGGCGAACAGGTCTGAGCATCCGTTGATTACCGCAGGCTGCTGGTTGAAACCCGGCGCGGAGTTGACCATACCCATTACCTTAACGACCTGCTTCACCTTGTCCAGATCGCCCAGATGCCCTTTCATGCGCGCTATGATGCTGATGCCGGTGCTCCGGGCGGCCTCGTTCCCTTCTTCCATTGTGTAGTCGGCGCCGACCTTGCCTGCCCATGCCGAACCGTCGTCCCGCAAGCCCGGGCCGAGACCTGACAGATACAGCAGGTTTCCGGTCCTGACGGCAGGAACGTAACTGCCTATCGGGGAAGGAGCCGGCGGCAAGGTGATACCCAACTGTTCTAGCTTTTCATCAATTCTGGACATCTGCGCCTCCATTGCATTAATTTTGTCGTCCTTGGGCCTTCCGAGCCGACCCGCATTCTAATTCATACGACGGCATTTTGACACAGTCCGATTCCTGGTATCATGTCCCCAGATTCCAACCCGACCTCCGGAGGAAGCATGATCAGCACGAACGACGCCATCCGACTCAAGGCCGTCAACCATGTAACCTACAACTGCACAGACAAGGATCGCGCCTTGCGCTTCTGGGAGGATGTGCTGGGCATCAAGCAGATACCCAAACAGGTCAACGTTGAACACCTCTACTGGCTGCAAATTCCCAGCGGCACGATGGTCCATCTGATCGAACATGCGGACGGGGCGTCGGCGCCCTCCCATCACGCCGCCTTTGAAGTGGACGACATTGAAGCGGCCCAAAAGCATCTCCGAGAGGACAAGGGAATCGAGACCACGGACATCAGCACCCGCAACGACGGGCAGAGGGCATTCTACCTCAACGACACCGAGGGCAACCGCATAGAAATCTGCACCAAGTCTGGCTTCGGTGTGCTGGTGTAAGGCCGGCTCAGAGGAAAGTTTCCTTCGAAACCTATAAAAATGATCATCTTGCAACTGGAGGAATCATGACCAGCACAAACGGCGCCACCCGATTAACGGGCGTTAATCACGTGACCTACAACGTCAAAGACAAGGATAAGGCCCTGCTCTTTTGGGAGGATGTTCTGGGCATCAAGCAGATTCCCAGCCAGGTGCAATCCGACCGCATCATCTGGCTTCAACTTCCAGACGGAACAATGGTACATTTGGTCCAAAATGAAGCTGGGCCATCGGTCCCAAACCACCACGCGGCGTTCGAAGTGGAAGACATCTCGGGATACCGGGAACACATCGTGAGCAACGACGTGGAAGCGTCAGAGATCACAACGCGCAAGGACGGCCAGCAGGAGTTCAAATTCTACGATCCGGAAGGAAACCAGATCGAAATTTGCACCAAGTCCGGGTTCGGAATCCTGGTGTAGGCTGCTCAGAAACCTATGGTCGGCGGCCATTCTCCCGATCAGTCATCCAATCGCAACTCCGGCGGCGACTCCTCAATGTGCAAGTCGATATCCACCTCCGAATCCGATGGACACAAATAGATCGTGGCGAACACCTGAAGCGTCATCCTGCCAATGTCGGTCAGGACCGCAGAGTCAGAAACATTGAAATCGCAACTGTAGTTGGGCGTCTCGACGGTCTCCACAAAGCCCAAAAGCGTCAGCGCCGTAATCTGCTCAGGCTCCAGTTTCTGACCTTCCGGCAGGAACTCATTTGAGACCGCCTCGCAGTACAGCCGCCGCTGTTGCAGGTCTCCAATTGACAAAAATTGAAAATAGACCTCATCGATCGCGACGATCAGGTAACTGCCGTCTGTGCCCTCGGATATCAGATTGTCCAAAGCGCGGGCTATAACCGCCGCCGTGTGTTCTTGTTGCTGCACTCAAGGCGCTCCTGATCTGGTAATTGATTTATTTGGCGCTGGGCTGGGCATCCGGAAATCTGCGAAGAGCAGTTGACGCAACATTTTAAGGAAAGGGCGTTATACGGTCAATCAAACTCTGCAATTCGGCGCGGTTTCGGATACAATATTTTTCATTCCACAGGCGGTATTTAATTGACAAATTCACAGCGCATTACGATATACACCGACGGTTCAGCCATCGGAAATCCGGGGCCGGGAGGCTACGGCGCTGTCATGATTCAGGGCAAACGACACAATGAACTCAGCGCAGGATTCCGCCGCACGACCAACAATCGCATGGAAATGCTGGCGGTAATCGAGAGCCTCAAAGCGTTGAAAGACCGGCGAGAAATTACGCTGTACAGTGATTCCAAATACGTTGTGGACGCAATTAACAAAGGCTGGGCCAGAAAGTGGCGAGCCAACGACTGGATGCGGAATAGGAAAGAAAGCGCCTTGAATCCCGACCTGTGGGATCAGATGCTGGATCAACTCGACCGCCACGACGTCGACATTCAGTGGGTCAAGGGTCACGCAGGAAACGATGGCAACGAGCGGGCCGACAAACTGGCGGTTCAGGCTGGCAGGGGTCAGAACCTCGCCATCGACCACGGCTACGAGACTCCAAACCACATCCCGCAACCCTCGCTATTGGACGCTCCTGAACCCGAATCCCCGCCCGTGGTTGAGCCAGTCATCAAGCTGACCCACGTAGATGAGTCCGGCAAAGCCCAGATGGTGGACGTCGGAGGCAAGCCCGACACAGACAGAGAGGCCATCGCCAGAGGCCGGGTGCTGATGCGACCCGAAACTCTGGCCCTCATCGAGTCCAACGGTTTTGAGAAGGGCGACGTGTTGGGTGTTGCCCGAATCGCAGGCATCATGGGCGCTAAGAACACGTCACAGCTTATCCCTCTGTGCCACCCTCTGCCGTTAAACAAGATCGGCGTGGACTTCGAGTTCGATAAAGAGGCTAGCGCTGTGAACATCATCGCCACAGTCCGCACCAACGGCAAGACGGGCGTTGAGATGGAAGCGCTTACCGCTGTGACTGTGTCAGCCCTGACGATCTACGATATGTGCAAGGCCGTTGACCGGGCCATGCAGATCGACTCTGTCCGGTTGGCCCGAAAGACCGGCGGCAAGAGCGGCGATATTATCCTCGAGTGATTTT
Source organism: Dehalococcoidia bacterium UBA1123 (assembly GCA_002313895.1). Classification (GTDB taxonomy): domain Bacteria; phylum Chloroflexota; class Dehalococcoidia; order Lucifugimonadales; family UBA1123; genus UBA1123. Next base: position 5,123 of record DCAW01000026.1, read on the forward strand.
TCAAGCATCTGAGGTCTGGTAACTGAATGCCGAACGCCAGAGACATAGCATCCATATGCGCCGCCGCAGGAGCGGACATGCCGTCCGATACCCGGCCCCTGTCAGCCCCGATATACCAGAGCTCGGTTTTCGAGATCGACAGTCTGGAGACCGTTGACGACCTTTACGAGGGCCGCGCCGAAGGTTTCATATACTCCCGCGACTCCAACCCGAACGTGTCGATCCTGGAGAAAGTCGTTGCCCAACTTGAAAACGCTGACGACTCGGTGGCCTTCGCGTCGGGAATGGCGGCCATCGGGATCACGCTTCTGTCGATGGTGGAATCGGGAAACCGAATCGTGGCGGGCAGTGAGCTTTACGGCGGCACGAATCTGATGCTGCGCCAGCATTTGTCGAAGCTGGGCGTCGAGACTCAGTTCGTCGACACCACCGATCTGGACGCCGTGGAGCAAACGCTGGACTCTCAACCCCGTCTGATTCTTGTCGAGTCCATCACCAACCCTCTACTGAGGCTGACCGACATCGAATCAATAAGCCAGATGGCCCACCAGCGCGGAGTCCAAGTCGTGGTGGACAATACCCTAGCCAGCCCCTTACTGCTGAGGCCGCTGGAATTGGGCGCAGACGTGACACTTCACAGCGCGACGAAGAACCTGGGTGGACACTCCGACGTCACTGGAGGCGTCGCCGCCGCAAGAGCCGACATAACGATGGCGATGCGACAGTCCAACCGCGTCTGGGGCAGCGTTCTGGACCCCTTCGCCGCTTGGCTCATAGTCCGGGGCATTAAGACTCTGCCCTTGCGCGTGGAAAAGGCATGCGAAAATGCGTTCGCGGTGGCCCAGTTCCTTTCAGATCATCCCAAAATCAGCGCAGTGCATTACCCTGGACTGCCGGATCATCCCCAACACAAGTTGGCTGTGGATACCCTCGGCGGACGCTTCGGTTGGATGGTCACATTTGAGCTTGCGGGAGGCGGGCGGTCTGCCTCGTCTTTCGTCAAGGGATTGGACATGATAAAGCTGGCCGCCAGCCTCGGAGAAGCTCAGACCACCATTTCCCATCCCGCCAAAACTTCCCACCGTTCCCTCACTGGTGACGAGCAGGCGGTCCTAGGAATACGCAACGGCCTGATCCGACTGTCCTGTGGTATCGAGTCGGCGTCTGACATACTCGCGGACCTGGAATCCGCGCTCGCGAAGTCGTAGCCTCCTAATTGAATACCGACAACCGCAAACGGCCCAGAATCAGCTTCTCCAGAGAATCTATAGGCGTGCCCCAAACATGGGACGTCGAGTGGCGCGGGTTGCCGCACACAGGGCAAGTCATCGTTCGGGAGAAGTTGAATTCTGAAGATTTTTTACCTTTATTTGGCGAAATTAGTTTCCGAATCATATTCACTAATAGAGGCCTAAAACCTCGAGACAGGGCCGGTGACTCGCGAATTGCGCTCGTCGTGCCTCGATTCAGGTTCGATGCCGTCACTGAATCCGAACGTGTGTCATCAGCGCTATCCATGCCTCCCACCTCCAATAGACGAGATCCTCTGATAAGCCAGGTTTTCAGGACCGAGCAAGTATCCCGACTGGCAGCGTTCCATACTCGAATCGTAGAAAGCTATGCCAGCGGAAGGCTGTATCGCCAAAACCAGTCCCATCAGAGTGGACGAGAGTTCTTTGCTTCCGATTCCACCGAGCAATGCCTGACCGAGTTGGGCGTCCTGATGCTCTCCGACGCTTTCCCGTCGCAAGACTACGATCACGCCAGCTTTCCTCGGACACTGACAGACCGAGACGTGTCGGCGTTGTTTTCTGGCCTGATCTAGAGAAATCGGAACGCGACGGACACTATCCGGGCATTCGGGCCAGCGTTGGGAGTTGTAGCTTATGGAAGCGCGGATTTCGACGCCTCCCATTGCCGCGTCCACGCCATTATTGAGCAGGAGCTAGACTCACGAGGTGGGCAGATACCAGCTTCAGGCTTGATACAAGAACTGGTTCACGGGCACGGATTGAACCACAGCTTAGCGCTGTTCTACCTGTTAGCCTTCGTGCGCCATGCCCGCGCCGAGATCATCCTGACTGCGAATCACGATGTTACCCTCTCCAGTAACCGACGCTTCGAGGGAGACCGTCTGAGCGCCGGCCTGGTTGGATCCATCGCGTTCTCAAGCGCTCTGATCGGCTTTTTCGAAACCGTTACGTTGGAGCCATCTCCCACTTGGAAATCCGCGCTGCCGTATGTCAGAGCATTGGATTCAGCCCTGGAAGCTGATGCCCTCGTATCCTCCAAAATTCAGAACCCAGGCAACCCCTTGTCGGGTG
>DCAW01000107.1:0-1077 GCA_002313895.1 Dehalococcoidia bacterium UBA1123
GCGCCGAACTCCGGCCCAGGTGTTCGAGGAAGGGAGGAACCAGGTTCACCAGCCTGAGCTGAGCGCCAGCCCCTGGTTGGCGCCGGCCTAACAATGGATGGGAGCGCTAGAGTGTGGCTTAACTGGCGCCGATTCTTGCACAAAGGATTGGGTCCACCTCATTTCACGCCTAAGAAGAGGCAGGATTATTGTCGATCAGAGCCTCAAACGATGTGCCGTTATGTATCCGCTGATGGCTGCAACGTGATGGGGTGATAACACGCGGAGAGATCATTGAAATAGGACACTAGAGGATTGAGGGCATGGCGTCCAGGGGATGTTGGGGAGGAGAATAGGGGCACAGGCAGGTCGCGCAACGACCTTGATGCAATATTCGATGTCGATGTTGTGTCTTGCTAGCCTAGCTGGCAGAAAGCGGATCGTGGACCGTGTGATTCACGACCCACGATTCGGCATTACTCAAACAGCAGCGCTTATTCCCGAGATTGCAGGACGTTGCCTGAAAGCTCGGTTATCTCGTCGATCTTCACCAGAACCGCCACGCCCTGACGCTCCGGGTCTCGGTCAAGTTCGGCCTGAACGGTGCGGCTCATCACGTCGTCGCGTACCTCTCCGGACTCGTGGACCGTCGCGGTGCCGTGGAAGCGCCAGTTGATGCGCTCTGGGCCATTTCGATAGAAGATTATGGTCTGAGGATTGTCCTGAACATTCGTCAGAGCCGACCGTTTGGCGCGCTCCCAGTAGGCCAGCGTTTCGTCGTCGTAGACGAGAACACTGCCCTTCATACTGATCTGCGGCTTCCCGTCCTTGGACGCTGTTCCCACAAAACACGGAGCCCCGTCCACCAGGGCGTTGTCGATCTTTTCCTGCATATCGCCTGTTATTGAAATCATGCCTCTCCCCATTCAGATTATTCGATTGTCTGTTTACTCTACAAGGCCACCCGAGATTGCGACGACCTCTGCATCTTCAATTTGGCTTACTCATCCGACCAGACCTGAACTTTGCCGAACTGACCATCAAAACCCGGTTCAAAATAGATGTCGCCCGCTCTGACCTTCGAGACTCCCTCCGCGA
>DCAW01000107.1:1456-7177 GCA_002313895.1 Dehalococcoidia bacterium UBA1123
AATTTCCAACTCGGAGTCGAAGGTTTCGATAAATCGGGTGTGCGCCGTTCGCACTCGTTTTGTGTTGACTCCGAAACCCAGCGCTTCGGCCACGATCTGCTGAAGAGAGATCAGCGACCGGAACGGCGGCCTGCCATTGTCCGATCGAGTAAGTCCGTTTTCGTCACGATAGGTGGCGACATCCCGCGCCCCTATCTCGGCCACTCGCTGCATCACGCCCAGCGTCATCCTGCGAGCGCACACGGGGCAGGTTCTTCCATACTCCGATACATCGTTAGGCGAATAGCTGATGCCACACTTGCGATGGCCGGAGTAGTGGTACTTGCCCTCCTCCGGGAAGAACTCTACAGTGTAGGAGATGTCTTGAGTCTTCAGAGCGTGGCCAAGACCGTCGTAACTCGGCTCGCCGTTCATCACCGTCAACTCCCGCGCCAGCTTTGGCAGCGAATGAGCGTCCGAGAAGGACACTATCGACAGGTTGTCCAACTCAGGAACCTGCCAACACATGGCTGGGTCGCTGGACAGGCCCGTCTCGATGGCGGTGATGTGTTCCAGAGTGTCGCCAAAACACTCCTCTAACGAGTCAAATCCCGACTTGGAGCCGTACACGCCAAACCACGGAGTCCAGACATGGGCTGGAATGATGATGCACCGCTCGTCGATGTCCAACAGGGTCGATACCAACTCTCGGGGCGTCATATGGATGGTGGGCCTTCCATCGCTCTCCAGAGAGTTGGACTTTCTGGCTAGCGCTTGATTGATGCGCGCCACAGTCTCAAGACTGGGAGCGAGAGCCAGCATATGAATCCGCCGACTGCGCCCTCCCTGTGGAGCGTTGCAGTTCAATTCCGTGCCCAGGACGAATTTTACACCGTCCAACTCAAACAAACCGTCGCCTGTGTCCTTGAGTTTCTTGCCGGTCTCAGCAAACCATGTGGGATGAGTGAAGTCTCCGGTGGCGAGCAGATCAATTCCCTTGATCTTGGCCCAGTGGGAAAGATTCTCGAAGTTCAACTCGCGGCTAGTGGCGCGGGCGTAGGAAGAGTGGATGTGGAGGTCAGCGGCGTAAGTCACGCGGGGATTCTACCACGACCTCCCAACATCGCCATCTTTGCCGCGTAGGGTTAGGTTGACACTTTTCTCGCTGGGGATCAAGCCAATCTCAATTGACGCCCAATGAGCTTGATAATACAATCAGGAAAACCGACCCAAACTCGCGTGGAGGCCCAACACATGGATTTCGAGCCTCGTTATACAGAGGAACAGCAGACCTTCCGCACAGAAGTGCGCGACTGGCTAAAGGATAATGTGCCAGACGACCTGGCAAATCCCGCCGATTCCGCCGACACGACCTACGACGACTACCTCCAGTATCGAGCGCTGGGACGCGACCTGGGTGAGAAGGGATGGCTCTGGCCCACCGCGCCAACTGAGTACGGCGGCGGCGGTCTCACCATCGATCACGCTATCGTCCTGGACGAGGAGTTGGACGAATACTCCCTCTCTCTGCCCCCTTACTACGACAGCGGCGGGCGTCTGGGTGGAGCCAGCATCCTGGTATGGGGAGACGATGATCAGAAAGAACGGTTCCTTCCTCCCATATTCAAGGGAGAGGTCCGCACCTGGCAGCTACTCACAGAACCCAACGCAGGCTCTGACCTTGCAGGGGTCCAGATAAGCGCGGTCCGAGACGGCGACGATTACGTCATCAACGGCCAGAAGATATTCGTCGGAAGCTCTCACGGCGCGGAGCAGTACTGGACCATCACCTGCACCGACCCCGATGGGGACCGCCACCAGAACCTTAGCTGGTTCATCGTCCCGGCAGAAACTCCGGGCCTAACAGTTGTCCCAATGGACCTGCTAATCGCTGGCGGCGAAGGCGGAGCAGGCACCGGACACAAGAACACGATATTCTTCGACAACGTGCGGGTTCCGGCATCGAACCTCATCGGTGGGGAGAACAACGGCTGGCAAGTCGCCACAACCCATCTGGAGCTTGAGCACGGCTCAGGCGGCACGATACGCCGCAACCGGCTGGTGGACAGGTTGTTCGATTATGCCCGCGAGCTTAAGCGCGACGGCCAGCCGATAAGCAAAGACCCGGAGGTTCAGGAACTGCTGGTCGACGTGTTTGTCGAGGCCGAGATTTCGCGGTTGTTCGGCCTTCGCAACTACTGGATGAGGCACGCTCATCAGAAGCTAGCCCACGAGGGGCCTCAGTCGTCCTACTATCGCAAGACGTCGGGCCTTCGTATGGGCGAAGCGATCCTGAAGATACTCGGCCCCTACGCGCTGACCGACGACCCAAAGTGGGACAAGTCCGACAGTCACATGGAGGTGTTCCAACGGTCCAGCATCGTCGCGTTGCACCCCGGCGGCACGGCGGAGATACAAAAGGTCATCATGTCCCGTCGTCTGGGCATTGGGCGTCAGGTGCGCGAGCAGGCGGGGCGTCTGGCTTAAAACATAATCGATAACGGGACACATAATATGGACCTATCACTGACCGAACAGCAAGAACTCCTCAAGACAACAGCGCGGGATTTCATGGAGCGCGAGGCCTCCAAAGACATCCTGCTAGAGCTTGAGGAGACCGAGTCCGGGTACTCGGACGAGCTATGGCAAAAGGCATCCGATATCGGATGGCTGGGCATGCTAGTGCCGGAGCAGTACGGAGGCTCCGGCAGCTCTCTGACCGACGCGGCGGTGGTGTACGAGCAGATGGGAGCAGGCCCGCTGTCCGGGCCGTTCTTCTCATCGGGAGTGCTGGGAGCGCTCACAATTCTGGAGGCTGGAACCGAGGGGCAACGCCAGCGCTACCTGCCATCCATAGCAGTCGGCAGAGAGATCGCCGCGCTCGCTCTTACCGAGCCAGACTACGGCTGGGGCCCGGACTCTGTGTCCATGCGCGCCCAGCCCACAGACAACGGATACGTCCTCAGCGGGACCAAACTGTTCGTCCACGACGCCGCATCGGCCACGACCCTCATCACCGCCGTCCGTGCGCGGGGCCACGAAGGCATGACTCTCATGATGGTGGACGCCAACACTCCCGGAGTTTCGACCCGACTGCTGTCCGGATTCATGGGCTGGGTCGGAGAGGTGACGTACGACTCGGTTGAAGTCTCAGCCGACGCCGTGCTGGGAGAGCCTGGTTCGGCCTGGCAGCCCCTCCAGAGGGCATTTCAGAAGGCAATTCCCATCCTGTGCGCCTACCAGGTTGGCGGATCGCAAGCGGTTTTCGACATGACGTTGGAGTACTCGCGAACCCGCATCCAGTTCGGCAATCCCATCGGTCGGTTCCAGAGGGTGCAGGACCACATCGTGAACATCATCAACCACCTGGACGCCGCTCGATGGACCACATACGAGGCACTGTGGAAACTGGACTCGGACCGGCTCACAGATAATGGGGTGGAAACCAGTATCCACCTAGCAAAGGCCGTGACCACCGAGGGGTACTATCAGGCGTGCAACGGCGCGCACGAGGTCCATGCCGGAATCGGCGTCATGAAAGATTACGGTCTGACCCTGCACACACAGATGTCCCGCACGCTATACCACTACCTGGGAGACCCCCGATTCCACCGCAAGCGCATGGCTGAGACGCTGGATTTCTAGAGGCCATGATCGACCACGAACGTAAATTTTGTCATGCGGAACGGAGTGAAGCATCTGATCGTGGGCATTGCAACCGTCGTTATACAGACGACCAGATTATTCGCTGCGACTCAGAATGCCAGGTTTCTGATCGCTGAAAGCTATCTCTGATATCCTCGCCCTATGCCCTCCGTTGGAGCGCACGCTGAACCACGTACAACGCCATAATTGCCAGCGGTATCGTGACAATGATCGCTCCCAGCACAATGACGATCGCCTCAGCCTCCAGACCCACGAGAGCGTCGATCCGGTCCTTAATCCAGGCCATCAGCTCAGGGTCGCCGGGTTCAGAGTGGTGGGCGAGGCCAGCCAGAAGAGGAAGCATATCAGTCAGACCTCAACGCCTGATTAATCACCGTCGCCGGCGGACGCAGATGCAGGTCGGGGAAGGCCAGTCTGATATCTCGACGAATACTGCTTCTCCTGTATGCTGAAGGCGAATATGCTGGCGAATACCAGCAACGACCCCGCAATGGAGAACGGCACGTCGTATGAGCCGAATACGTCATACAGCACGCCGCCCATTAAGACGCTCAGCGCTCCGCCCACCTGATGGGACAACGTGGATACTCCACCCAACGTTCCCAAATTGCGCAGTCCATATATATCCGCTGTGAGGGTCGATGTCAGCGACGCGGTTGCAACCCACGAGAACCCAGCAATCACAGCAAAGCCCCAAATGCCAATCATCCCAGGCGCGAGGATCAGCATCGCGTAGGCCAGACCTCTAGTGGCATAAATTATGCCCAGCAGGTACTTTCGGCCAAATATGTCCGATAATATGCCAACTGTGATTACGCCCACGACGTTCAGCCCAGTCATCAGTCCGAAGGCGAACGCTGCCATCTCTGGCGACGCTCCCCGGTCAATGGCAAAGGGGACATAATGAGCTGAGATTATGGCGGTGGTCACTCCGCAAATGAAATAGGCCGCTGTCATCTGCCAGATAGGCGGCGTGCTGAACGACTCCTGCCATTTCTCTCTTTCCAGAGGAGCTTCCGGATAGTCATAGGTTACACCGGGCGCCTGGTCTCGTGGACGATCGTCGCCGTCTGGAGTTTCGCCTATTTTGGAAGGATTGTCGCGGATGAAGAAGAACGCCAGCGGCAAGGCAAGAACCAGGATGAACCCGCCCAGCACGACCCAGGACACCCGCCATCCAGCCCACAAAATCATGTACGTGGTGAAGGGCGCCAAAATCATCGACCCTGCGGACCCACCCGCGGTGCTGATGCTTATGACCAGACCCCGCCTACGGTAGAACCACTTCGCCAGCACCGCATGGATGGTCACCAGCGACGCCCCACTGGAGGCAGTGGACATTATCAGTCCGTAAACAGCGATGAGGAACCACAGGTTAGTTGTGCGATTGAGCAGTATCGTGCTGACGCCGAGAATTAACAGGCTTATCGATATGACAGCGCGCCCGCCGAATCGATCGTAAAGCCTGCCGATGAAGGGTTGGCTCAGTCCGTTAACACCCCACCCGACAGCGATTGCGAAGGACAGCGCGCCGCGACTCCAACCGAACTCCTCAGTTAGAGGGACGATGAAGACGCCAAACCCGTTCCTGGCTCCTGTGGCCATAAACAGCACAAAGAAACCCGCCGCCAGAACGAACCAGCCGTAGAAAATGCCTTTGCGGGCAGTAGAACGCTCCAATATCCAGCCTCCCCACATCGTGCGATGCCGTGTCGTCCACTGTAGCGCTCGTGTTGTCGCAGGGCAAGAATTAATGTTCTCTGTGGGTACGCTTAATTCGAACGTGATTCGGGCATCTCACTTGACCGCGCCCCGCTCCACGGGGTTAGATAGTCACAGGCAATAATCAGCGTTCGGAGGCTAGGGCATGTCTAACACTATTACTTCTGATATCGTTTACCAGTTGATTAACGTTGGCGACCCATCGCTGTCTCCTAACGGCGCGAGGGTGGCTTTCGCCAAGTCCAGCATCGACCATGAGAGTATGGAGACCGTGTCTCACGTCATGATGATGGACGTCGCTTCCGGCGAGTCGTCCCGTTTCACCAATGGCGACAAAGACTCCGGGCCTCGATT
>DCAW01000107.1:7487-11914 GCA_002313895.1 Dehalococcoidia bacterium UBA1123
CTTCGGGCCTCGATTCTCTCCCGACGGCAAGACTCTGGCATTCTCGAGGCCCGATAGCAAGGGACGGAAGCAGATATGGGCCATCCCCTCCGCCGGAGGCGAAGCCCTGAAACTGACCAACGTGCCTGGAGGGATTACCGACGTTGCGTGGTCTCCGGACTCCGGCTCGCTGGCCTTTGTCTCTGACGTTGACCCGGACCTGCTTCCCGACGACCACGATCCTAAGATCGACCCTCGCGTTCGTGAGGTCCATCGTATCCGGTATCGCGCTGATGGCATAGGGTGGCGCGGCGATGCGTTCCGTCATGTGTTCGTGGTGAACGTCGCATCCGGAGAGACCCGTCAGATTACCGACGGCGAGGGCGAAGATAGCGCTCCGGCGTGGTCTCCTGACGGCGCGAGAATCGCTTTTGTCAGCGACCGAGGCGTCGAGCGAGAAATCACCAATCGCACCGGCGCCTATTTGGCAAACGCGTCGGGCGGCGAGATCGAGCATATTTCCAGCAGCCTCAACTCCGTGGCGGCGCTCACGTGGTCCCCTGACGGCGAGTCCATCGCCGTGGCAGGCTCGGATGTGGATGGCGCCAACGCCGGCTCGCAGGCATGGCTATTCACTTTGGAACGCGGCAGTGAGCCCTGCAAGCTGACCGACGATTCCATCAGCCCTGCCGGAGGTTACTCGCCGTTGGTCCCGGCTCCTGAGATGAGGTGGACATCCGATGGCCACATCCTGTTCCTGGCAGGACATCAGGGCCAAATATCCATGTTCTCGGTGTCCCTGGCTGACGACGAGCTTCGGCAGATAACCGCTGGAGGCGCAGGCATCGGTCAAGTGACATACAGTGCAGGCGCGGCGCGGGCCATCATCCAGAACCTGCCGACTGACTCTGCCGGAGACCTGGTTCTCATTGACTTGGAGTCCGGCTCCACGACTCAACTTACCAACTTCAACCAAGACTTCTTCCAAGAGAATCCAGCAGCCGAGATCGAAAAATTCTCCATCCACCGAGCGGGATACGAAATCGAGTCTCGTTTGATGTTTCCCTCTGATTTTGACCCGACCCTCCAGTATCCGCTGATTCTGGACATCCACGGTGGGCCGCACGGAGTATTCGCCGACTCTTACAACCCTATTCAGCAGGTAATGACCGCTTCGGGATATCTGGTGCTGGCAGTGAACCCCAGAGGTTCCTCGACATACGGCGTCGAGTTCATGAAGGCAGTCCTGCAGGACTGGGGTGGCGAGGACTACCGAGACATCATGGCCTCGGTGGACGAGGTTTGCGAGCGAGATTACGTGGACTCTTCCCGGCTGGGTATTACAGGATACAGCTACGGCGGTTTCATGAGTTCATGGATCGTCGGGCATGACACCCGATTCAAAGGAGCCGTGATAGGTGCGCCATGCACCAATCTGTCGAGCATGTACGGAACGTCGGACATCGGGGTGCGATTCGGCGAACCGCACTGGGGCGGAGTCCGCAAAGACGCCCTGGAAGCATTTCTAGATCGTTCGCCGCTGACATACGCGCCCAACGTCGAGACTCCTGTGCTGTTGCTACACGGAGAGGCAGACTTGCGCGTCCCTATGGAGCAGAGCGAGCAATATTACGTGACTCTCAAGCGGCTTGGCAAGGTCGTCGAGTTCGTCCGGTTTCCCGGCGGCTACCACGGCTTCGTCCGAAGCGGCCATCCGCGGATGCGTGAAGAATACCTCTCTCGTCTGGTAGCATGGATGGGCGAATACGTTGGCTCAAACGTCACAGTGCCCGAGGTGGCTGAGCCTGAAGCGGTCCCCGCAGACGACTGACACCGGACCCGTGGTTGTCATAACGAAGTACCTAGCCGCTCGCGCCGACTTGTGTTCTATTAACGACCAGATTCTTCGACTGCGGTCTCAGAACGACACAGTCATATTAGACTGACTATAATTGCCAATACTCTCAGCGCAAAAACTGAAGCTGCTTTTCGGCGAGGTCGAGATATTCTCCGACGTGAGTCTGGAGGTGAACGAACACGCCCGAATCGGAATCGTCGGCCCCAACGGAGGCGGCAAGACATCGCTTCTGCGAATGCTTCTGGGCGAGTTGGACTCTGACGCCGGCGCTGTAATTCGTGGCAGCAGTATCCGCATCGGCTACGTCTCTCAGATTCCCCAGAGCGAGGCTGAAGGCTCTCTCAGAGACGAGATTATGACCGCCTTCGACGACCTCATTGCGCTTGAGGAGGGGATGGCCGCTGCCGCGCTGGATATTCAGCAGACCGACGGTCGAGAACGCACGCAGGCTGAGAATCAATACTCGTCCCTGGTTGAGCAGTACGAGGCCCGTGGCGGCTACGATTATCAGAACCTGATGGAGCGGGTGGTCGTCGGGGTTGGCCTGACTCTGGACACACTCGACACCCCCGCGTCCGTTGCCAGCGGAGGCCAGAGGACACGCGCGGCGCTGGCGAAAGCTCTGCTCGCGGACCCCGATCTCCTGGTATTGGACGAGCCTACGAACTATCTCGATTTTTCTGGCTTGGAGTGGTTGGAAGGGTTTTTGTCCAATTTCAACTACTCGGTAATGGTGGTGTCCCACGACAGGTATTTTTTAGATCGGGTGGCCACGGAAATCCTGGAGCTTGAGCAAGGGAAGCTCCAGAGGTTCCCTGGCAATTTCTCCAAGTATCGACAGTTGAAGCGGGCGCAGGTTGAGCGTCAGCACATCGAGTTCGAGCGTCAGCAAGAGTTCATCGACAAGGAAGAATACTTCATCCAGCGCTACATGGCAGGCCAACGCACCAAGGAAGCCCAAGGCCGCCAGACGCGCCTTAACAGACTGGAGCGCAAAGAAGCTCCTCAACGCGAGAAATCCATCAGCATCTCCAGCGCAGAGGCCACACGCTCCGGGCAGGTGACGCTAAGCGTCCGAAACCTCAAGGTCGGGTTTCCCAACGACGGGGAGCCGATTGAGCTTTTGACGGTGCCTGAAACTCAGCTATTCCGAGGCTCCCGGACGGCCATCGTCGGCCCAAATGGCATGGGCAAGACCAGTCTTATCAAGACGATACTGTCCCTGCAGCCCGCGCTATCAGGCTCGGTGTCGTTGGGTCACAACGTCCAAGTCGGGTACCTGCAACAGGGCACCGACGACCTGCCCCAGGGAAAGTCGGTGCTGGACGCATTTTTGGACGCCAAGAACATCGCCATCGGCGACGCTCGCAACTACCTAGCTCGGTTCCTGTTCCAGGGCGAGGACGTGTTCAAGCTGACAGACTCTCTCAGTGGCGGCGAACGCACCCGGCTTGCCTTGGCCCGGCTGCTGATACTGGAACCCAACGTCCTGGCGCTGGACGAGCCGACAACTCATCTAGATATCCCCAGCAGGGAGGCTCTAGAGGCCACGCTGGCGGACTATAAAGGCGCGCTGTTGTTCGTGTCTCACGACCGCCACTTCATCTCGGTGATGGCCGAACAGATATGGGCCATAGAGGACGGGACGATCAAGCTGTTCCCCGGAACGTTCGCAGAATGGAATCAGTCGAGAGAGCCAGCAACGCCCGTTCCGGTGTCCAAGCGCGCGCGAGCAAGGCACCGGCGCCGAGAGCGCGAAACCCGAAAGCAAGAGAAAAAGGCCGACGCTTTCAAGCCGAAGATCAACCACGAAGCGAACATCGAAAAGCTAGAGTCCCATCTGGCAGACATAGAGCGCAAGCTGGAGACTGCCTCAACCCGGCAGGATATGGACGCCATCACCCGTCTGGGCGACGAACACCGCGAGGCCCAGCAAGCCGTCGAACGCGCCTGGGAGGCGTGGGGCAGGTAATGGGATAGGTGTCGGGTTTTCATGTATCAGATGGTAAGGATTCTGCGGTTGAACATCACCGCCCTGAGACTGCAAGCAAAGGGTCTGGTCACGATGGGACAACGGTTGGTTGATGCTCGACCAGATGCTTCGACTCCGTTCAGCATGGCGGAGAGGTATTTTTTCGTTGGTTGCATCGCATCCGTCTACGGACGTCCACAGGATTCCTCTGCCATCTAAAACGCTATACCGGAAGCGCTGACTTGTGCGATTCGACCCGCTCCTTTAGCGGCCCCATGTCCAACTCAGTGGATATGGACAGCGATTCCTCGAACAAGGCCTTCGCCATGTACTGGTCAGTTGCGCGTTTGCGGTCCAACAACATGTCGGCATAGTCGCACAGCGACCATACACGCTCTGGTCTATAACCGGCGTTGCGGCTGAAACTCACAGCATCCTCGAAATGGGACTGGGCTTGGTCAAATTCTTCCATTGTGTGGGCGAGCAGCCCCGGAAGGCGGTCGGTGCTGATGTACAGAGCCAGGACATCAACGACTCCACTTAAGGACACTTAGAGCCTGCCACGAACACGCATAAGGCGTCACCTGGGCGCCTTTTTCTTTTGTCCAAAATTACGTG
>DCAW01000146.1:0-4141 GCA_002313895.1 Dehalococcoidia bacterium UBA1123
GCGTTGCGGGGGCGGTTGGCGCGGTTGCGCCCCCAAGCATGTCTTGGGGGCCATCTCCAGGAACGCAACGGCGTCGGCGTTCCCCCTATCCAGCGCCAGGGTTTCTCGTGAGAGGTCGTGGACCTCTTGCCAGTTCTTGGAATCTGCGGCTTGATTCGCTCTGTGGTCATCGAGAAACATTTCTCCTGAAATGTGGTGACATGGTACGCAACGAGGGGAATGCGGACAACATCCATGGGCACGAGTCAAATTGAGTCCGGTCAATTGTTCCATGTTGGAATCCGGCATGTGGATCTCTCCCCAGCCGCCACCACACTGGCTCTACGCTACTGGGGTTAGTTCAACCCCAGCGGGGTGGTTCGTCAGGGTCGATCCCCAGGGCTACCTTTGCCACGAACTCATGACTGAGCGCATAGTTTCCTGGATGAATCTTGCCAAGACGAGCGTCACGCCAGAGCCGTTCGATGGGCGATTTCTTGAAGATGCCGAAACCGCCCGTGACATCAAGGGCCGCGTCCACAACCTTCCAAGCGCCTTCGACGGCACGATATTTTGCCCCTATAAGTTTTATCACCCACGCTTGTCCGTGATCGACGCCATTCGACCAATCCTCGGCTACTTTGTCTAATTGCGGTGCTATGGCTTCCATCTCCATGACCATCTCCGCGATTGCGTGTTGGACTTCGGGATGGTGCGCCATGGAGCGAGTCAGTGCAATGGAAGATTTCCCTTTGACCGCTTCGATAGTCATCTCCAGGACCCGTTGGGCGATGCCGTAGTAGACATTGCCGAAGGTCGTCAACGCCCAGGCGAAGATGCCCAGCGTGAACAGATCGATGCCTGCGGCGCCGGCTGGTACCACCCGACCTATGTACCTGTCAGGAACGAACGCGCCATCGAGAATCGTATCCTGACTCTGCGTCGCGCGCATTCCCAACGTGTCCCAAACTTCCTTGATTTCATAGCCTTCGGTCCCACGAGGCATGAATGCGTGGATGATTTTGGGAGCTTCTGGATCACTGTTATCCAACCCGTGCAACCCCAGATAAGTCCATACCGGGCTCATGCTGCCAAAAAACTTGTGCCCTGTGAAGCGATAACCGCCTTCAACACGCTCCGCCACTGTTGTGGAAGTTAAGAGCGGTATATCCGTTCCCTGCTCGGCGTGCCCAGCCGCAAACACGTGATCGTTCATGGTTTCGGCCAATATCCACTCCACGGACTTGTCTCCGGATCGCCAGACGTCGGCGGCGACACCTGTCCAGTAAAAGTGCATATTGACCCCGAGGGCGGTTGCGGGCGCGTAGTAACTGATACGTCGTTGACACGCCGCCACCTGCGCCAGGTTCATGCCAAGACCGCCCAGTTCCTTAGGTACCGCCGCGTAGAGATACCCGGCTTCTCGTAACTCGTCAAAGTCTTCCTGAAAGAACGTATTATCCCTGTCGTATGTCGGGGCACGTTCCTGGAAACGCTCCAGCATTTCCTTTGAAAGAACTCCGGAGATTGAGTCTGCGACCATGATTGATGTTCCTCCCGTTGTCGTGCTTCATTCAGGATCCCAGAGAAATTATTCTACTGGGACTATTCGGATGTTTTTCGGGGAACCAGCATCCCGCAACTAGCCGTCTAACCCGCGTACAATGCCCCGGATGTAACCGATTTGTCCAAGATGCTGTGCCGGTTCCACCACCATGTGGGCAAGCACACCCCCCTTCGTGATCCCCGGCAGTTGTGTGTGCAAGGGCTCGAACGGGCACCGCTCGTCTAGCTCGTCCGGGTCCACCGTCGCGACATACTCCAGCGTCACTTTTCTGACGGCGTCGTAATACGCCAGCAGGAGGTCGATGGGGGTCGGCGGCATCCCCCTGACTTGCTCGGCACTGTATCCCAATCCCAAGTCTTCCGCCGGAATCCCAAATCTGTCTGACCAACCATCGTTAGTCCACGTTTGGTCCTGTTCCCGCGCGCCGAGGTTTAGCAGGACGTCCTCTGCCCGTGTGGCATGCCACAGGGCGAAGTCTATGTGGTGAGAGTCCCCAGAAGGCATGAACCTGCGCTCTTCGTCCGTCAGCCCTTGGACCAATCTTTTCGTCTCACTTTCATATTCGTCGAACTGAAGTTTCAATATCTGTCTGAAGTCCAATTACCTTTCTCCTGTCACTTTGGCGACCACTTCCTGGTGCCTCTACCATACAGATTACCGTGGTCACGCCTTCAAGATCTCCCGCCTCGCCAGAATCCGGTTGATGAGAGGTTTCATGCCAATATCGTTGGCAATGGCCAGAGCGTTCTCGACCAGCTGCTGGCTGGCCGCAGCATCATCGTCGATATCCCTCACCAGTTCCGACATGTCTGAGTAGGACCAGGCGAGTTCGGGCTTCATGCCCCTACTCTCACAAAAATCTATCGCATCCTGGAAGTGGCGTCTTGCCTTTTCCCCGTTCCCAATCATTCTGGCAACGAGGCCCTTCACCCTTGAAGTCGTATGCATAAAGGAAACCAGCTGAGGAACCTCTCGTAGTTTTTCGTCAGCCTGTGCCGCAAGTTCCTCATCGCCGAGGACGACCGCGATAATAGCTTCCGCCATGGGAATCGTGACCAGTTCCGTGTTCCCGTACATATCGCTGCGCTGGGCATGAGGGAGCATACGCCTTGCGAGTTCAGCATATTGGGTGGTTCCCAGCAGAAATGATCCCCAGGCCATGCCCTGGACGAAATGGCCCAGGACCGGGTTCTCTTCAGCATCTGCGTAGTGGACGACGTTATCCAACTGCTCTCTGCCTTTTTCCCCCTCCCCCAGTTCCAGTAGGTATAGGGCCTCCAGTGTTTGGGGAAATGGCAGGTTGTTTTCACGGGCGTGATCGAAGTAGTTGCGCACCTCCGAAGAGTTGCCCCTGAACCAGTTGGCGAAAAAGGGACCCATTTCTACGGCATCAGTCGACAGTCGCAGTCCATCCGCTAAGAGGCGATCTTTCAGGGCCCTAAGTCTAGTATCGGCCTCCAGATCGCAGGTTGTCCAGTTAAGGTTGGCTGCGGTCTCGAAGGCCAGGGTTGCGGAGTTGCTGTCGCCCACCTGGGCCGCCAGATTTATCGCCTGATCGCTCTTCGACCGGGCATCGTCGAAATTGAGATTTCTGGCCGACATCTCTGATTGCACCGCGAGCACCAATGCCTGAACAGGTTTATCATTGAGATCGTTCGCCAACTTCAGAGATTCA
Organism: Dehalococcoidia bacterium UBA1123; assembly: GCA_002313895.1. Lineage (GTDB taxonomy): Bacteria > Chloroflexota > Dehalococcoidia > Lucifugimonadales > UBA1123 > UBA1123. The sequence goes on from DCAW01000146.1 coordinate 3,222, forward strand.
TCCAACGCCTGGCTGGCTTCTTCTTCCGAGCCCGCTTGAAAATACGTGACGTGTCCCAAAAGCGCTAGGATTCTGGCCTTTTCCGGACTGTTTTCGGCCGCGTGTTGGAGGCTGTCCCGCAGTAGGACGTCTGCGCCGGACGAAAATCGGATGACATTGATGGTGAGTTGTGCGGCGACTGAGACGGCCCCTTGGTAGTCACCGACAGACTTGAACGCCTGGTACGCTTCAGCCATCAGATCAAGGCAGCGCTGGAACTCCCCTTCAGAAGGCAGCGCCGACCTGGCCCGCGCGTATCCAAATAACACCTCTGCCTTGGTGCGTCCGTCAGTATCGTCGGTCAACAAGTTGCGGGCAAGTTCGAAGTGGGCGCGGCCCTCTTCAATGGCCCACGTGCTCAGAGCCGCGTCGCCGGCTGACACCGAGTATTTGACCAGCTTTTCGGTTCCCAAAATCGCCTGCGCCTGCTCGAAGTGGAACACCAGTTCCTCAGCATGCGACTCCACATCGTCACCGTACATGGCCTCCAACGACTCCGCTATGCGCGCATGCAGCCTCACCCTCCGCGTCAGCGACAGCTCGTCCATCAATGTCTCCTGCAAAAGCGCATGGGTGAACTGGTAACGGCCTATAGAGTCCGGCATCTCCTCTATCACACGGGCCGCCAGCGCCTCCTCCAGTACGTCCAGAAGCATGTCCTCGGACAGGTCCTCCACCAACGCCTTCAACTGACTGAACTCGAACTCCCTACCAACTATCGACGCCATCGTCAGCGTGTCGTTGCACCGTTCCGACATCCGGTTGAGACGCCTGCCTATGACCTCCCGAACTCCCTCGGGTATCCGAACGGTCCACGACTCGGTCTGACGTCCGGAAGTTCTCTGTGCCTGGCCGAGCTGTCCTTCCTGCACCAGCAGACG
>DCAW01000146.1:4521-6220 GCA_002313895.1 Dehalococcoidia bacterium UBA1123
TTCACCAGCGCGTCTTCGGGCTGTACGCCCGCTGCCACCTCTATGAACCTTCCCACGTCCTCCTGGCTCAGTCCCCGCAGCAGCACACGTTGGAATGCCCTCTCCCTGGTCAACTCCCCCAGGGATTCCGCCAACGGGTGCTGCCTTGAAAGCTCCATGTCCCGGTAGGTACCGACCAGCAGTATGCGTCCGTTACTGAGCTCCCGTACCACGAACTGCAGCAGTAGAAGGGAGGGTTTGTCCGCCCAGTGCAGGTCGTCCAGTATGATCATCAGCGGCCTGGACTGAGATGCGGACTTGAGGAAGGCGGTGATCGAGTCGAAGAGCCTGAAGCGGGCCTGCTCCGGCTCCAACTGTGGTGCAGGCTGAAGCCCCGGCAGCTGGGTCTTCACATCCGACACCACCTCTGCAATATCGGCGGCGCCGGCGCCCATCTCCGTGCTCAGTTTCTCGGGTTCGGTGTCTCTGACGTAGCTTCTTATGGCCTGGACCCACGGCCAGTAGGGCGGCACACCCTGCTCCTCGTAGCACCGGCCCCACAACACCTTGACGCCCCGCAGTCCCGCATACGTCGCCAGCTCCTGGGACGTCCGGGTCTTACCAATGCCCGGCTCACCCACCAGCGTCATCATCCGACCTCTGCCAGAGAGGGTATCCTCTAGTGCGGCCTTTAGCTCGCCCATCTCCTGCTGGCGTCCCACGAACACCCCCTGGGCAACAGAGTCCAAGGCGTTAGTCCGCCCTTCGGAGGTCTCCGCCCCCACCACGGCCGGGGCCTCCAGACTCACCTCTGTGCCCAACCCATCCAGCACCGTCAGGACGTCGGAGGCCGACCCGGGTCGCTCCTCGGGGTTCTTGGCCAAAAGTCTGAGAATCAGCGCCTCCAGGGGCCGGGGACAGTTACCGTTATGCCAGGTGGGAGACACCGGCGGCGTGTTGATGTGCTGCCCTATGATGGACACCGAGTCGTCCCCCAGGAACGGGGGCCTCCCGGTTACCATCTCGTAGAGCATCGCCCCCAGGGAGTACAGGTCGGCCCGCTGGGTCACCTCCCCCCCCATGGCCTGTTCCGGGGGCATGTACGACACCGTCCCCACCATCATGCCCTCCTGGGTCAACCGGCTCCGGTCCGAGGCCACCGCCAGACCGAAGTCCCCTATCTTGGCCACCCCGTCCCCGGTCAGCCACACGTTCCCGGGCTTTAGGTCCCGGTGGACGATCCCCTTGGAGTGGGCGAACTCCAGACCCCTGCACGTCTCCGATGCTATGGACACGGCCTGCTCAAGGGGCAGCCGGTGCTCCGCAGCGTCCTCCAGCATACCCTCCACGTCTCCGCCGCCCATCAGCTCGGTGACCATGAACGGCTGTCCGTCGTGGTCTCCCAGGTCGAACACCGTGACGATGTGGGGGTGGGAGCCCAGTCTGCCCATGGCCTGGGCCTCCCGGTTGATACGGGTCATCCCTATGACGTCCAGACCCTCGGTCTTTATCAGGGCGAAGGCTACGTCCCGGTCCAGCAGGTTGTCGTGGGCCAGGTACACCATCTTCTTGCCGCCCTCGCCCAGGAACCTCTTCACCTCGTACCGCCCATCGGAGAAGGAGGTGGGCGTCTGCGCCTGGGCGGGCGGTGTTGGGAGTGCTAGAGTCGGGGCCTCTTGGGTGGGGGTCGCCATCGCGGGCTCGGGGGTCGGCGTTGCGG
>DCAW01000146.1:6565-6779 GCA_002313895.1 Dehalococcoidia bacterium UBA1123
GGGAGCGACTCCGAGACTGCGCTCGGCCATTCTTGAAAAAGTCTGGGCGTCTACATTGCCCTCGTCCATGTCCAGGACTTGGAGCGATAGCCTCTGGACTGTCTCCCAATCCTCGGCGTCTGCGGCTTCCTCGACCTGGTCGAGAAGCCTTTCAATACGTCGTTTGATTCGCTCGGTGGTCATGAGAAATTAGGCCTCCTGTGGTTACGACATC
>DCAW01000089.1:0-10188 GCA_002313895.1 Dehalococcoidia bacterium UBA1123
CGAATTCGGGTCAGGCGAACGAGATGTCTCTGTCCTTAGATTTCAACAACATTACCGTGTATCTCAAGGGACCGTCCCCTATATTCTCATTGCCATCACCCCCTGAAACTCAAAAGATTCTACCACGTTGCATGGGTGCGACAAGAGTCAGGATTCAACGCAATATACCGGAACAGCATCGAGATCGGTGTCGCAGGACTTCCCACAGGCGCATTGGACATTGATGATGGCGGTCTGTGGTTGGGACAGACGCAGTCCGCGGTGGGCAGTTTCTCTCCCGGCGCCAACTGTCTGTGCAGGCTCGATGAGACTGCCCTTCACGATGATGATCTGGGCCAGAAGGAGATCAACCGGCGATACTTTCTGACTAGCCGCCTCAAGGAACTAGAGCGCGAGGGCCTTCAGACCAATATGGCAAGCACCAAACTCGACGATAAGGAGGCGCTGGTCAACGCCCGGTTAGACGCTCTGGAAGTTCAGCTCGCGGCCAACCAGAATGCTTTGTTGGACCGTTTTCAGAATATCGATGACTTCTTGGACGACCTAAGCGATTTCATCTTCGACATCCACGTGGTGGACGATATGGACATGGAGATTACGGCCTGTCTCAATCTTGGTGGGACCGCAGGTCTGATGATTGCGCCAGCTACAGCGGCGGACTCCAAGGTGGTGCGAATCGTGGGCGTCAATGCTTATGGCAACGGAGCAATGGTCTCACCGGCGACTAAAGCACAGCTTGGTTTTGGATTTGAAGCTGGAGCCGAGGTGGGCATCGAGGCTACGGTTTGCCTGGGCGGCATAAACGTCAGGCAGACAGAGGTTGAAGGCGCAGCCGCTGATCTTCGGGACGCCGTCAACAGTTTGGCTCAGAACCTGGGCCTGAGAGCGGCCTCCAACCTGAAATCAGACATTGACGAACTAGAGAGCATCAACATAAGCACCGACCCAACGGATTTGCTCAACGGCCCGCCGGACTTTATCAACGCCCTGTTTCTGCCGGGTAACGTTAAGACGGTGTTCAACGCAATCGGGGACATCGTACCGACGTCGCTGTCGGACCTCGAACGGTGCGGAGCGTCCGGTCCATTCGCTTCGATAACAAGTGTCACCTGCGGCCAGGCCAACGACCCGTTGGACACTTTGAACCTGATAAAGACTGTCGTCAGCACCATTGAGGGCGCGTTCATCGCCAATGCAAACTTGGCTAGAGACGCTGTCAACGCAAACGTTGCGGGCGTTCAAGGCACGGTAAGCTCTATTTTGACCAGGGTCAACGAACTTCCAACCTAAGGCCTGACCGGACCTCGGGGTATCCAGGGGCCTAAGGGGCCAAGCGGCCCTTAGCAAGGTTCGACGATCCTGAGCCAAGCTCTCAGGCGGGCATCCCGAATCATTAGGATGCCTGTCTTTGTTTCGTTAAGCGAATTGAGGTCTGAATAGAGGATAGCCGAACAGCGCCTCTGTTATGATTTTACAGACTCCCACATGCCAGAGGTTTGACACTCGATGCCCGAATCCACCGACCAGTTTCCCGTGACATGGGATGATCCTTCCGACGCCCTGCGGCACTGGGAGTTCGATCCCATGCACGCCCCGGATGTGATCACGCCACTGGGATTCGAGCTTCTGGATGAGCAATTCCTGAAGGGTTTCGGGCTGGGCACTGACGTGCGGTTGGTCAATCACTATATGTTCATGCATGTGGAACTTGACGCAACTCCGCCACCTCGGTCATTCGAGGATATGCTGAAAGGTCTGGCGGCAGCGTGGCCCCAGTGGCAGAATCGAATACTGCCTGAAGTCGAGCGTTATATCCAGCGCTATCGCACGACAGATTTCGACGCGATGTCTAATGCTGATCTGTCGAGCGAGATCGACAGGTTGCTTGAGACACGCAAGCGTCAGGGCCAGCTTCACACCCAGGCCGTGATGCCGTGGTTCGGAGCCATGAATCTCCTGCTGGACGCCTTCCGCAAGCTGACTCAAGGAAGTTTCCTCGACGCAACTCGGCTGGTGCAGGGTCACGGCAACAAGAGTGTCGAGGCCGGTCGAAAGCTGTGGAAGTTGAGCAGGGTTGCCGACTCTATACCTGCGGTTCGAGAACGCATTCTTGATGTGACTCCCGAAACCGCCCGGCAAACCCTTGAAGCGCTGGAATCCGATCCAGATGGCCGATTGTTCCTGAGTGCCTTCTCCAAATACCTCGACGACTATGGTTGGAGATCGGATCTGTTCGATTTCTCAATGCCAACCTGGGCAGAGAACCCTTCGATTCCCCTCAGCCAGTTGCGCGCGTACCTGGAGATGGAGGATTATGACCCCGACCGAGAGCTGGACCGCCAGCGACACGAGCGCGATCAGGCTATTCAGGTTACGCTGGCAGTCGTCGAACCCGAGGACCGTCGGCGGTTCGAGGACGTTTTGGAGGTCGCGACCAATCTATCTCCCCTCCAGGAAGATCATAATTTCTATATCGACCAGCGTCTGGCCTTCACGCCTCGACGGTTGGTTCTCGCCATTGGACGGCGTTTGACTTCGAATGGGCATATCGACGAGCCGCCGGACGTGTTCTACCTGCACGTGTCTCATGTGCGCGCCGCGTTGAACTCAGAGAGCGATGATTATCGAGACGTTGTTGAGGCACACAAGAAAGACATGGCGCGCTGGGCAGAGGCGAAGCCTCCAACTTATATAGGCGCCCCTCGCCCAACCGGAATCTCAGGATTTTCGCTTTTCGATGGACGTAATCACTTCCGAGCCGACCAGCCCAACGTGCTGAGAGGAAACCCAAGCTCTCCAGGGACGGCCAGCGGCCCAGCCCGAATACTGATGAATCTTAGCCAGGCCGACCGCCTGAAACCCGGCGACGTGTTGGTGGCGAGGACCACCATGCCCGCCTGGACTCCCTTGTTCGGAGTCGCCAGCGCCATCGTCGTCGAGACAGGAGGAATTTTGAGCCACGCAGCCGTCACCGCCAGAGAGTATGGCATACCCGCCGTTTTGGGAGTGGCGAACGCAACAACCGCTATCCGCGACGGCCAGCTTCTGGAAGTGTCCGGCTCCGAGGGCAGGATACGCATCCTCTGATCGGATCATACATCAACGCGTCCTCCAATCCAAAGTGATAAAATCTCGAAAAGTTTCGGTTGGAGGTGAACATTGGCAGGCGCTCTTTGCCCATATCGGATTCTAGAGTTCGGCGGACACGTGGCCGGCGCGGCTCTTGGGATGCTGCTAGCCGACCAGGGAGCCGAGGTGGTGAAAATCGAGCCGGCCGAGGGCGACCCTCTTCGAGGCCATCCTGCCTTCTCCGTCTGGAACCGGGGCAAGAAGTCCGTAGTGTTGGCCCTTGAGCAGGAACGAGACGCGAGTGTCCTCAACGCGATTATTCGATCATCGGACGTCCTGATCGAGAGTTTTCTGTCCAGCGACGACAGGGTATGGCCCGACTATCGGGCCGCGCGATACCTGAACCGCGATATCATATATGCTTCTCTGCCTGGCTTCGACACCGACCATCCTGGGAACGGCATGGCAGGGTTGGAAACGATCATCGGAGCCTCGACCGGCATCTACGCCGACCGCAGCCCGGATGGGACAACCGGCCCCAGTTTCATATCTTTGCCTTACGCCAGCATTTTCGGAGCGATGGTCGCCGCGCCGGCCATCACCGCCGCGCTGTTTCATCGCGCTCGCACTGGCGAAGGCCAGCAGATCACGGTTCCCCTGTACAACGCCATGTTCACCGCTATGGGGGCGTCGCTGGTCAGCCGGCCCGACGTCCCATCAACCCCAGCCGCAATGTCTCCCGTGATCGGGAGGTTCTATCAGTGCAGGGACGACCGCTGGGTGAATATAAACGCTGGATACGAACGCGCCATTCGCCCGATGCTCCAAGCTCTGGGGCATCCTGAATGGTTCGACCCGATCACTGCCCCTCGACTCCGAGATGACGCGGATGAGCGGCGCGTCTGGGAGGAAAAATTCTCAGCCGTCTGGCGACACAGGACCGCTCTAGAGTGGGAGCGCATCATGGAGCAGGCCGGCGTCCCATGCACCATGTGCCGGACAATCGAGGAATGGATGGATACAGCCCACGCCCAGGAATCCGGCGCCGTGGTTCAACTGAACGACCCTGCGTTTGGCCCTATGCGTCAGGTGGGCATACAGGTGCGGCTTAGCGAAACGGCAGGCGAAATTAGCGGCCCCGCTCCCAACCTCGGACAGCACACGGAGGCGGTGATGGCCGACCTCCCGTCTTCGTGAACTCGACATCTGAACTCGAATGGGCATGAATGTCGAACGAACGAATCGAAACGAGCGTTATTCTCAGCGCCAGTCAGGGAGATTCCAGTGGTTGAGTTAGCCATTTCAGACTTGAGTGTCAATCCGGTTGAATTCTGGATGAGCCGGCGCCTGCTTCTGACTGCTGGCGTTCTTGAAGACTTCAATATGATGCCTGTGGGATTCGGCTCCATAGGCATGCTTTGGAGCAAGCCGGTTGTTCAGGTGGCGGTGCGTCCTTATCGACATACACGTAATTATCTCGACAAATCGGACTCGTTTACTCTGAGTTCATTCTCCGAGAAATACGCCGACGACATCGAGATTCTGGGCAGCTTGTCTGGCAAGGAATTAGACATACTAAGCAAGACGCGCCTGACTGTGATGGCTTCGGAATCTGTGCAATCGCCTTCGTACAATGAGGCAGGCCTGGTCATTGAATGCAGGAAGGTTTTACATCAGGATATCTCGCCTGAAGGATTCGTTGACGCTGAAATGCTCAAGGAGAATTATCCTTCGCCTGAAGAATTTTACAGGGTTTATTATGGCGAAATCTCGGCAATGCGACAGAGCCGTGATTGACGAATCCATAGCCTTGTCATCAGAATCTGGAATCTTTGTCCTAGAATAGGATTTGACTACATCCCACCAAAAATAAATCGGAGGCCGCAATGCAAAACTCACGCCGGGATCACATCGTCTCGTGTCTGGACATCGTCTGGGAATCTATGAGCGGATTGTGCGAGTCGTTCACCGAGGATCTGTGGAAGCGGGCTACGGACTGTCCTGGATGGTCTGTTCAAGACCAGCTATCCCACATAACGGGGTCTGAATCTCGACTGGCCGGGAATCCGACGCTGGATCACACGCCCCCTGAGTCGCCTCACGTGAAGAACCAGATTGGCGCCTCCAACGAGGCGCATGTTGACTACCGCAGATCGCGGCCCGGCTCGAAAGTGCTGAAGGAGTTCAACAACGTTACAGCAAACCGTCGGGAAATGCTGAAGGACGTCACAGAGGATGATCTGGCGGTGGAGACTCAGAATCCCACAGGTTCAGGCACGGTGGCGGACGCCATGTACATCCGCATCTTCGATGCCTGGGTTCACGAGCAGGACATCCGCAGGGCAGTGGGCACGGCTGGGCACTTCGAGGGGCTGGTGGCAGAGTACTCCATGAATCGCATGGCCGATGTGATGCCCTACGTAGTGGGACGCCGCGCCTCCGCACCGGACGGAACGACGGCATCATTCCAGATCACGGGGCTTTCGGGACTCACCATGTCGATAGGAGTCACTGATGGCCGAGCGTCGCGACTGGGCTCAGAGCCGGACGAGCCAACAGTAACGCTGGTGATGGAGTCGGAGGTTTTTCTGAGATTGTGCTGCGGGCGTATCGACCCGGAAGAAGCTCTGAATGCCGGAGCCGTCAAGATCGCTGGAAATCTCAGGCTGGGCGAGGCAATAGTCCAGCAGATGAACTATATGCCATAGATGGTAGCGCCTACCAACCACTGTCCATGCTGAGTCGCAACGAAGCATTTTGTCGAGCAGCGAGGCAGCGGTTGCCGAGCTGACACCAGAGTCTTCGAGACCCCTCTGAGAATGGAGAGCTTTGTGCGGCCTGCTGAAATCAGGTTGCCACAGCTATCCCCTGGTGGATTTGTGACGGGGTCGCATCGACTAGCCCGCGTTCAGGTCGTAGAGAGATGGGCGCTCGTTGAGAACGCGGTCCTGCCACCACGCCGCACGGGACGGGGCGTGTATGAACGGTGAAATCGCCAACTTCGACTGTCCCAGACTGGCGTTAATTTCCCTTTGAACGTCCGCGGACACCTGTTGCTCCTGCCAACCGCAGGTCAGGCATGTGGGGCTATCTTCTGACGACGCCTAATAATCAATCACTGCGCCTTTGCACCTGGGGCATGTTCCTGTTTGTATTGCTGTCACGTCGCTCCCCCTAGTTTTAGTGACTATCCGCTCAGGTAATCATTGGGGCCATTATCACGGTTAACGGCGCTCACGCAATCACTAGAAATGAGTAGAAGACGGGTGAAAAACGGGTAATATATCGAAGTGGGAGGAAGGCGCGGTCTAACCCAGGGACAGTTCAGCGATCAGCAATTCCAGGGTTAGTTGATCGTCCATCGACGACATGGATTTCATCGCGAGATCGGTGTCGACCAGTTTGTGATGCATGTGCTTCAGTCGTTCAAAGGACAGCCTGCTTTCTTGGCGAAGCGTCCGGGTGACTGCGAAAGAAGGCAGGCGCAATCGTTGGCCGATCTCGTTGGACGGCGCTTGGCGGGTCCGCATGTCCTTTGCCAGCAGAAGAAGGCGCACCTGCCGGGCGATCATCGTTATCACGTAGGATGCAGGCTGGCCTGCGTCGGTTATCTGGCGGGCCATGCGGATGGCGTCGCCTGTTCTACCTTCGACGACCGCGTCCACGGCCTGAAATATGCTCGCCTCTCGGACGTAGGCGACCATGCGCTCCACGTCCTGCTGTCTCACCGGCTGACCGTCGCGGTACAGCGCCAGCTTCCGAAGTTCGGCGTCCAAGATGCGGGGCTGTCGGCCAACCGAGTCGGCCAGAGCCGCCACCGCCCGAGGCTCAATATCCATGCCGTGCTTGGCGGCGCGCTGAGAAATCCAGCTTCCGATTTCGTTGCCTCTAGGCAGGGCGAACACTTTCTCCTTGCTCAGAGGTTTGAGTTTGGTTAGCAGGGTGTTGTTGCCGGTCAGAAGACCGTCCGTGAATACTAGGTCCGTTGTTGGAGGGAGTCCGTCAAGCTGTCCGGCCAGTTCGATCCACGGGCCGACGGCGTTCCTCTGACTGTTGCCGTTGGAATTGGAGCGCGAGTAACGGCCTCGCTCAAATCTGGACAGCAGACCTCGGACGATCACCAGCCGTCGATCCGCCATGAAGGGAATCGTGAACGCGGCAGCCGCCAACTCCTCAGGAGTCAGGCTATTGGCCTCCAGGACTGTGACATTCACGTCGCGAAGCTCGGCGGGGCCGGCATCGGCCTTCATCGCGGCCACCGTCTCCTCGACGCTTACGTCGTCCTCTCCATGAATCAGGTAGATCAATTTTTCTTTCCCTGGCGGGCGCTATTGAACTCGTTCCGTGCCATACTGAGCGGCAGCGAAGCATCTGGTCGCAAAAAGCCAAGCGTGCCTCTCACGTGACCAGATTCTTCACTGCGATTCAGAATGGACATCGCCTGTACAGACTATTCCATGATTCGGAGGGTGGATGGTAGGTTCATGCGGCGCAGTTTTCGGATAGTTAGCAGAGGGGCGGCGGCAACGGCGATGATTCCCAGGACCGAAGCGGTAGCCAGGTTCTTGGTAGAGATGATTACTTCCATGCGTAACTCAGGGAACACGTCTGGCAGGGCGGAGGTCAGTGTCCATTGGAGCAGGATGTAGCCTCCGATCAGGCCCACGACGGTCGCCAGCAGCCCGACGAAGAAACTTTCGACCATCGCCATCCGCAGAACGGTTCGTAACGGGACTCCGAAAGCCATCATCGTCGCATGCTCTCTGGCCCGCTCGTCCATGTTGATGCTGGTTGCGTTGTATGCAATCAGCAGCGCGAGAATCAGTATCATGCCCTCAAGGAATTGCAGGATGCCCAGGAACTGGTCCATCTGCTCTCGAAGCACGTCTGTGGACGCCGACACTTTCTGCACCGAGCCGACGCCTGCCACCTCGAACAGTTCACGTTTCATCTGGTCGATGGATACTCCCTCGGCTGGCACGCCGTACACAGTGTTGACGAAACCTTCGATGCCCGTGATCCCCACGTAGGCCATGTCCATGAAGGTGTTGAACCTGAGGGGGTGAGGATGGATTCCCAACACTGGAAGTTGCGAATCTTTCAGCGAGAACAGCGCAGGGCCGCCGACGACAGGATGCGTCATCGTGATGGTGTCGCCGACGGACACACCCAGGTCTTCGGCGGCTTTTTGGGCGATCACTAGGCCGAGGCTGGTTGCGTCCAGCCGACCTTCGATGGCCGTGGGTCGCCACAGGGGACTGTTGAAGTCGGTGAACCGAAGGAATACCTCCACCTCTACGCCGTCATTCTTCAAGATGCCTGCAAAACGCAGTCCGGTCTCCTGAGAGTCCAGAACCGGGGATTCCAACACCGCCCTGACCTGTCGAGAGTTGGCCTGATAGAAGCTGTCCAGGTCGATGGCAATTCGGTCTGGCTGGTCACCCAGGATTTCCTCATCGCTCTTGTCTATGGTCGCTATGAACGAGTCCAGCAGGCCCAGCACCAGCACAAGGACGGCGATTATCGCCGCGATGCCGATGACCGTAACGATTGTGCGTCGGGGCGCTCTGGCAAGGTTGCGGAAGGGAATCTGAGAGTACGTGCCACCCGGCATATGGAACCCTTTCAGGAACGAGGGAATTCCGGTCCCACGAGCAGCCAGATGACCGGTCCGTATGGCCTCCACCGGGTTCACTCGCAGTGCGCGCCAGACGGGGTAGGCGATGGCGAGAAAAGGAATGACAAACCCCAGCGCGGCCACCTGGGCAAACGTGATGGGCTGGAAGGGAGTTTTCCAGATGGGAAGCGGCATGAAATCAATGAGGAATCCCTTCATCAGCTCAGCGACGAGGAATCCCATGCCCAATCCGAAGGCAACGCCGAGCAGGGCAATCTGAGAGCCAAACAGAATAGGACGCAGCGCGATTACCCAGGTCGGCACGCCCAGAGCCATCGAGATTCCGATTTCCCGACGCTGGGCGTCGATCACTCGGCTGATGAGGTTAAACGCCGCGAACACCGCCCCGCCTATGATCGCCACCGCCAGGATGTTGTAGAAAAGTTGGTCGCCTTCCACGTCCTCCGTGGTGACTCTGTAAGACGGGTCGTCGATCTTGGGAGTCGCGTTGCCTCCAATATCATCGAACAGGCTTTGCAGGGTCATTTCAAAGGCTTCCAGGTTCGTGCCGCTTGTTACTGTTAGAACCAGGTCGTTGACTGTGCCAGGTTCTTCAACCAGCCTTCCAGCCGTCTCCAGAGAAGTGAAAACCGCGGCGAAGTTGGCCTGGGCCAGCAGTCCGCCCTCCTCGGTCATCACCAGGAAGAATTCAGGCGTCAGGGCGTGTCCGACGTAGGCGAGGATTCGGTTTCCCGACAGTCTCAATTCGCCTTCGGAAGGCAGTTTGTAGAACTTGGCGAAGTTTCGTTCCAGCATCACCACGTCGGAGCCAGCATCGGCGGCGGTCAGAGTGCGTCCGAGGTCAGGGAACAGCGTGTTGACGTGAGGGCCGTCCTCGGACACATCCACACCCACGACGCGGCCCGGCACGATGATGGTTTCCTCTGGAGCGTCAATCGAGACCTGGGTTGATATGATCAATCGCTCCTCAGCCTCGCGGACGGAGTCAACCAGTGGACTGGTCGCGAGACGGTCGACCAGCGTTCCTTGAGAAACGAAACTTCCGACGCTGAGCTGAACGCGGAAGTCGTACATATTGGTGACGGCAAAGCTGGCGTCATTGGACGTGGTTCGCCAGACCGACGTGCTGGTAAGGCCTGCGTAAGTCCCAGTGCCGATGGCGATAACCAGGGCGATAGCGGCGACCTGAATCCAACGAGCGCGTAGGTCTCGCGACGACCATTTTAGGAGGAGCCAGGGGTTTATCATCGAGGTGTCCGGTGGTTAGGTATCAGATTTCAGGTTTTAGGTTTTAGTATGATAACATCTAACAACTTATTGCGATATATAATTTTTTATTTTTGTCTAACTATCTAACATCTATACATCTAATCTCTAATTTCTAATCCAGCATCAAGCATCTAGCAACTAGAAACCAGTATTTAGGTTACTCGGTACAGCAACGGTCGGCTGGGGGCTGCATCACAGACAAAATGGGGAAT
>DCAW01000089.1:10311-10442 GCA_002313895.1 Dehalococcoidia bacterium UBA1123
TTTCAGGTTTTAGGCAGAGTTGAACAGCGCCAAAATCCCTGATCCCTGTCCATCTTATCCTCACCAGCTTAACTCCGAAATCTCGGCCTTGCCGTCGGGCGGCGGGCCGTCGCTGACGATGCGCCCGCCGG
>DCAW01000089.1:10754-12509 GCA_002313895.1 Dehalococcoidia bacterium UBA1123
GACGATGCGCCCGCCGCTCAGTTCAATAACTCTGTCGGCGATGCGCGAGATTTCCCGGTTGTGGGTGACCACTAGCACCGCCTTGCCCGATTCCGCCTGCGAGATCAAAAGCTCCAGTATCCTTGAGCCGGTGGCGAAGTCCAGTTCCCCTGTGGGTTCATCGGCTAGCAGGACGGGGTTGTCCGTTGCCAGGGCGCGGGCGATGGCAACCCTCTGCTGTTCTCCCCCCGAAAGCTCGTGAGGGAAGTGCTTAACTCTTTCTCTCAAACCCACCTGTTCAAGCATCTGTTGGGCAGTCACGCCATCTTTCTTGCCGGACACGTCGGCCCCGAACTGGACGTTCTCCAAGGCGGTGAGGCTTGGGAAGATATTGAAGCTCTGGAACACAAAGCTAACGGAGTTACGCCGGAAAGTGAAAAGCTCGGACCGTGACGCCGTAGTGATGTCATGTCCTGCCACCATCACCGTCCCTTCGGAGGGGGTGTCCAGCGCGCCGATGGTGTTCAGAAGCGTCGTCTTGCCGCATCCCGAAGGGCCAAGCACAACCACGAACTCGCCCGGCGAAACCGTCAGGTCCACATCAAGCAGGGCCGTGACTGTGGAGGCTCCGATATCGTAACGCCTGGTGACATTATGAAGCTCGATTACCGGCGTCTTGCCGTTGCTCTCGGCCACGTCATCTCCCTTGTTTAGATAATCCGGATGTCAGCGTCCAGTCGTATTGATAAATAGGGTCAGATCACAAAATGCGCTCGGTCTCCAAGCCAATGCAGGCAAGAATGTCCCCGCGCGAACTGGCAATTACAATGATCTTAGACTTCAGTATGCCAGATGGCTGACTCTCTGTGCGTGGGGTTGTTGTGAAGATTTCCCTCTCCCTCTGCCAGACGCTATAATCAATACAAGGATTGGAGATAAAGGCCAACCATGGTCAGAGGATTGCTGCTACTGCTGACTCGCACCGGCGCGTTTCGCCTGGTGTTGAAGCTGTTGAAGGACAGACGGGTTCCGCTGAGACTCAAGATGCTGTTTCCTGCAGCGCTGGCGTACATTATCATGCCATTTGACCTTGTGCCGGATTTTCTGATCGGCCTGGGTCAGTTCGACGACCTGATTGCTGTGGTTCTGGCGTTGGCTCTGTTTTTGGGGCTGGCTCCCAGAGATGTGGTCATGGAACATCTTGGCCGCGGTCCCGCTGACGATGCTGGCCCCAGGCCAGACCGTGGCAAGGTTATCGATGGCGAATACAAGATCATCGACGACGGGAAATAACGCTTCGACGACCTGCCCGGACTCTCAAGTTCAAATCATCATTGCTAGGACTATACGCACGTCATGGACATTGCCATCGTAGGTCTTCCCAGAAGCGGCAAGACCACCATATTCAACGCCGTCACCCGAGGCGCGGCGCAGGTCGCGGCCTTCTCCTCTCAGACCAAGCCCAACATAGGCGTGGCGAAAGTCCCTGATGACAGGCTTCAACCCCTAGTGAAAATATTTGAACCCGCGAAGATCACCCACGCTGAGGTCACATACGTCGACATTCCCGCCGCTCCCGAAGGGCTGGGCCAGTCAAAAGGCATATCCGGCGAGTACCTGAACCATCTTCAGAAGGCCGACGCTCTGGTCATCGTCGCCCGTTCCTTCGATGACCCAGCTGTCCCCGACGAAGGCAACGGCATTGACGCCTCCAGAGACATCGAGACCCTGCTCTATGAATTTACATTCGCTGATCTGGGAATTCTGGAGCGCAGA
>DCAW01000086.1 GCA_002313895.1 Dehalococcoidia bacterium UBA1123
GTGGACGAATACTACGCGACTGCGAACGCCGGTATTCTGAAGGATAATGCCCGAGTCGAACTCATTCAAGGAGAGATAATCGAGATGGAGCCCCTCGGTAATAGACACGCGTCCTGCGTCGATAGACTTGTTGACTTGCTCACACTTCGGACACGCCAACAGGCGATAACTCGGGTCCAAAATCCCGTCCACATAAATGATTATTCCACAGTTGAGCCAGACTTGATGCTTCTGGTCAGGCGCGACGATTTTTACGTCTCAGATCGTCCCAGTTCGAGTGATGTTTTGTTGCTTGTCGAAGTGTCTGACACGACCCTGCAGTATGACCGCAACGTGAAGTTCCCGATTTACGCTAACGCTGGTATCGTGGAAGTCTGGATAGCGGACTTGCAATCGATGCAGTTAAAGATTTTTAGTCAACCTTCTTCCGATTACCTGACCACCTAACACTTACCCAAGCCTCGGAATCACCTCGTCGGCAAGTTGGTTTAGCTGCTCCATATAGTCGAACACCGGATTGAGCATCAGCATGCCCGCTTCGCCTTCGACGATCTTCATAAGGCCGTCGACCACCTGCTGAACGCTTCCCCATACGGACACTCGAGACCCCATATCGGCGTTGCCGTACCATGTGCCGAACCACTCGCGTAACCGACGCTCGGCACGGTCTGCATCGTCGTCGATTGCCACATAGACTCGTTTGGATATTGGGAAGGCTTCGGCGTCGCGCCCTTTGTCATTGAGAACTTGCTTAAGAATTTGCACATGCTCCACGAACTGATCTGAAGTTGTCGAGCCAGCGCCCATCCAGCCGTCGGCCAGCCTGGCTGCGCGTTGAAGCCCTGTCGGGTGTCGTCCGCCGAACCACAGTGGCGGATGAGGTTTCTGCACAGGCCTGGGAGTCATGGACAGTCCCTCGAAATTCCAGAACTGGCCGCTAAACGATGCCTCTTCCTGTGTCCATAGTGCCTTCATCACGCCTATGGACTCCGCGAAGTGCCGCGCTCTGCGATCCTGGGGCGCCCCCAGTAGTGGGTAAGTATTGGGGCGTCCTCCCAGAGCGGTTCCGACGATCAGCCTGCCCTCGCTCAAGACGTCCAGAGTTCCCAATTGCTTCGCCAGCATGACCGGATTGCGCGTTGTGGCGATTATCACTGCCGAACCCAGACGAATACGGCTCGTCAACGCGGCCAAGTAGGATAGATAAGAGACAGGCTCAGGCGTCGGGGTCTGCCCTAAAATCTGCTCGGCCACCCACAGGCTGTGGTAGCCCAACTCCTCCGCACGGAGGGCGAACCTTCGGACAAGATCAAGATCAACCTCCCCATCGGGGAAGGCCTGGGGGATCGCGACGGCGCAGGGTATGGGCCATGAATCGGACATGAGGAACCTTTACTGTGAGATTGTTAGTGGATGAGGACGGGTAGGCTCAGTCCTGTGTTTACCAGTGTTCGACCTCAGCGTAGAGGATGAGGTCGTTCAGTTTTGCCGACCATTGTGAAAACGCTTGTTCAGCCTCCGGGTTTGAGAATCCTTCGGCCCCTGCGGCTTCCAAATCGCCTGGATTATCGTACCCGGTCTCGAAAATTATGCGATCGGTGCGTCCGCTGTTGAAGTCGGACATCAGCCGGGTCTTGAATGGTATTCTGAATTGTTGGAACAGGCCGTCCAACTCTCTCATCTGAGCAAACAGCAGATGTCCTTTGCCTACCTTGCCGTAGAATATGCGTCGTTCGACAATCGCCGAAACCGATTCCTCCTCGAACTACAAATGCCCTCAGTCGTGGCTGGCTCCCATATTGATTGTGGCGGCCAGATATCCGGCTCCGAAACCGTTGTCGATGTTGACGACCCCGACGCCCGGAGCGCAGGAGTTGAGCATTGCCAGCAGCGCCGCAAGGCCGTCGAAGCTGGCGCCGTAGCCAACGCTGGTCGGCACCGCGACGATTGGAGTGTTCACCAGACCTCCGACCACCGAAGGCAGCGCGCCCTCCATGCCTGCGACGACAACCAGCGCCGTCGATTTTCGCAAGATGGGCAGGTAGCCCAGGAGTCGATGAAGCCCGGCCACGCCAACGTCATTTATACGCTCTACGCCGCACCCCATTAGCTCGGCTGTGACAGCCGCCTCGTTGGCGACTGGCAGGTCAGCTGTTCCCGCGCAAAGCACCGCGACTCCGGGCGTCGGAACATGATCCGTTCGTCGGTCCACCACGATGGTGCGGGCCAATTCGTCGTAATGCGCGTCGGAGCCGGGGCCGGCCTTCACAGCGTCGAACGCCGCCGGGCTGGCTCTGGTCACCAGGAGCGTGTCTGAACTCTCCAGCAGCGCCGCCGAAATGGACGCGATTTGCTGGGGCGTCTTGCCCTGTCCGAACACCACTTCAGGGAACCCTTTTCGGATGGCACGATGATGGTCCACCTTGGCGAAATCAAGGTCTTCGTACGGCATGTCGCGAAGCTGCGACATCAGGTCATCTATGCTTATGCCGTCCCGTTTGAAATCTTCCAGGGCGGCGCGCAGGCGAACCTCGTCGATTGGGGGCCTCCATCTGTCGCCGGCGAAGACGCGGGCGAGCGTATTTTCGTATCTGGGAGTATAACGTCCATCGAGGAAGGGCGTAAAGGTTTGCCTGTCCCCGAAACCTCGGAGTCTCGTCACAAACAAAAAGGCGGCCTCCACAATTAACGGAGGGCGCCTCATAAAAAGGGAAGCGAGATAGAAGGTGTGTTCTAGCTGGATTTGCAGTTAGCCAGCACGGCTTCCCGCGCAGGCTCGATTACTGACCGGATAAGTCCGGTTAGCGGGTCTCCGGACACGTCCTTGGCCCAACCGCACTGCATGCACTGGAGGTATTCACTGTACCAGTCGCTGGTCTGTGCCACGTCGCCTTTGCATCGCTCGCAGCTTTTGAAGTGAATCATGTTAATAAAGTCCTTTCTGAGGGTGCGTTATGAAACCTATCTGAAGGTGATGGAACCGTTTGACGTTTGGACGCTTAATTCTACGTCGCCATTGCCCATGGTTGCTCTCAAGTGAGTTTTCTCGGATGATATTGTGGTCATGGGAATCCTGCTGATTACCGAACCGTTGGACGTCGACGCGTCCAGGCTCACGCTGGGAAGCCCAGGCAGATTTATGCTGACCGAGCCGTTGGAAGTCCTGACTCTGTTGCCCCCGCCGAGTAGCAGTTCTCCTTCAAACTCGATGCTACCGTTGCTTGTTCGGATGTCGAAAGCGCCTCGCACGTTTTCTACGGTTATACGACCGTTGCTGTTGCCCAGCGTGTAGTCGCCTTCCACGCCGGTGATAGTAATAGCGCCGTTGGACGTGCTCAAAGTTCCCCTGCCACCGACACCGGTGACCTTATGCCGCCGTTGCTGGTGCTAAGAACCAGGTACGTATCTCTAGGAACCGTCACTTCGATTCTGGCCGATGCGCGGCTCATCAGATCGAAGAAGTTTCCTAATCTCCTGGCCGTTCCCACTATCTTGTCTCCGTCCTGGTGTGTCGTGTATTCGATCCGGTCCGGTTGTCGGAGGCTCGCCCTCACCACCGCCTCGCCAGCGATTCCTGAAATGATGGTGTTGCTGCCATTGAATCCATTGACCTCAAGCCAAAGCGATTCTCCGACATCGAACGAGCTTTCGACTATTTCCG
>DCAW01000124.1:0-3184 GCA_002313895.1 Dehalococcoidia bacterium UBA1123
AAATTGGATGTATCTGTGTGAAAGTATCATCAGTTCTCGTTTCTGTCAGTGGGGATTCATGCGACGAAGAGATGGTGCGGTTGGCCTGCGATTTGTTGGAGTCCAGCCGCAGCATGATCCATATTCTCTATGTCATCGAGGTTGAACGCGGTTTCCCTGTGGATGCTGAGGTGACGCCTGCCGCCGCCAAGGGCGAACAGGTTTTGAAGGACATGGAGAGCGTGGCAAGAAACTACAAGTGCCAGATGGAAGCTAAGCTGGTCCAGGCCCGAAAGGCCGGGACTGCGGTGGTTCAGGAAGCGGTGGACAAGGGCGTTGACGCAATTGTCGTCGGAACTTCTTACAAGCGCCCTTTTGGATCGTATTCCCTGGGCGAATCCATCCCATACATACTCAAGAACGCCCCTTGCCGTGTGATCGTGTCCAGAGACCCGGCTGAACTGGAGCAGACGAGACTTGGCTGAAGCCGCGAAAAAACAGAGACGCGCGGGCGATGAACGCTAGGTTTCCAGGCGCCGGGCTTGGACCGGCGAGGGTGGTCATTGTCGGCTGTGGTAGGACCGGCGCAGATATTGCCGTCGCTCTTTCGGAAGCGGGTTATCTGGCGCTGATATTGGACATAGAGATGTCCGCTTTCGATATCCTGCCTTCCGGGCTGATCGAGGATGGCGACATACAGCCGATCCTGGGGGACGGGACGCTGGAGTCTGACTTGCGAAGGGCTTTTGCTCAGGATGCCAGCGTGTTCATAGCGGTTTCTGGCAACGACGCCGCTAACGCACTGTCAGCCCAGATTGCTCACCATCTGTTGCACATTCCCAAGGTGATCTGCCGCCTAAATGACCTTGTGATGAAGGAGATGTACGAAGGCTTAGAACTGACGACCGTCAGCCCAACGGGCCTCGTGCGGGACCTGATTATTGATGCAACCAACGGTTAACCTGAAATGTACGTTCTGATAGTGGGAGCCGGCAGGGTCGGCTCGTCGATTGCCCGATGGCTGTTGGCCGGAGATCACGAGATCACGATCATCGACAATGACCCTCAGCGATGCTCTGCCATCGAGGATGAACTGGGCGGCGTTGTGGTTATGGGTGATGCCACAGAGGCGACGATACTCGCCAGGGCAGGAGCGAGCAGGGCAGACCTCCTGATTGCCACCACAAGGCGAGACGACGAAAACCTCGTCGCGTGCCAATTGGCAAAGCACCGATTTGGCGCCCAAAAGGTTGTCGCGCTCGTGAATGTTCCAGAACACGTTGAACTGTTTGCTCGTCTGGGTATCGACGTGACCGTGAATCTGACCGAGTTGCTGGTCGACCGAATTCAAGAAGACCTCGCGGAGATGATGGTTGAGGACGTCGGAGGATTTTGATGGCGAAACGGTTGGCATACCTGGGACCGCCCGGGACGTACAGCGAACAAGCCGCGATCGGTCATGACGGCGAAGCAGAGTATGTGCCATGCGCGACTATTCCCGCGGTTGTTGAGGCGGTCAGCAAGGGTTTGGCGGACGAGGCGGTGGTGCCCATCGAAAATAGCTTGGAAGGCGCCGTGACGTTCACTCTGGACCTCCTGATTCATCACTCCGACCTCAAGATCAACGGAGAGCTTGTCGTTCCTATCGACTGCAATCTTCTCGTCGACGGCGACACACGGTTGGAGGACATCAAGGCGGTGTACTCCCACCCTCAGCCCTTCGGCCAGTGTCGGCTGTACCTGATGAAAAATCTTCCCGAAGCCGAGCATGTGGCGTCGTTCAGCACCGCCGGCGCGGTGGAGGATATGCGAAACAGCCCGGTTCCCGCTGCCGCGATTTCCGGCAGGCGGGCCGCGGAGATTTTCGGCGCTCGAATTCTTGACCCGAATATACAGGACGTTCCCAACAACCAGACTCGGTTTGTGGTTCTCGCTGAGCAAGATCACCCACGCACAGGGCGCGACAAAACGTCGTTCTGCTTCGATTTCCAAAGCGACGCGCCGGGGATACTTTACGAAACGCTGGGTGAGCTCGCTAAACGGAACATCAATCTGGTGAAGATCGAGTCACGACCGGACCGTCGAAGTCTGGGTAGGTACGTGTTTTTGATTGATCTTGAAGGACACCGGGAGGACGATCACGTTCAGGCGGCGCTGGAAAGCATGCGTTCTCGCTCGTCGATGTTCAAGATTCTTGGTTCGTACCCGATGGCGGTAAATTCATCGCCTTAGTAATGTAGAGGCAAAACAAAAGCGTCCTGTCGAACTCACATGAGAACTAGACAGGACGCTTTTTTGTTTCTCGGATTTGTGAAAGGCAGCACGGGAACGCGTTCGCCCTCTGATTGACCTCCGTATATTCCAGGGGTCTTTAGGAGCGGGTCTCCTGGCCGTTGCTGGACTGCGTCGTCGTCGTGTCGGCGTCAGGTTCCGCGACCTCGGCCTCGGCCTCTTCCTGGCCTCTTCCAAGACGGGCGTTCACATTTTCGATGGCCGAAGCGCCTGCTTCACGAACGGATTCAACAGCCGGGCCGAAGCGACTGCTCACGCCGTCTGCGGCAGGGCCGACTCGCTCGCGCAAACTGGCCGCGGCCTCGTCGGCGCGGGAGCGCAATGTTTCACTGCGTTCCCAGATTTCTGACCGAGTCTCAGACCCTGGCTTTGGGGCGAGCAGCATGCCGATCAATGCCCCGATTATTCCTCCTACGAGCAGTCCCAGCGCGAAAGATCCGCCGTTGTTATTGTTGCCCATCGTCGAGCCTCCTAAAGTCGTGATTAGTCACTTGATCGTCGGAAGCGCCTCGCCAAGAAGCCCAGCACGCTGCCTAATATCCGGAAGGCTTTGGGATTGGACGCGGCAGGCGTGACCACCTTCTCGGACACGGTTTCCAGCATTTCGTGGGCTTTCTCCGCCGTGTTTCTGACCGTGTTAATCAGCCCAATCACCTTCCTGGCGATTACGATTACAGCGATCAGCGCCGCAGCTAACAACAATAGCAACATGCCATCTCTCGCGAGTCCAATAATCGTTGCTATGTCGGTGACGATATCCAATAATAACTCCGGCTAAACGCTGGCTTCGACTTCATCGTAGCATGGGGTTATTCGCCCCGCAACATCAAATTAATACAATACTTTTCTAAGAATGACTCTAGAGATGACATGAATTGGCTCAGCGGCGTCGGTCGAATTTGCGCATGATACT
>DCAW01000124.1:3578-4777 GCA_002313895.1 Dehalococcoidia bacterium UBA1123
ACGTATTCCGTCCCCAATATTTCCAGGAGCTGCGCGGCGAATCAAAAGGCCGAAAACTGAACGTCCGCTGCTTCAGTTAATCCGCACAGACATCCCGTCAGAATCGTGTCTGGGTCTGCCTACGCCTGATCTGCCCGCTGGTAAATTTGTTCGAGCGTGGAGGTTATCTCGCGCTCCAGATCGGATTTTTCGCCATCGTCCAGGTCGGCCAACGGCGCGCGGACGTGGCCTCCCGCCAAGCCCATGACTTCGCCCCAGGACTTGCACATAGATGCCGGGAGGGCGCCACCGAACTTCTTGACCGTGTACTGCCACCACTTGTCCGACACCTCTTTGATGGGGCGGACGTGAGTGTCGTAGAAGTCGCGGGAAAGGTCGCCGCGCATTGCCCGGTCGATGAACTGGACGTAATAGTTACGGTCTGGGGTGTCGAATCGCCAGTCGGATGTGTTGGCGAACATCACTTGCTGCTCGAATCCCAACTCCTGGCCCTTGAACAGTATCCACTCGTCGGGGGTGCTGATGATGGCGTCCTGGCCGATTTGCTGATGGGCCTCGATAGACAGTTCTTGATTAAAGCTGGCCTCTTTTACGCCCACGACGTTTGGGATGTCGCAGATGCTCCGAAGCCCCTGGGCGCCAACGACGATGCCGAACTGCGGGGAGTTGTAGAACATGATGCCAAGAGAGGTGTTGTCAGCCAGCATCTTGACCCAGTCGATTACCTGCTGTTCTGTCTTGGTTACCATGTAGGGCGCGGCGACGATTAGCAGGTCGAATCCGACGTTCTCGGCGTGGTCTGCGAGGTTGAGCATGGACTTGGCAGAGGTGTGGGTTACATGAGCGCCGATGGGCCAGTCGCCTTCGGCCTCCTCTGACACGATGTCGTAGACTTTCGTCCGTTCCTCGCGGGTGAGGCTCCAAAATTCTCCCATGCCCCACGTGCAGCCTGCGCCGTGGGTTCCCAGAGACCTGATGTGACGGATGTTGCTTCGCAGGCCGTCTTCATCCAGTTCGTCGTCGGGTGTGAAGGGGGTCATAATTGTCGTCCATTGGCCTCGCAGATTTTCCCGCGCCCAATCGAGAGCTTCAGTTTTGTTGTATTCGGCCATGACTGTTCTCCTTGCCTGTGTTTGCAGCGGATTGTTTGACTGTGAACGCGGTGAGATTATGGTAGCACGCGTTCATGTTGTTCCAAC
>DCAW01000108.1:0-8529 GCA_002313895.1 Dehalococcoidia bacterium UBA1123
TGGATGCCGTGACCGACTTCGGGCCATTCCAGGATTTTCGAGCCTTTGAGAAGCCGCTGAAGCCGCGGGCGATCTGTCCAGTCCACCACGCTTCCCTTGTTCGGGTTGCCTAGGATGACCAACGTCGGACGCGCTACTTTAGGGAGCAGGTTGTCGGCGCTGTAGGCGGAGCCGCCAGCCAACAGGTCGTTCATCACGCCTTCGCTCATGTTCCCATAGTTCCCCGCACGGACGGTCGCCGCATCGCGGGTGAGGTTCATTGTTTTCATCAACTCCTCGACCCGTTGCTCGAAGGGCATCGCTTTTATGGAGAGAACCGACGCGAAGCGGGCGCGAGGGGCGTCTTCGTTGTCGTGGACGAAGGCTGGCGGGTCCTCCATGACGATGGCGCGGACCGCCTCGCCTGCCTGCACGGCAACCGGCGCGCTGACCGTGGCGCCCAGCGAGTGGCCTACTACGATGGCAGGCTCGTCTAACTGCTCGGTGATGAAGGTCGAGATGTCCCTAGCGTAGTCGGTCTCCCAACCATACCCAGAATCAGGCTTACCGGACTGACCGTGGCCTCGCAGATCGAATGCCATCACCCGATAGTCATCAACAAAGCTGGGAGCGATTGCGTCCCACGAATTGCTGGAGCCTGTGATTCCGTGCAAGAACACCAGCGGCGTCCCCTGGGTTGACCACTCGTTGTAGTGGAGCCTCAGCCCATTGGCCTCGGCAAACTTGCTCTGAGGTTTGACCTTTGATGTTGTCATTTTGACGTGCCTCCAACTGGGATCGATGTGGGGGAAGAATTGATCTGATTCGAGTATATGCGGAGGTAGAATCGTCGTCAATGGTTCGTGGAGCGCGCCTCGGCTCGCTCTGCATGCTTTACACTTGCGGCCAATTGCCATACACTTTTAAGCAGCCGGGCTGTTAAGGCCATTACATCTACTTCGGAGGTATGCAATGCCAAGAGGACATGCGGCAAAGCGCGAGGTCAAGAAGCCCAAGAAAAAGGCCAAGAAGTTGGTGACTCCCTCCGCCGTCTATGCAGAGCAAGAGGTGGAAGTCGTCCGCAGGAAGCGAAAGCCTAGGGACGAAGAGGAAATCTAGTCAGACATTCCAGCCCTACCCAGGGTTGGACTGACAGCCATCGGGAACTCACTCGCCGGACGATGCGATACGCAGAGTCCGGCGAGCTTCGTCAGATCATCTGGGAGCTTATTGAACTGTTCTGTCCCTCACACGGCGCTAGATGAGCGAATCGCCTGTGGTCTCCAAGCGAATAGTCATCGCCTGCTATAGATGCGCCTATTCTCCAGCCCCATCTTCGGACGGCGAAGACTCCGGCATCGCGTCGACCATTGCGGACGAAGTCTCAGCGGCAGGGGGTTCAGGGACCGGTTCTGGCTCAGGGTCTGGAACCCTGGAGATGCAGTAGTTCGTGCTGGCGGGCAGCAACCGCTGAATCACTTCGGGTGACGTGTTGCGGGGAAACGGAGTCATGGCCCATTTGGAGGTCAGAACTCCACTGATGTCCTCGGCGTTCAAGGGGCGGTTGCCTCCGGAGAGCATCACCCGAAAAATGGCTTCTTTCAGAGGCGTGTCCGGCAGGAGGTAGTCCTGTTCCTTGGAGCAGTGATCGGCGATCCGCTTGATGTATTGCTTCAGGTCTTTGTCATCCGTGCTGATTTCGTCATCGGCCTGTTGGTCCATATAACATCGCCGACCGGCGATTAGCACCGGCAACGAACGCTGGATTGCTGTCGCGGCCTCTGGATCAATCACGTATTGAGCGTAGCTGATCTGCTCTTCTTCGTTTTCAGGCTGTCCTGCCGTGGATGGGGTCACCATTAAAACACTTCCTCTGGCCAGTCTAGCATTTGCACCTCGACAACCTCTCCCGCCTCTTTGACTGGCATGTCTTCTGGACATATTGCGAGGCCGTTGGCCCGCGCCATTGAAGTTAACAGGTTTGAGCTTTGGTTTCCAGTCAGCCGAGCGTGATAGGTCCCATTTTCCTTGGTGACAATCGCTCTGGCAAACACCCGGCGCCCATCGAAGTTGTGAATAGGCTCATCCAGCACCGCCTGGATACGAGGCTTTTGGAAGCCCGACTTGCCCAGCATCTTGTAGATAGCCGCGCGACCGAACTGCTCGAAGGCCACCATCGCGCTGACGGGATTTCCTGGAAGCCCCAAATGCGGAACCTGTCGGCCATCGGGAGCAGTCAAAACTCCGAAGGCCAGCGGTTTGGCTGGTCGCATGCGGACCGACCAGAAGTCGATCTTGCCATGCTGGGCCAGAACGTCCTTCACCATGTCATAATCGCCCTTGGAGACCCCGGCTGAGGTGATGAGTATATCAGACTCCAAACCCTCCTGTAGCTTGGTGTTCATGGAGTCCAGATTGTCGCGAGCGATGCCCAGCATCAGCGGAACGCCGCCGTATCTCTGGACGCTGGCGGCGACGCTGTAGCTGTTGGAGTCGTAAATCTTTCCGGCTCCGAACTCGTCCCCAGGCTCCAAAAGCTCGTTGCCTGTGGACAGGATGGCGACTACTGGCCTGCGAATCACTTTCACGGTATGGTAACCGAGTGAGGCCAGCACCCCGACTTCTGAAGGCCGCAGGACGACGCCTTTCTCCAGCACGAGGTCGCCCTGTCGCACATCCTCGCCGGCGGGCCTGACGTCGGAGCCCTGGTGGACGGACACATTGATGGCGATTTCGTCCATACTGCGCCCGGCGTTGCGACGTTCCACCTCGTCGGTTTCCTCGAAGGGCACCACGGAGTCGGCCCCATCGGGAACCGGAGCGCCGGTCATGATTCGGAAGGCCGTCCCCGGACGCACTGCCTCGGTGGGCAGCGATCCGGCGGCCACTATCCCTATAACCTTCAGCGCCACCGGAGACTCAGCCGAAGCTCTCTGGAGGTCGGCAGCCTGCACTGCATAGCCGTCCATAGCCGAGTTGTCCATCGGCGGGATGTTGAATCGCGAGGTCACGTCCTCGGCCAGAACCTGGCCCACAGCGTCGAGGATAGGCTTCTCCTCAACGTCCAGAACGTCGAAATATCCGAGGATGCGTTCCAACGCCTCCTCCACGCTCAGCATGGACTCATCATAGTGGTGTCGGTGCGAGTGTCCGTGTTGTGTCACGGTGCGTTCTCCAATCTGGGTATCAGGTTGGGCCTTTGGATGTCGACAGGCCTGTATGGCTATTTGTAACGAATATACCCCGCAACCGTCAATCAGGCGGTTAACTGCTCGCGGCAATGCGGGCAGAACTTCGGAGTCTTCAAAATTTTCAATTCTTCACCGCAGTTGGGTCAGAACCCGAAGGTTTTCGTTTCTTGAGGAGGTTCCTCAGCGTCGTTGTTGGAGACTTTTTGCAAGATGACAACCTCTTCCTGTTTGATGCCTCCGCGATGAATGATGTCTCCGTGGGTTGTTGTGATTGATGCGGCTTTAGTGTCTTGCACTTCCACTTTGAAGGCACCGTCGATCTACTCTGATCGATGTCAGGAATCTACCCCCGAAGTTCCGCCCCCAGTTGGCGTGTTAGCTGCCGGATGATGTCGCCCTGGAAGCGGTCTACTTCATCAGAGGTCAAGGTGCCCCGAGGGGACTGGAAGACTACGCGGTAGGCCACAGACTTTTTGCCCTCAGGGACCCCTTCGCCTTCGTACACGTCGAAGGGAGTGCTGCCGGATACCAGGCCGTGGCGGTTGATTATCTGCTGGATGCTGGCCGATGAAACGTCTGAGTCCACGATCAGAGCCAGGTCTCGGTAGGACTCTGGGAACCGGCTGGCGGCCTTGTAGGATATATTCACCTCGGACGCCGCTTGAAGCAGGGACTCCAGATCAATCTCGAACATTGCCACGGGGTAGCCTTCCAGGTCGAATTTTTCGAGAACCTGAGGTTGGACTTCGCCGACTACTCCCAGCACAGTTTTGCCTACGGTCAGGCTGGCGGTGCGTCCCGGATGGAGGATGGAGTCGGATGCCGCCTCGTAGGTCACCTGAATCCCCAGACCTGTGAACAGATGCTCCAGCGCTCCCTTGGCATCGAAGAAACCCATGTCCTCCTGAGACGCCATCCATGATGTGGTGAACCTGGGACCGGATAGGACGCCAACCATGACTTCCTTCTCGGTGGGCAGTTCTCGCTCTTTTGCCTCCTGCCGAGGGAGGTAGACTCGGGCGACCTCGAAGATTCGGATGCCGTCGCTCTGAGCGATGCGACGGTTGGAGCCGAGGGTGTTCAGGATGCTGGATCGCAGGCTGGTCCGCATGTACTCCCACTCAGAACTCTGGGGGTTGGCGATACGCAGGGGCGGGTTGGACTCGTCCAGCGCATCCACCTTCGAGAGGTTGTCCAGAGTGGTGGGAGAGTAAGATATGGTCTCCTGCATGCCGGCCGAGACCATCAGGTCTTTCACCACGTCCTTGAGTTCGGTTATGGGTTGGGGTTCCCAGTTTGGTATCTGAGTGGACAGCATGGTGGTCGGGATGGTGTCGTAACCGACGGTGCGGGCTACCTCCTCGACCAGATCGTCCTCGATTGTGATGTCTGAGCGCCAGTAAGGAACTTTCATCCAGAGGGTGTTGTTGCGCTCGGCGGCAGGGGCGGCTTCGACAGCCTCGATGAGGTCGATCAGCCCTCCCGGCTCCTTCGCTTTCTCGAAACCCAGGGATGTTAGTGTCTTTTCTATCTGGGAGGTTGTGTAATCCACGCCCAGCACCTGGCGGATTCGGCGACGGCTGATTGAGACCACCGGTGGCTCCCGATCGGTGGGATACAGGTCGATTATGCCTTTGGCCGCCTGGCCGCCACAGAGTTCGAGCATCAGCTTGGTGGCTCGACGCAGGGCGATGGGCGCCAGCGCGGCCCGTATGCCACGCTCGAAGCGGTAGGACGCCTCGGTGTTCATGTCCAAAGCGTTGCGGGTGCGACGCGTGTTGATGGGGCTGAAGTTGGCCGACTCCAGCAAAACCGAGGTTGTGTCGTCGGTCATCTCGCTGTTGGCGCCGCCCATGACTCCGGCGAGACCCACAGGGTCTTGAGAGTCTGCGATGGTGAGCATCGGCGGGTTTAGTTCATGATCCACACCGTCCAGACTCACAAACTTCTCGCCTTCGCGGGCGGCGCGAACGATGACGGTCCTGTCCTTCACCTTATTGATATCGAAAGCGTGGAGAGGCTGGCCGTACTCCAGCATGACGTAGTTGGTGATGTCCACTACGTTGTTGATGGGACGCTGGCCCGCCTTGGTGAGGGCCTCCTGCATCCACTGGGGTGATGGGCCAATCTTGATTCCGGTTAGCAGGCTGGCGGTGTACCGGTAACACAGGTCAGGGTCGGCAATCTCGATATTGACCTCACTCTCGATGTCCGGCCCATCTTCGGGATAAGAGATGTCTGGCTCTGTTACCTGCTGTCCAGTGAGGGCTGCAACCTCGTGGGCGATGCCCAAGATAGAGAGACAGTCTGGACGGTTGGGCGTGACTTCGGCGTCCAGAATCGCGTCGCCGAGATAGTCAACCAGTGGCGTTCCGATAGGCGCGTCCTCGTCCAGCACTAGAATGCCTTCGTGTTCGTCGCCCATGCCAAGCTCCAGCACTGAGCAGACCATGCCTGTGGACTCGACGCCTCGAATCTTCGCCTTCTTAAGTTTCTCGATCTTACCGGACCGGGCGCTGAAGACCATCGCGCCCTCTCTTGCGAAAACGATCTTCTGGCCGGCTGCGACATTGGGCGCTCCGCAGACTACGGTTGCGGTCTCGCCGTCGCCAAGGTCCACGGTGGGGAGCCTCAGGCGGTCGGCGTTGGGATGGGGATCAACGGTCAGGACATGGCCCACAAGAACCTTGTCTCGATCCCAGTTGGCGCCCATGTCATCCACGTCCCCGATTTCGACTCCGGCCATTGTGAGCCGTCGAGCTAGCTCTTGCGGAGCGTCGGTGACTGGAACATAGTTCTTGAGCCAGGAGAGGGGCACTAGCATGAATTACCTCTTCAAAATACGTTTTGGATGCTCTGACTCGGGATGGTCGAGCACGTTGCGTTCGTATGGGTTAAGTCAGAATCAAGGTTAAGCGAACTGGCGCAGGAAGCGCAGGTCGTTGGCATAGAACAGGCGGATATCCTCGATACCGTATTTCAGCATCGCTACTCGCTCTGGCCCCATGCCGAAGGCGAAACCTGTATAGATGTTGGGGTCGTAACCTACGTTCTCCAGCACTTGTGGATGCACCATTCCGGCGCCCATAATCTCGATCCAGCCCGTGTCCTGGCACACGCGGCATCCGACGCCGTCGCACAGGAAGCAGTCGATGGACATATCGACGCCCGGCTCGACGAAGGGGAAATAGTCGCAACGGAACCGCACTTTTCGCTCGCTACCGAAGATGCGACGAGCGAACTCGTAGAGCGTGCCCTTCAGGTCGGCGAGCGTGATGCCCCGATCCACAGCAAGGCCCTCGATCTGGTAGAAGTGCCATTCATGGGTCGGGTCGGTGGCCTCGTAGCGGTAGCACCGCCCTGGGACGACGACGCGCACCGGAGGCTCGGTCGCCTCCATGATTCGCGCCTGCATGGGCGAGGTATGGGTGCGTAGAAGCATCGGATGCTCGCCGTCCTCGTCTATGTGATCAATCCAAAGAGTGGCCCACATATCGCGGGCGGGATGGCCTTTGGGGATGTTGAGTTTCTCGAAATTGTAGGTGTCCCACTCCACCTCTGGGCCTTCGACGGTGGTGAATCCCATCGACGCGAATGCGCTGCAAATCTCCCGAACGATGCGAGTGGTGATGTGGAGGCCGCCCTTGGGGACTGGCCATCCAGGCATGGTGACGTCGATGGCGTCTGCTGAAAGGGATGCCTCCATAGCCGCGCGTTTCAACTGGTCTTCACGCTCGGCGAGGCTTTCTTCCAGGGCGGCCCGGACGGCGTTGGCCACAGCGCCCGCCTCTCGACGCTCCTCCGAGGGCAGTGCGCCAAGTCCGCGAAGCAGTTGTGTGAGTTGTCCGCGCCGGCCCGTGTAAGTTATCCGCCACGCCTCCAACCCATCCAGATCAGGCACGGACTCCAACTCTCGGGACGCCTTTGCTCTTAGGTCTTCGACCTGGATTGGGATTGTGGCCTCGCTCATCGGTCACCTCTTTGCTTGCGTGTCTTGTGGGCTATACGAGAATTATAGGTTTCGATCCAAATTCGGGTCAAGGAACCGGACTGGATGGGGCGCTTTCCAACCAACGAACAAGGCCATGGAATGTTGAACAGGGCCTTGCTTGGGACCATCGTGCGCGAAGCAGTATACACAGTCGTCGCGTAGGTATTTAGTTGGCCTGATGGAGGCGTGCCTCCCAGGATCGCAGATGGGATGATTCAGCCCAGTACCAATAGCGGGAATATCGAGGCGTCTAGAACGGCGTTCGCCAGGTCTTGAATGGTAGAGTGAAGTTGGCTCTTGCTACTTTGGAGGAAACGCCAAAGATGCTGACCTGACTATTCGTTCAGATATGGGCGATGTTGCCTTTCGATTCTAACCCCAGACAGCGAATACCAATTTGATCCGGTTCTGAGCGCCTAAACCAGCGAGCCGGACTGGTTACCATAGGCGCGGGGCGTCCAGGCGCCGGACTCCACGGCGGTTAAGAAGTCCAGTACTACGCTGTTGAACAGGTCTGGCTCCTCCAGGTTGATGGCGTGGCCTGACCGGGGTATCACAACGAGGCCGGAGTTCGGGATGTTGCGCTTCATGTACACGGATGTCTCGATGCACGGATCATCCTCGTCGCCGGTCATGATGAGCGTTGGGACGTTCAGGGCGCGGAGCTTGTCTTCCAACTCGAATATGGACGGACGGCGGCCCTGGATTCCCTGAAACGTGAAGGCAGAGCCGATGTTGGAGTGTTCCATTAGCTGTGAACGGAACTCCTCGTAACCTCTGGGGTCTTTGTTCAGAAGCTGGACGCGGGTTGGGCTGTTGGAGTAATCGCCCATCGACTCCATGCCGCCGGAGCGCATACCGTCAGCGACCCGGTTCACCGTCTGGCGAAACGCCTCCGGGTCCGTGGAGCCAGAGCCTGTGCCCGCGACCACAAGCGAGCGTGCCATGTCCGGGTAGGTCAGGCCGAAGTTCAGAGCCACGTTTCCGCCCATGCTCAGACCGCCGATGTGGGCCTTCTCGATCCCAAGATGCTCCATCAATCCGCGCACGTCATCGACAGCCTGTTCCTGTGTGTAGTCGTCGAGCCTAGTTGGGATATCCGAAGGCGAATATCCTCGCGCGCTGTAGGTTATAACTCGATAGCGGCGGCTGAAAAACCTCATCTGAGCCTCCCACGAGCGGTAGTCGCCTGCGAACTCGTGGCTCCAAATCAGCGGATAGCCTTCCCCGGCTTCCTCGTAGTAGAGATTGATTCCGTTGATCTCGGATTTAGGCATGGCTGGCTCCTTTGGGAAACTGGTTTTCACGTAACGGTGTATCAAGTGTCGGGAAGTCAATCACAACGCGGAGCCGAGGGCAAGTCTGCGT
>DCAW01000108.1:8926-9635 GCA_002313895.1 Dehalococcoidia bacterium UBA1123
TCGCTCGTTTGGCGCAGGCGCGAATCATGTACTGGAAAGAGATACCTGTTCAGGTCCAGGCCAGGGACGATCAGGGCGTGGTGTCGAGACAACTTGACGAGCGATTTCAGCAGGGCGTGGACGCCATCTCGATGCTCGATGGCAGCGCCGGCAGTGAAGATTACCTGGACGCCTGGGAGTGGGGCGCGTTTTCTGAGTCCGATGGGTCCGCCGAGGATTCAGCGGACGCTCTGGCTGAGCGGATTAACTCTTGCTTTCCATCGGACTTTGTGGCGAGAATTCGAGACCTGCATCGGGACGGGAGGCGCGATCCGAAACCGGGGGCGCTTGACCACTGGATTGAGGGTGGATAAGTTTGGCGTCTGTGGCTGAATCACCGCTGTTTTCTTTGAACTAAACGGACTAATTACGAAAATAACGGAGCGACCCGAAATGACCGGCAATGATACACAAGTCAAAGCCATGACGATTCTGGAACGGTTAGCCGCTGGCGACCTGCTGATCTCCGATGGCGCCACCGGGACTTACTTGCAACAGCACGGTCTGGAACCCGGCGGCTGCCCTGAAGAGTTCAACGCCAGCCGCCCCGATGTTGTTGAAGGCATGGCGAAGGCGTACTTCGACGCTGGCTCTGACTTGGTTTTAACCAACACCTTTGGCGGCTCTCGGCTCATGCAGAAAAAGTACGGATACGAATCCCGCGTGTCGG
>DCAW01000088.1:0-524 GCA_002313895.1 Dehalococcoidia bacterium UBA1123
CGGATGTTGCTCCCGAGGTTCTTCGAATCGTCATTATACTGGAGGTTCGCCTGGAGGTATATTCGGGGCGTGAAGGAGTATGAGCCAGTGAGCCTGACAAGCGAGGTCGTGAAGCTTCCTTCATCCAGCTTCACGTCGAAGTAGTTCATACTAACTGAGGTCGTGAGCCGATCACGAAAGCGATAGGAAACGCTCCCGTGCGGTGAGGACCGGGTGCCGGAGTAGAACTCACCAAAAGTCACTCCTGCCGAAACCGAAAGCGGCGCACTCCGGTTCGTGTTTGCCACGAACAGGAGTTCCTGGTTGTTGTACGTGCCGGCTGGGATGATGATAGGCCCGCGCCCGCCGTCTGGAAGGTCGCCCTCGTCCCGGATCTGGAATGGGGCGTCGAGCCCCTCGCCCGTGAGGTTCCAGCCCGGAAGATGAATCTCGGCGCCGTTCTCAAAGGCGAAGTGACTGTCGATGTGGACGTAGTATGACTCGTTGAAGCCTCCGAGTGACCAGAAAGAGTTTCCCGAAATGTG
>DCAW01000088.1:908-2014 GCA_002313895.1 Dehalococcoidia bacterium UBA1123
ATGTAGCGGTACGCGCTGCGATTCACGAAGCCGACCTCGGGGTTGAACTCGCTGCCGATCTGGCGATAGCCTCCCGAGATTTCCCAGTCGCGGGTGACAAAGTTCCCGGTGCCGGCGTAGCCGTACTCCCCGTTGTTGAACCCCTCACGAAGATCAGGTGTCCCGGACGGGAGGGGCGTGGTGGTCAGGCCGGCCCAGCCACTGAAGGTCAGGTCTTGGCCGATCCCGAGTCGGCCGTCGAGTCCGTACGTTAGGTTGTAGTCACTCGGCGAATTCGTATTCAATCGTGACACGAAGATCCCGCCGATCCGGGACCGGTTCTCCCATTCTCGGAATGCTCGTACGACACCGAAATTGTTGTTGGGAGCGACCCGCAGGGTACCGCCGTTCACCGTGCTGGGCACGCTGAGCCCCCCCGTCTGAATGTTGAGCAGGCCGAGTTGCATATCTCCGACCTTACCCGTCATCCTCGCCCCTGCATGGATGGGAACCTCCTGCCCACTGGAAAGGCCAATCCGACGGCTGAAGAAGAGCTCAGCTGATCGTCCCGAGCCCACTGAAAACGTCCCTGCGTTCTCAAGAAAAAAGGCACGCTTCTCAGGAAAGAAGAGCGAGAAGCGTGTCAGGTTGACCTGCTGGTCATCAACTTCGGCCTGCGCGAAGTCGGTGTTGACCGTTAGGTCGAGTGTCAGGCTCTGATTTAGACCGACCTTGGCATCGATGCCAACTTTCGATCCAAATTCCGCGTCTGGTGAGGTGACGGTGTAATCCTTGAAGCTGTTGCTCAGCACATAGGGGTTGATTGTGGCTATCCGCGTGGCCGGTGCCGCAAGGTTCAGTGTCCCCGCGAGTGAGACGCGGTAGAGGTTGAACTGTCGAGGGATCGGCGCCCAGACCGCTTCTTCGCTGTTGCGTCGGATACGTCGCTCGAAGTTTAATCCCCATGTTTGGTCGCCCCCTCTCCCGTAGCGCAGCGTCGTGAAGGGGATGCGCATCTCAGCGTACCAGCCACGTGAGTCCATGCTGGTCGCAACCTCCCAGCTTCCGTCCCAGTTGAGGTTGAAGCCGCCGCCCGAGCCCCTTTGTTGTCGCCCACCACCACCACC
>DCAW01000088.1:2337-6106 GCA_002313895.1 Dehalococcoidia bacterium UBA1123
GTCGCCCACCACCACCACCACCACCTTGGCCCTCGTTCGCGACCTGGCCGTCGTACTCGATCCCCGCAGGCGTTGTCCCGAATACGAAGCCATTCTGGCGATCGAGGTAGGTATCGAGCACAAGGACGAACGCATCGGATTCGTTGAGCGAGGCGTCTCTGAGCGTTTGGCCGAAAACGAGCGAAGTTGGGTCGCTGTCGAAGAGCCACGCGCCTATGTAGAGCGCCTCCCCGTCGTAGGCGACTCGAACCTCAGTGCGCTCCGAGACCGGTCGTCCCTCGGTCGGCTCTCTCTGGATGAAGCCCGTGAGGACCTGACCCTCTGCCCATACGTCGTCGTCGAGCCGGCCATCGATGACAGGTGCACTGGTAATCGCGGACGCGCTCGCGGCCGGAGGCTGCTGAGCCTGGACGTCCACGCAGACGATGAGGGCGTAGCCTAGGGCGATGTAGAAAATGCGGTGCATGAATCCTCGTGTGCGTTGTCGTGTCGGGCGCCAAGGCTGACGTGCGGAAATGCCGTGTCCAACTTCCTGGAGATCCCCTCGATCACGTTTTCCTTACCGTGAAAAAGCGCACCTAGTGCTTCTGCGTGCAAGTTACTGAAGGGAGACTCGTAGAGCGCCGATGGCTACAGGGAAAACGCGGTCCCGAGTTGGAGGTTCGTGACCCCGAACACGTCGAGGAACGTCGGGCGAAAGACTCGGTCCAGGACGAAGGGCAGGAGGAAGACTGCCTCACCCGCGGCGATAAGGGCCACTAGGATCAACCCACGGCGCAGGCTGGACGTCTCGGATGCGGGTTGCTTCATTAACGGTTAGTCGTTTTAGTGTCCAGAGACCGACAAGTGCAGAGTATATGCACTTGTGAAAAGCGATCACTCAGCCGGGGGTTTGAATGCGCAGTCTGCCGTTCACCATCACTATACTCTTAGCCTTCTTCGTCAGCATAGGCACAGCGCAGCCGCTGAGTGGCCAGGCTCCGGCTCGCGACGGCTTCTTCATCGGATTCGGGGTGGGGGGGGGTTCCATAGGCTTCGAAGGTGATAGCGAGCGTGAGGTTGGGGCGGCGGCCTATTTCAAGATCGGTGGAGCGCTCAGCGATAAGATCCTTATTGGGGCGGAGGGTGCGGGGTGGTCAAAAGAGATGGGAGAAGAAGGAGTAAACGGAACAGTCACTTCTTCAAATCTGAATGTGGTTGTCTACGTGTATCCAGATCCAGCTGGGGGCTTCTTTCTCAAGGGAGGACCAGGATTCGCGATGTTGAGTGCCGAAGCCAAGTTTGGCGATATTACCTTTTCCGAAAGTGACAACGGATTCGGCTTCACGCTGGGTGCGGGCTACGACATAGGTTTTGGTGGCCGATTCAGCCTGACACCGCATGCGGATTTTGACTACGGAGGGTTTGAAGATAGTAGCATCAACCTCATCCGTTTCGGACTAGGCTTCAACTGGTACTGATCGCGGTCCGGATGAGGTCGTGATCGCGATAATGTGGGTACTCTACCACGCCACCCTATTTCACCGCTCCCCAGTAGTGTTGGCGTGTTTATTTACTCACGAGACAAGACGCTAGGCACCGGCGTACCAGTGCCAGTTAGAGTCCGAATTGATGCCGCCAGTTCCCCCGCGAATCCCTTCCATGGATGAGACGACATTTATGGATTTGAGGAACTTGAGGTTCTTATAACCACAGGCCCGTTCAACCCGGAGTCGAACGGGGGCACCATTTCCCAAAGGCAGGTCTTTCCCGTTCAGACCGTATGCGAGGATGGTCTGGGGATGGACGACATCAAACATGTCGTAACTTTCATACCAGCCGTCAAAAGTATCCACCACGACATAACGTGCGTCATCAGCTACTCCCCCCGCGGCCCGCAGCACTTCCAGGAGAGGTGCGCCCGTCCATTGGCCGATCGCGGACCAGCCTTGCTCACATATATGCATCGTAATCTGTGTGCGCTGAGGAAGGCGTTTGAGGTCTTCAAGCGAAAGAGAAATCGGACGATTTACTAGCCCGTTTACTGGAAGACGCCAGTCAACAAATTCGCCGCTAAGGAGACGCTGAAAGTCCTCTTGTCGCGGGTTGGTGTTGCCCCATGTCGGAAAATTCTTCGTGATTTCGCTGACGTCATGCTCTTGTGCCAAAGGTTGCCCCGACAACATCAGCCTTTGCGTTGCCATGGTTAGCACATCGGATACACCCATCAACCCGCCCCTTACCTTCGGTGGCAGATAGGCATTGGCATCGCACCCAACTAGCATAAGGCTGCCAATTGCGCCGGCACCGGCAAGAAATTCTCGACGGGACACAGGATTCTTCACTCAGCGTTCTCCTTGGGGACCACATATTTCCCTGTAATCATCGAACGGATTTCATTCACCGCCCCGGCTACAAATACTTCTACGACGTGAACAACCAAGAATAAAATCATCCACAGCATACAGATTACATGAAGTGTTCGCGCCGTTTGCCGCCCGCCGAACAGATCAATCAATTCAGGCGAAATTGCTGTAAAAGCAGGCATTTGAGCAAGTCCGCTCAGGATCATGAATGGGGACAGAATGAATATGACAATCAGATATGAAATCTTCTGCAAGCCGCTATAACGGCCGACCGATGCCCCCTTAGATACGCGAAGCCGCACATGGTCAACGAAATCAGTCTTGAGGCTTTGCCAGCTCAACTCATTTCGGCCTAGGAACAAGTTTTTGTGGAAATATTTGTTCCACAGGTTCCAACCTACGTAAATCGTTCCGTTAATGACCGAGATCCAGGCAAAAAGAAAATGGTAGTTTCTCCCCCATCTACGATTGCCCATAGCTCCTGCTTCATCCCAGGAGATTCCCCAATCTGAAAGCCTGAATACGGCGTCATAACCTCGAAATCCCACTTTCCCCCAATAGAGTTCAGGGAAGTCGAGAAAGATGTGAACGCCGCTCACCACTAGATAGCAAAAGGCAACCACATTGATCCAATGGCAGATCCGAACATTACGGTTGTACCGATGCAGCTGTTCCGTAACCTCTGTTTTGGTCCCTTTATTCAATCGCTAATCCGTTCATCATCCCTTGGATCGCATCTTGATGCTGCTAGCGAGCGGCAAGAATAGGCCGGGGGCGATGTTGCGCCAAGGCGATGAAACGGTGTGAGCCCAAACTGGTCAGTGAGGTGACCGAGGGGATCCAGCCTCAAGAATGAGACTCTGGCCGACTGGTCGATTCGGTCCCGCTCGTGTACGATGCGACTACAGAGACTCCAGTGGAAATCCCATTTCACTCAGCACGGGCTAGTCATGAAGAAAGGTATCCTCACCCTCCTGTTGGTATGTGTAGCATGTGCGCCCCAAGAGACCAGCGTCGAGGTCGCGGCTTGGGAAGCACAGGCTCAGAGTGTCACGATCATCCGTGACGACTGGGGTATCCCACATATATATGGCGAAACAGATGCGGACGCCGTCTTCGGTATGATCTATGCACAGG
The DNA here is from genome assembly GCA_002313895.1 of Dehalococcoidia bacterium UBA1123. Taxonomy (GTDB): domain Bacteria; phylum Chloroflexota; class Dehalococcoidia; order Lucifugimonadales; family UBA1123; genus UBA1123. The sequence goes on from DCAW01000088.1 coordinate 5,820, forward strand.
CAGAGGATGATTTCAATCGGATTGAGGTGAACTTTCTCAATTCTCAGGGTCGACTCGCGGAAGCTGAGGGAGAGGGTGAGATTTGGCGTGATCTGAGGATGAAGCTCTTCATCGACCCCGCGGACATGCAGACCCAGTACGAGGCGAGCCCACAATGGCTCAAGGACTTAATGGACGCCTGGGCCAGCGGCCTCAACTACTATCTCCACACTCATCCTGAAGTGGAGCCGAGAGTGCTCACGCACTTTGAGCCGTGGATGGCACTTACGTTCAGCGAAGGGAGTATC
>DCAW01000088.1:6271-7772 GCA_002313895.1 Dehalococcoidia bacterium UBA1123
GCAGACCCAGTACGAGGCGAGCCCGCAGTGGCTCAAGGACTTAATGGATGCTTGGGCCAGCGGCCTCAACTACTACCTCCACACTCATCCTGAGGTGGAACCGAGAGTGCTCACACGCTTTGAGCCGTGGATGGCGCTTACGTTCAGCGAAGGGAGTATCGGCGGAGATATCGAACGCGTGAACCTTGGTCGCCTCGAGGCGTTCTACGGCCAACCGAGCAATGCGCGGGCGGCTCTCGATCTCGAGCCCTCTTCCACGACCCTAGCCATGGTGCCCTCCGGGCTCAACGAACCGGATCTGGATGAGGAGCCTACTGGGTCGAACGGCATTGCCATCGCACCTGCTAACACATCGGCTGGCAATGCTTTGCTTCTCATCAATCCCCACACCTCATTCTTCTTCCGAGAAGAGCTCCACATGGTCAGCGAGCAGGGACTCGACGCCTACGGCGCCGTGACGTGGGGCCAGTTTTTCGTGTACCAGGGATTCAATGAGAACGCCGGTTGGATGCACACATCGAGCGGTGTCGACAACATTGACGAGTTCCTCGAGACAGTCGTCGAAAGAGACGGAACGCTCTACTACCGTTATGGGGACGAGGAGCGTCCCGTGACTGTCCGGCAAGTCACCGTCCCGTACAAGACGGACACCGGAATGGCGGAGCGCGAGTTTACGGTCTACCGGACGCATCACGGGCCCATCGTCCGGGAGGTCGATGGTGCGTGGGTAAGCGTTGCTCTGATGGAAGAGCCAATGAACGCGCTCATCCAGTCGTATATGCGGACTAAGGCACAAAACTATGACGAGTACATCGAGGTGATGCGCACCCACACGAATTCGTCCAATAACACAGTCTTTGCGGACTCGGAGGGCAACATAGCCTATCTCCACTCCAACTTCATTCCGGTTCGCGACACTCGCTTCAACTATCTGCAGCCGGTTGACGGAAGTGACCCGGCGACTGACTGGGAAGGCGTGCACACCTTTGAGGAAACACCGAACGCCGTGAACCCTTCGATTGGATGGCTCCAGAACACGAACAATTGGCCGTTCTCCGCCGCGGGGCCGGATAGCCCCAGGCGTGAGGAATTTCCGATCTACGTGCAGCGCAGCGGTGAGAACGCTCGCGGCCTTCACGCAATGCGCGTCCTCGAAGGCAAGACCGACTTCACGCTACAGTCGCTCATCGATGCCGCGTTCGATAGCTATCTCACCGGGTTCGAGGAGCTGATCCCTGCCCTCGTAAGGTCCTACGATCAAGCTGATGCGTCCGATCCTCTCAGGGCGGAGCTTGCCGAGCAGGTCGGCATTCTCCGAGACTGGGACCTTCGTTGGTCAGTCGAGTCGATCCCCACCTCGCTCGCCATATTTTTCGGCGAGGAAGCGCGTCGCCTGGGCACCACAGAGCGTGCGACGCCCCAGGAGTTGCTACAGGCGCTCAGTGCGGCCTCGGCCAGGCTCGAGGCTGACTTTGGGAGCTGGCGTACGCCTTGGGGTGAC
>DCAW01000128.1:0-154 GCA_002313895.1 Dehalococcoidia bacterium UBA1123
GACTGCTCAAATCATCAGAACTTCGAAATGATTGAGATCGGTTTCAAGCGCAGGATGCGCCCTCTCAATATGTGGAAATCTAGCCACATCGCCCAGAATATCTTGAGCGAACAGGATGCCGATGTAATCCACGACACGATGGGCATGTTGTACC
>DCAW01000128.1:488-3323 GCA_002313895.1 Dehalococcoidia bacterium UBA1123
TTTGTTTCGCAAGAAGAACGATTATCCTCAGGTTAGATTTGTTACTTCGTTCTTCATTTTGTTCGGTTGGCGGCTGAGCCACGTTTGGAACAAATACAACACATTCCGCCTCCTCACAGCGAGCAGCACCGCGATGATGTACCCCAATCGATGGCTGGAACGTCGCATGGCCCAGCTGGCGGATCATGTAGTTTTGCAAGCTCCGGGACTGATCGACCACCTGGCTTCAGATGTTCCTTCGACCAGAAATAAGACCCACGTAATCACGAACAACGTCAATGCCGAATTCTGGACTCCAAGCCCTCAGCAGGTGTCCAACGGCCAGCTAAATTTGCTGTTCGTAGGCGGCGTGGACCACAGCAAAGGTTTTTTCGTCCTGCTCGACACGATGGCAGAACTCCGGAACCGAGGCGTGGATGCGGTTCTCAATGTCGTAGGCAGGCCAAATTCGATAGCCGCCAAACAGATTCAAGAGTCGATCCAGCGATTGAGCCTCGAAGACACCGTGCGATTCCAGGGTCGAGTCAATCGCGAAGAACTTCGCGAAATTTACAGAAGCGCCGATATATTCGTCTACCAGACCGTCAACGATGGATCGCCAAGGGTGGTGCTTGAAGCTCTGGCATGTGAACTCCCGGTCATCGGATCGACACATCCTGGCATAGAAGTTCTGGATTCTGAAAAACGGTTCATAGCCTTCTCAGATTTTGGAGATGTTAAGATCATTGTCGAACACGTGATAGATTTCCTCCGGAACCGTGAAGGATGGAGACAACGCGCAATCCTCGGGCGCAAGACCATCGAGACCGAATTCACCTCCAGAGCCGTCGCCCAACAGTACGCTGACTTTTACACTGCTATTGTCAGCGACAAAATCAGATCAAACAACAGTGGTAGAACTGACTAGGTCATGTGTGGAATCAGCGGAATAATTGATCTCACAGGGAGAGGCATCGACAGGGATGCTGTGATTGCATTGCGCGACTCCCTCGCCCATCGAGGCCCCGACGACGTTGGCGAATACATCGATCAACATGCGGGATTGGGGCACCGGCGCCTCTCGATAATCGACCTCAGCCCTGCTGGGCGTCAGCCGATGCCCAACGAGGACGGCACCGTTCAGGTCATGTGCAACGGCGAGATATATAATTTCCGGGCACTGAAATCTCAACTGATGGATTCTGGGCACCGTTTCTCGTCCGGTTCAGATTGCGAGACGTTGGCTCACGGCTATGAGCAGTGGGGAATGGAAGGGTTGTTGGCTCGGGTCAAAGGCATGTTCTCAATTGCAGTCTGGGACCGTGACAAGCGCACATTGTGGCTTGCCCGGGACCGTCTAGGCGTGAAGCCTCTCTATTTCAAGATTCGAGACGGGAAATTGGCCTTCGCCTCTGAACCTCATGGACTCTACGACGACATTGACATGGGGCCGGACAGTCTAGACCGGGAGTCGCTGGACTATTATCTGTCGTTTGGATACGTTCCTCCTGACCGCGCGATAGTATCAGGCATCGAGAAAATGCCCCCTGGTCATGTTCTCAGATATGACGCGCATGGGGCAAAGAGTTGGAGGTATTGGGACGTAAATCCCGGTGCTACATCTGGTCGCATGAGTTTCAAAGATCAGGTTGACACGGTCGATAAACTGCTAAAAGCGGCGGTCGTAAGACGTCTTGAGAGCGATGTTCCTCTTGGCAGTTTTCTCAGCGCCGGCATCGACTCAGGACTCGTATCAGCAATGGCCGCTGACTCACTCGATGAGCCACTACGCACCTTCACTGTAGGCTTCGACGGCGACAGTGCCGGCGTCGACGAACGTCCGCTTGCACGAATGGTATCAGAACGATATGGGACCGATCACCACGAGCTATTTCTCAGTACGGAAGACACTATTCCGCTACCTCAGTTGATCTGGAATGCAGGCGAGCCTTTTGCAGACGTGTCCGTACTGCCTTCCCACCAGATATCCCGAATGGCCCGGAACGATATCACCGTGGCTCTGACTGGCGACGGCGGAGACGAGTCATTCGGAGGTTACGCCAATGTGTACGCGGCTTACTTCGGCAGCAAGGTCAAGCGCTGGGTTCCAACGTCTATACGCAACAATATGGAAAAGTTAATATCTGGGTCCATCCGTGACGTGAGTGCGCCCAGTCCGGTTCACCGGTTGGGCACACTGTTAAAATTCGCGGAAAAATCTCCCATTGAACTCTACGACCTGCCCGAGTGGTGGAACTCTGAACTTCGTTCTGATTTGTACGCGCTTGAGCGACGTACTACGAACGCCAGTGATTCGCCTTTGAGAATAGTGGAGCAGACGCTAGCCAGCGCGCAGAATTTGGACGACGTCACTCAAATTCTCTACACGGACCTGCATCTGAGATTGCCGGGCGACTACCTGACTAAAATTGACATCGCCAGTAACGCTGTCGCCCTGGAGATCAGGTCTCCATTCCTTGACCATGACCTCGTGGAATTCGCGGCGAGCCTCCCTATAGACTCTCGAATGCGTGGCTGGAAACAGAAAGGAATGCTCCGGTCCCTTGCCACTAGGTATCTACCGAAGGAATCGTTAAACCGCAAAAAAACAGGGTTCGGTCCGCCTCTGGCAAGCTGGCTCCGAGGTAAATGGGCGCCGTTGGTTCAGCAACTAGTCACAGATGGAATTGCAAATCGGGCAGAATGGTTTGACCGATCCACTATTCGTAGAACAGTGGATGAGCACATGTCTGGCCGAATGAATCACGCTAGCCGGTTGTGGTCGCTTGTGTGTCTCGAAGTTTGGTGGAGGTTGTTCATCGACAAGACGATGAAGCCAACAGATCAGCTATGAAC
>DCAW01000128.1:3701-4302 GCA_002313895.1 Dehalococcoidia bacterium UBA1123
GTTGATCCCAACGCCAAGATACAAGTACACAATCTGATGCGAGCCTTTGATCGACAGGGCATTTCTCCGTTGGTCGTGGCTCCAGAAAAACGGGTCAGTCTGACACAGAACCGCAATCCATTCGAGATTGCCCCAAAACGGTACGAATACGAGAACATAGACGTAATCAGACCGAGATATACGCCGCTCTCGGCCAAAATGTTGCCGTTGATAGGTTCGACCCATCGTTGGACTGTTAACAATTTCTCAAGAGCGGTACTCAGTGCCAGGCCAGCTATAGAGTTCAATCCGAATTTGATCTACGGACACTTTCTGATGCCTGCTGGGGACAGTGCATTGAGTTTGGCCGAATCGTTCGAGTCAAAAGCAGTAGTTGCTCTGGGTGAAGGATCATTCGACCGCTATGTGTCACATTTTGGATTTGATAAGGTTCAGAACCTCTTCACGCGTTTTTGGAAAATCGTCTCCGTCTCCGAGGACATCCGAGAGCGATGCATCGACCAGTTCGGCGTCGATCCTGACCGAATTTCTGTGTTCCCAAACGCACCGGATGACACTCGGTTCTACCCTCGTCCCAGAATGGAGATGAGACGCAAACTCG
>DCAW01000120.1:0-12089 GCA_002313895.1 Dehalococcoidia bacterium UBA1123
TGAAAAACTCGCCGACCGCTGAGCGAACTGCGGGAGCCTTATTCTAGGCCTGACAGTCGCCAACTCTCGTGACGCCCAATGGAATTATACGTCACTCAGACAAAAACTCCAGCGCAATTCTATTGAATTCTGAAGGACGCTCCAACTGTGCCATATGGCCACAGGCAGAAAACACATGCAAATCAACTCTACTGTTGTTTCTGGCTGCTCGATACGCGTGCTTTGGAGGTATCACCTTATCTTCTGCGCCCCAGACGATCAGGATTGGCATTTCGAGACGGCCAATGTCTCTGGCACGGACATACTGTCGCTTTACGCCCAACAACGAAATAAAGTTTCGGATGATCTTTAGAACGGCTTTGCGTCCACCCGGCAGGCTGTTGGTGCGTCGAAGTTCCGCGACTAGCTCTTTTGTTGCAAGGCTCTTGTCGAAGAACGCCTTTTGAAGCATAAATTCGGTGCTGTCCACGGAACCGTTGGTCACAATCTCGCCAATCACTGGCAGGCTGGGCAGTCGAAGCCAAATGGACACCTCACGACCCAGCGACCCGCTGCTCACAAGAGCCAGTTTAGATACTATCTCGGGGTGCGCCAGCGCTGTCATCAGGGCCAATCCGCCGCCCAACGAGTTGCCCACCAACGCGATCTTCCCAACGCCCAGAAACTCCACGAACTTGCGAATATACTCGACCGTTGACTCAGCATCGTACTCGATATCGGGTTTGTCCGTGTCGCCGTGACCAGGGAGGTCTATGACGTACACCTTGAACCGTTGGGCCAGGGCAGCGACGTTCTCTCGCCACACGACCATCGAAGCGCCCAGTCCGTGAACGAGCAAAACCGGACTGCCCTCGCCCGCCACCACGTAATGGGTGTTGACGCCGTCGATATCAACGAACTTGGACTCTCCAACGTTAGCTAGCATATATTAACTCGTGCATGTCTCATAACAACCAACCCAGGTTTCCAGTCGTCAATGGCCGGTAGAATCAACGTCTCTTCGGCGGCATGAATGAATATCTGCTTCAAGCTCTTCTACGTTTCTGACTATCAGAATATCAGCCAACGACTGGAAATGAAAAGACGAGAGTCCCGGATGATCGGAACTCTCGTCAATGTCAGTCGAGACCTAGTTGCAGATCTTACACCAAAAGCGCCTCAAACGGAGATTCCGTTTTGTTAAACATCAGGCCGTCGTCGCCAGCGTCGGCGATTATGTGACTGCCTTCTGAGAACTCCTGGGCCAGAATGAGCTTGGACAACGGATTTTCGATGTGCCGCTGTATTGCCCTGCGAAGAGGACGCGCTCCGTACTGGCTGTCGTAACCCTCGTCGGCCAACCAGTCTTTGGCCGCCCCAGTAAGTTCGATTGTCACGCCATGCTCCTCAAGCCTTTCCCCGACTTCGACTATCATCAGATCCACGATCTCGTGAATTTGGTCTTTTGACAGCGCGTCGAAGACAATAATTTCGTCGATGCGGTTCAGGAACTCGGGCCTGAATGCCCGCTTCAACGCATCGTCGACGCTGGCCCTCAGACGCTTCGATTCCTCGCCATCGACGTCTCTCAAGAAACCTACAGGCTCCTTGTTCTCCAGTCCGGTGCCCAAGTTGGAGGTCATGATAATCAAGGTATTGCGGAAGTCCACCGTCCTGCCGTGGCCGTCGGTCAGTCGTCCGTCCTCCAAAATCTGGAGCAGGGCGTTGAACACGTCCGGGTGAGCCTTCTCGATTTCGTCGAACAGCACCACGCGGAAGGGGCGACGACGCACAGCCTCGGTTAGCTGTCCGCCTTCCTCGAATCCCACATATCCGGGAGGCGCTCCGATGAGCCTGGAAATCGTATGCTTCTCTTGGTATTCGGACATATCTATACGCACCATGTTCGACTCGTCATCGAACAGATAGTCGGCTAACGACCGCGCAAGCTCGGTCTTGCCAACGCCGGTCGGCCCCAGGAATATGAAGCTCCCAATGGGACGCTTCGGGTCCTTCAGGCTGGCCCTGGCGCGACGCACCGCGTCGGACACGGCCACGATTGCCGCCTCCTGACCGATCACGCGATCATGCAGCCGTTCTTCCATGTGCAGCAGCTTTTCAGCTTCGCTCTCCAGCAGTCGGTCGACGGGGATGCCTGTCCAGGTGGCGATCAGACTGCCTATACTTTCGGATGTGACCTCGGTTTCTCCGGCGTTGCCAGTCGAATCCGCGCAGGCCTGTTCATATTCGAACTGCATCCGCAGACGCTCGGAGCGTAACTCGGCTGCCTGTTCGTAGTCCGCCCGCTGAGACGCAGAACGCTCCTCACTCTCCAGACGGTCCAACTCGGCCTCTTGCTCTCGAATCTCCTCGGAGGGCAACGCCTGTGCGTCCATCCTGAGCTTGCTTGCCGCCTCGTCGATGAGGTCAACAGCCTTGTCCGGCAGGAGGCGGTCTGAGATGTAACGCTGACTCAGGCGCACCGCCGACTCTAAGGCATCGTCCAGGATTTTCACATTGTGGTGGGCCTCGTACTTGGGCCGCAAAGCCTTGAGCATGTCCACGGCTATTTCAGTATCCGGCTCCTCTACCAGAATCGGCTGGAACCTGCGCTCCAGCGCCGCGTCCTTCTCAATATATCGGCGGTACTCGTCCTCGGTAGTGGCTCCCAGGCACTGAAGCTCGCCCCTGGAAAGGGCAGGCTTCATCAGGTTGGAGGCGTCGATAGCCCCTTCAGCAGCGCCCGCGCCGACCACGGTATGTATCTCGTCAATGAACAGGATTATCTCGCCCTGAGCCTGTTTGATCTCGTCCATCACGGCCTTGAGACGCTCTTCGAACTCGCCACGGAACTTGGCGCCCGCAACCAGCGATCCCATGTCCAGAGCCAACAGCCTGCGGCCCGCCAACTCTTCGGGCACGTTTCCGCCAACAATGGCCTGGGCCAACCCTTCAGCAATGGCAGTCTTGCCAACGCCGGCCCCGCCGATCATGACAGGGTTGTTCTTGGTGCGACGGATCAGAGTCTGCATGGCGCGGGCGACTTCCATTTCGCGCCCGACCACCGGGTCCAGCTTCCCGTCCCTGGCGAGTTGGGTCAGATCGATGCTGAAGCGCTCCAGCGAGCGGTACCGGTTCTCGGCACTAGGATTGTCCAAACGGTGGTCGCCTCTGATTTTCTGGAGGGCCTGATAGACCCGCTCGGTGTCGACGTTGTGCTGCTTCAGAACCTCGGCCACCCCGCCCTGCTCTTCCTGAGTGAGGGCGATAAATAGATGCTCGGTGCCGATGAAATCGTCGCCGAGCCGGTCTGCTTCAACCTTCGAGCGGTTCAGCAGCGCTTCGACCCTGGGAGTCACAAATATCTGGTTGGTCTGGGACGCCACCTTAGGCGCCTTACCAAGAATTGCGGTGAGTCTGGTTTTGATCGCGTCCACGTAGACGCCCATCTCAGTCATAATGTCGATTGCAACGCCCTTGTCCTGATCCAGAAGCGCCATTAAAATGTGTTCAGAGTCCCACTGGCTATGCTGTAGTTGACGCAAGATTTCCTGAGAAGCTCCTATGGCCTCTCGCGCCTGTTCCGTGAAGTTTTCTGGCCTTAATACCATCTCGTATTCACCTTGATCTATACGTTGAGGTCGCGACGCATTCTGTGTTAGCGACTGAATATTACTGCCCATAGTATATCAGTAACATTGATACGTTGCAACTCAAGTATGGTCTTCACTTGACTTTGGATTTTCAAAGCGCCAAACTATGGCGAATCTCAATTTGATGAGGCCCGGAGAACCACGTTTGATAATAGACATCCACACACACACGTTTCCAACATCGGTTGACAGTTTTATCACGGCGGACGAGTTGATAGAGGAGGCAAAGCGAATCGGCCTCGACGGCGTTTGCATAACCGACCACGACGGGTTCTGGGATCACACCGAAGTCGACGACCTGTCCAAGCGACACGATTTTCTTGTAATCCCAGGTTGCGAAGTAACTACCGAAGATGGTCACTTGTTAGTTTATGGTCTCAAGAACTACATATTCGGGATGCACCGTGCGTCCTTTGTTCAGCGGCACGTTGAGCAAGAAGGCGGCGCGATGGTGGTCGCCCACCCCTATCGACGCACCTATCGAAAGCAGGCTGACACAGACCAGGCAGCCTACTATGAGATGCTAGAGCGCGCATCTCGAAACACCATTTTCGACATTATCGACGGAGTGGAAGTGCTGAACAGCAGAGGCTCCGAAGAGGAAAACGCCTTCTCTTTTGAGATGGCGAAGTGGTTCGACCTTCCTGGCACAGGAGCCAGTGATGCCCACCGCCTGGAAGACCTGGGAACCTTCGCAACTGAGTTTGAACGCGACATCACCGGACTGGATGACATGATCGAAGAATTGAAGTCCGGGCGGTTCAGTCCCATCGTACTTAGTAATCGAACTAGCGCTCACAAACACTGAGCGCTCAGCCAAACTCCTGGCTCAGGACCAATTGTCACCATATGAGACTGCCCATCAACCGTCCCACAGGTTGAGGAGAGGGCAACATGCCAGCCCTGCTTGAAATTGAAGACATCCACACTTATTTCTCTACGAACGAGGGAATAGTCAAAGCTGTCAATGGCATCTCGCTGTCTCTCCACGAGAACCGAGTGTTAGGGATCGTGGGCGAAAGCGGCTCTGGGAAGACAATGACGGCGCTTTCCATTCTTCAATTAGTGCCCTTTCCGGGGGACGTGGTCAAAGGAAAGATCACCTACGATGGACAAGACCTTCTCAATATGCCTGTCTCCCAGCTTCGACGAATCCGGGGCAAAGAGATTTCGCTGATTTTCCAGGACGCCGGCGCGGCCCTGAATCCGGTTATTTCAGTTGGCAAACAGGTCGAGGAATTGATGCTTGAGCATACCGATATGTCCAAACGTCAGGCCAGGGCATTTGCAGCCGAACTGCTGTCGCAGATGGGCATTCCCGATGCAAACGAGATGCTGGACCGCTACCCTTTCCAGCTAAGCGGCGGCATGGCCCAGCGCGTCCTGCTGGCAATCGGAGTCGCTCTGAAGCCTCGCATTCTGATCGCTGACGAGCCAACATCCAACCTGGATGTCACTCTGCAAGCCGAAATTCTCCACCGGCTCAGACGACTACGGGAGGAGAACGGCACCGCGATCATGCTGATCACCCACGACCTGGGTGTCATCGCACAGATGGCCGAGATGGTGGCGGTCATGTACGGCGGTTCAATCGTCGAATACGCGGACACTTTGACGCTGTACCGGCGACACATGCACCCCTACACCTGGGGACTGTTCCAAGCTCTGCCTAGGATTGACTCACCCGACCAATCCCTGAAGCCGCTGCCAGGCGCGCCTCCAATAATGCTGGACCCGCCCGATCAATGCCCGTTCCTGCACAGATGCCTGAAAGCCACAGCAGAGTGCCGCACCAGCCCTCGCCCCAAACTCCTGGAAGTCGAAGAGGGGCACCTGCTGGCCTGCTACAACCCTATGGAGCTTGAACAGCCGAGCTAGGTTGTCAGGCGTTCAGGTGTCGGATTAAGCGGTCCGGGTCAACCCCAGACTAAAGTGGAGAACTCACGATGCTCTCTGATTTCAACCTGGAAGGCAAAACGGCGCTGGTGACCGGAGCGTCCAGCGGCATCGGGAAAGAGATCGCCCTCGTGCTTGCCGAGGCAGGCGCGGATGTGGCAGTCGCCGCTCGACGGCTTGACCGCATCGAGGAGACCGCCGACGAGATCAGGGGGCTGGGCCGTCGCGCAGTCCCGATACAGGCCGACGTCTCCGACTCTCAGCAGGTTGACGACATGGTGTCTCAGGCAACTGAATCGTTGGCCCGCATCGACATCCTGGTCAACAACGCCGGAATCTCCGGAGGCGGGCCACTCGTGCCTCTGCCCGACGGCGAAGCAAATTCGCAAACCTCTCGAAGGCTAGCCGACGATACTTGGCACAGGGTCATCGACACCAACTTGAGCAGTTGCATGTACGTCAACCGCGCCGTCGCGCCTCAGATGTTGGAGCGGCGTTCAGGCAAGATCATCAACATATCTTCCACGAGCGCCATCCTCGCCGAGCCTTACGGTTCGGCCTATCAGGTCAGCAAGGCCGGCATGAAGATGCTGACAAAAACGCTTGCCAATGAGTGGGGCCAGTTCAATATCAACGTAAATGCCATAGGTCCTGGATGGTTCGTAACCGAGATGACAGACGACGGCCTGAACGTTCCAGGAAAGTACCAAGAAGCGGTATCAAACATCCCTCTGGGAAGACTGACCAACCTGCGAGACCTCGGGTTGCTGGCCGTCTACCTGGCCAGCCCGGCATCCGACTGGATGACCGGCCAGATCATCTACCTCGACGGCGGCGAGACTGCAATCTATAACTGAAAGTGAACGAACGGCGGCATCATCTCATCCGTCGGTATTTTCAGATCACAGCGACCGCAGCGTGTAGGTTGGCCTCATCGACTCAGGCGCCCAGGACAGGTCGAGCGCCGCGATTCCCGTGCCCACCAGAACCGAGTCCAGGCCGAAGTCATTTGCTCCTTTTATGTCGGTTTCCAATTGGTCTCCAATCATCACCATATCGCGAGTCCCAGAGCGTCGCAAGGCTTCGGCGAAGATCGCTTCGTGGGGCTTGCCTAAGCGGATGAAATGCAGGTCATCTCGCTCTGGATATCGGAGCTTCAGAGCCGACTCCAACAGCATAGCAATGCTGGCGCTGGCGAAACCGAAACCGTCGCCGTCGGGATAGATGAGGTCCGGGTTGGGAAGTATTAGACGGACGTTCTCGCCTTTGTCGGTCTTGCGGAACAGGTCGGTCATCACCTGATCCATCGTCTCCAAAAATGGGAACCCTGACTGGTCTCCGATGACCACCGCGTCGAAATCCGCTCCGATTGGCACGACTTCGCCGCCTGCAATCTGTACGTAACGGACGCTGTCCTCCGGCCCGAGAATTACGCACCGCAATCCCTGAAGATGCTCGTCGGCGAAATACCGACTTAGCAGGCCCCCGGAGGTGATAATCTGCTCCGGTTTGATGTTCAGGGCGAGCTTGGCGTAATTCTCAGACCTGGACTCCGGCAGGGCCGAGGCGTCGTTCGTAAGCACGAAGTACGTTTTGGCGATCGCGTTCAGGTTGGCGATAAGCTCCACGGCTCCGGGCAGCACGGCGTTGGAGCTTGCCAGCACTCCGAACGAATCGAAGAGAATCACCGGATAGCGGGCGATAAGTTCTTGCATCGTGGTGTCTTTGATCGGCGTCATAACTTCCTGTCGGTTTGAAAGCTCATTGCTGACGTCTGACAGCTACTGAGCGGTGTAGCCGCCGTCAACCACAATCTCGGAGCCAGTCACGTAGGACGCCTCGTCTGAGGCGAGGAACAGCACGGCGTTGGCGACCTCTTCGGGTTCGCCGTACCTGCCCAAAGGCGTCCGGTCAAGAGTCAGCGCGACTCGTTCGGGATCGGCCCTGCCTTCTGCGGTCATGGGCGTCGCAATTGGGCCCGGATGTATGGAGTTGACCCTGATGTTCTCTTTCGCGTACTGAACAGCGGCGGCTTTCGTGAATATCCGAACCGCGCCCTTAGAGGCGTTGTATCCGGCGTTCACGTAGTCCTGACCGACAATGCCGCTGATGGATGATATGTTGACTATCGAGCCGCCGCCCGCCTCTTTCATGTGAGGTATAGCGGTCTTTGTGCCCAAGAACACGCCTTTGGCGTTCACGTCCATCACTTTGTCCCACAACTCGACAGTCATGTCCTCGATGGTTGACTGCACGATGATGCCTGCGTTATTAACGAGAATATCCAATTTGCCGAAGCGTTCGATCGCCGTGTTGACAGCATTTTCCCATTCGTCCTGGCTGGTAACATCCAACTTGACGAACACCGCGTCGCCGCCGACTTCGTTGATTTCGGCCTCGGTCTGTCGGCCTTCGTCTTCCAGAACGTCACAAATGATGACTTTTGCGCCCTCGCGAGCGAACAATTTGGCCTCTGCCGCGCCCATCCCTCGCGCCCCGCCGCTGATAATCGCCACTTTGCCTTCGAGTCTCATTTCTCAGCCTCCGTCACTAAGCTTGATCTTCAGGTTTTTTAGCATATCGTCGCTCATAGAATCCAGGTCGTATGAGGGGGTCCAACCCCACTCCTCTCGCGCTGCTGTGTCGTCCAAAGAGTCCGGCCACGAGTCGGCGATGGCCTGTCGCATGGGGTCGATCTTGTAGTCCATCTCGAATCCCTCGACTCTGGCAGCCACTGCCTCGGCAATCTCCGATGGAGTGAAACTGACCGCTCCGACATTGAAGTCGGCGTGATGTTTGAGGCCCGAACCGTCAGCCTGCGCCAGATCGATTATGGACTTGATGCAGTCAGGCATATACATCATGGGCAGGCGCGTGTGCGGTCCCAGGTAGCAGGTGTACTTTTTCTCTCGAATGGCCCCATAGAAGATGGCAACGGCGTAGTCTGTGGTGCCTGCCGTCGGTTCGGTCTTCCAGCTTATGATTCCCGGCAGGCGCAGGCCGCGAACGTCGAGTCCCAGCTTCTCATGATAGTAGTTGCCAAGATGCTCGCCAAACACCTTGGATATGCCATAAAGAGTGTTGGGACGCTGAATGGTCTCGTTCGGCGTGTTCTCCTGGGGGGTGTCCGGGCCAAAAGCGGCGATGGAACTTGGGATGATAACTTGCCCGACGTTATGAGAGACTGCCGCCTCCAGAATGTTGTACGTTCCGTTGATGTTAACCGCGTAGGCAATCTGGCGGTTCGATTCAGCAAGCGCGGACAGGATGCTGCTCATGTGATAGATGGTTTCGATACCGAGTTCGCCCACGGCCTTCATTACTTCGGCAGCGCTGGTCACATCCAGCTTGATGGACGGGCCGGACTCCTGAACGTCGGCAGGCAGGGCCGTCCTGTGTCCGGCCGCGATGACATTCTCGCCACCGTGCCGCTCTCGGAGGGCTGGGACCAACTCCGAGCCTATCTGCCCAGCCGCGCCGGTCACAAGTATCTTTTTCATTTGGGGTTCCTCTGGGGATCGGTTGTCAGGGATCAAGTGTCAGGACTTGTCATTCTGAATCCGCAGATGACGAATCTCGTCGTCTGTGACATAAGAGTCGCACTGGACTCGGCCAGATGCTTCACTTCGGCTCGGCATCGTGAACCGCGTGGTCACTCCTCCACGCGTTGTCCGCTGAGTTGGAAATCCGCCTGGGTCATATCTGCGAATCTATCTGGCAGGAACGGGTTCATATCGAAATCGACGTCAGGCTGTCCCTGGAGGATCCAATTGGATATGATGCGTCCGGTTATCGGCCCCAGATGGATGCCTTTAGTCGTGTGGCCCGTCGCCAACATTATCCCATCCCAGCCAGGGACCGGCCCGAGTATCGGCAATCTATCAGGACTCAGTGGACGGGAGCCTGCAAGTTGCTGCACCAGTTCCGCATCCTGCAAAGCCGGAAACACATCGATGGCTCTCTGAAGCAGTTCCAGCTTCGCTGCCTCGGTAGGGCGGACGTGGGACTCTCTGGTCGCGAACATGGCCGTTTGGTCGTAATCTCGCCCTCCGGTGCTTCCTACGCTCAACAGGCCGTCCAGACGGCTGATCATGTGTCCCCTCATCGGAGAGCTTATCAGGACAGGCAACGGCGGCCCGTCGTATCGAAGCATCAACCTCTCGCCCTTCAGAGGCCGCACTGGCACCGGAAAACCCAGCCAATCTCCGAACACCGAACTCCATTCTCCGGTCGCCACGACGACCATGTCAGCAGATATGTCGCCTCCGGTTGTTTGCACTCCATTGACTCGGTTGTTGTGAGTCAACAGGCCCACAACCTCCCGAAGGGCTATCTCTGCGCCGTGACGTTCCGCGCCCTGCGCCAGGGCGAGGTTGAGGCGGTAGCTATCCAATTGCGCGGATTCATCTTCATTTGCCGCCCCTCGAATGTCAGGCGACAAACGCGGTTCGATGCGTCTAACCTCATCGCCGTCGATCCATCTGATACGCGCCGACTGCTGCTGCCACTCCATCATCGCTTTGATGAGGACTACTTCGTCCTCGTCAAGCGCGAGTCTCAGAGATGCGCGACGTTGGTAGAGCAGATTTGCGCCGGTCTCTGACTCCAAACTAGGAACCAGGTCGATGAACTGACGGTACCCTGCAAGCGCAAGCTCGAAGGACGCGCCGGGCGAGAACTCCGCGCCCAGGATGCTGAGGGAGCCTGTGGCGTGGGCGGACGCTCCGCTGCCTATGGCCTCACGCTCCACCAACGCGACTTTCGCGCCGCTGGAGGCGAGATAGTAGGCGACAGAGCATCCGACCACGCCGGCTCCGACGACAATTACGTCTGCCGTTTGATTCATTGCGCTGTTACTCGAACCGTGACGGCTATTCGCCTTCCAAAGCTCTGAGTATCTTCTCGCCCTCTGTGCGCCAGAATGAGTAGAGAATGGAAATATCTGTGCCTACCGAGAAGTGCCTAACGCCCCAGTCCAGATATTTTTTAGTTTCGTCAGCCGATCCAATTTCTGCCCTCGCAGGCACGCCCATCTTGATGGAAGTCTTGAAAGTCTTCTCTTGTGCCGCGACCACCTCAGGATGCGTCATCTCGCGTGGACGGCCAATGTTCACTGAGAAATCGGCTCCGCCCCACTGCACCATCTCGACTGCCGGATGCTCCAAGATTTCTTCAAGATTATCGACTGCGCCCTTCTTCTCGATCATGAAAGCCAGCACCGTGCCTGCCACAGACTCGACGTACTCCGGCGACCCGCCGTAGCCCATGAAAGAGTTGCGGCGGGTAGCGACGCCGTAGAGTCCGCCGTGATCGGGGTGATCAGGTCGCGCGGCCTGGATGCACTCAAGCACCTCGTCCATGCTTCGAACATCGGTGAACAGCACGCTTTCAAAACCGGCCCCGATGCCTCGCTGTGCCAGGAATGGCATGAGGCTCTGGTCGATTTTGATCATGCTGCCCATATTGTGAAGCTCGGCGGCCCGACACAAGTTGTCCAGGTCGTGCAGATCTGAAGGGCCGTACTCGGCCACGAACTCAACATAGTCGTACATTCCGGTGTGGCCGAGGGCTTCTACCTCAGAGGGCCATACGCTGTGGATATGAGTACTGAGGGTGGGTTCTCCGGCTTCCAGTTTCTGTCGAATCAGGTTGGTTCTCATTGCTCTGTCGCCTCCGTGATTTAGTTGCCGCTTAGGGTATCAGATATGCATGGAGATGAGTTGATCAAGAACATATGGATTCTGCGCCACATCACATATCTTAAATTTCAACGCAGGCGCCTGAGCGTGCGCGACGACGAGAAGGCCGAAATTACGAACCGTCGAAAAACCTTTTGAAAATCTCAAGAAATTTGTCTGTCTGGCGATTGTGGGGCTCGTGACCTGACCCAGGCATTTTCACGAAGGTGCAGTCTCTCAGTAGAGACTGCATTCGCTGGGCTTCAGAGTCGTTTAGCAGGCCGCCTCTTTCAGGGTCGCCTTGTATCATCAAAACGGGAGCCGATATTCGAGGCAGCAAGTCTTCGGTATCGTAGCCGTCCGTGTGATGTCCCTCGACAATTAGCGAAAGAACGTCAGGATCGAGAATCGACAGGCATTCGGCCTTCTCCCTGATCAGCGACTCCGGCCAGTTGGGCCTGAGGCGTGTCAGTTCGCTCGTTATGTCCCGCGCTGAACCTTGAGTCGAAATCGCGGCCTGAAACGCTAGTAGGCTTGGGTACACCGCGAACTCTTTTATCCGAGTGCCATTGTGCGAATACAGGGGTTCTTCCAGCACTGCCGCCCGAACCGTATCGGGAGCCTCTGCGGCTATCCACAGAGACGAATCAGCGCCCATGGAGTGCCCCAACAGAGTTGCAGGCTCGCCGACGTGGTTTCTGAGAAAGGAAACGATGTCGGACGCATATTGTGGAATTCGGTATGCTCCCGGAACCCTGCCCGATTTACCGTGACCCCGGAAATCCAGCGCATAAATGTGCCATTCCTCACTCAACGCGGGAATAACCGACTCGAATGCAGCCCACCGATCGGTGCCGCCGTGGAGCAATACCAGCGGAGGCCC
>DCAW01000120.1:12481-28284 GCA_002313895.1 Dehalococcoidia bacterium UBA1123
ACCTGGTATTTCGCTCTGACGATCATGATACACATTCGCAGCAGCTAATGACCAAGACGGAGGCCGATCGCCGCGCGTAACTGCAAGAATCACGCGCAACAATTTTCACTATGCTTTATTTCGCATCGAAGACAGCCTGTGAATGCGCGGGTAAAGTTGGTCGCAGGCTGATTGACTAATCCCGGTAGCGTTGGCCCAAATCGGTGGCGTCGTTTAGGTGGCCGTCGCGGATTTCTTTTACTTCGTCCGCCATTGCCAGCAGAGTCGAATCATGGGTCGCCGACAGGACGCTGATGCCCTGTTTTAGCACCATCTCTTTGAATAGCCCGAAGATTGCTCTTGCATTGGTCGAGTCCAACTCGCCGGTTGGCTCGTCAGCAAGAATGAGGGGGGGATTGTTGACTACCGCCCTGGCGATGGCAACCCTCTGCTGCTCTCCGCCTGAAAGCTCGTAGGGCCGATGCTTCGCACGACCCCACAGTCCGACAATCTCCAGCGCGTCCCTGGTGCGTTCCTCTCGCTCCCGCGTCCGGACGCCGGCTATCCGCAAAGGAAGCTCCACGTTCTCGAAAGCAGACAACAGAGGCAGCAGTCCGAAGCTCTGGAACACGAATCCTATCTTGTGCCGCCGAATCTCGGTCAGGTCGTGTTCGTTCATTGCGGCGATGTCGCGGTTCTCGAACAGCACCTGACCGGAAGTAGGTTTGTCCAGTCCCGCCAAGATGTTCAACAGCGTGGTTTTACCCGAGCCTGACCTGCCGACAACAGCGATGAACTGGCCGGGCATCACGGTCATATTGACGCCTCGAAGCGCGTTAATTTCCTCGGATCCTAACTGGTAGGTGCGCCAGAGGTCAATGGTGGAAATCAGTGGTAGGACTCTGCTCAATAGTTTACTCCTCTGGTCGCAATGTGACGGTCCCGTTCTCGATCTGGACTCTAGCCCGTTCTCCAATTTTGATCTGATCTAGGTAATCCTGAGGAATCTGGATTCTGCCACTGGCATCCACCAGGACGAACTCCTCCAATGTCGCATCGGTGTCGGCTTCGCTCTGAATACGCTCGAAGGTCACTTTGCGGCGAATCTCCGTGGACATCTTGCCGTCCCGAATCATCACCACCCGGCCAACCTTGTAGGCGATGTCCGGGTCATGAGTGACGATGAGGATAGTGGTCCCCATGTCCTGGTTGACCGAGCCAAACAGGTCCAGAATCTCGGCGGCGGTTGCATCATCCAGTTCCCCAGTGGGTTCATCGGCCAAAAGCAAGGGCGGCTTGTTCGCCAGCGCCACCGCAATGGCAACGCGCTGCTGCTCGCCTCCGGACAGTTTTTCAGGCGTGTGGTCAAGTCGATGCCCAAGCCCGACCAGTTCCAACAGGTCACGGGCGCGCTCGGATCGCTCTTTGCCTGGGGTGTTGGTCAGCATCATGGGAAGCGTCACGTTCTCCATCGCTGTCAGGTATGGGAACATATTTCGGCTGGTCTGCTGCCAGATGAATCCGACGTCGATGCGTCGATACTCCTCGACCTCTCTGGAACTCATCTGAAGCAGATCTTTGCCTCCAACGCTGACGCGGCCTGCCGATGGAGCGTCATATCCAGCCAAGATATTCAATAGCGTGCTCTTGCCGCTGCCGCTGGCTCCAACGATTGCGACGACCTCGCCGTTTTGAACGGCCAGGTCCAGCCCTCGCAGGGCGACGACCTCCAGGTCGGCGATCTTGTATATCTTGAACAGATCCTCACACATCACGTAAGGGCTGTTGTCCATGTATGTCATTGTTACCTCAGTTTTGCAGGCATGTGGTCAGACATCTGGGTTTGATTCGGGCGGTCGATATCCAAAACGCGAATCACATCTCTCCGAGGCGAAGGATGCGTTGCAGTGAAATTCTGCGAACAAACAATATCACACCGAATATGATTAAGGCGAACAGCACGGCCATCGCCGCGTATGTTATGGCCAGCGTCCCCCAATTGATCTCGATTACAAACGGCGGCAGGATTTGGACGCCCTGATCGTCGTGGCTGAGGAATGGCATCATTGTCGCGCCGAGCCGTTGCCCCATCCAAGTGCCCAGAGCCAATCCGACTCCGATGACCAGCGCCTGCTCCAGAAACACTAGTGTGATTAGCTGTTTCATTGTGAACCCGATGGTTCGCATCAACGCGAACTGCACCTCTCGACCTTTGAAAGACACGTAGGCATGCACCAGGAAACCCAACCCACTCAGAATAAAGACCGCTGCAAATGCCACGAACAGCAAGGCGTTCCATCCAGCCTCCACCAGCGGGTCAACCTTTGACAACGCCATCACCTCGACCCTGTCGTGGATGACCCGCGTCATGTAGGGCAAATTTTCGGCCAGCATGCCGACCAATTCTGCCCGCTCGACGCCATTTGTGGTTGGGTCCGTGGAAATCCAAATTTCGTTGGGCCTCAATTCACCGTTGTTGGCCTCCAGATTGGCGTAGCTGGACACAGCTTCAAAATTGCTAATTAGGAAAGTCTTGTTGAAGGTGTCCAGTGTCGGAAAGTAATCCACCTCGTCCACCAAAGTGACTGCCAGTCTGTGACCTTGCACTGAAACCTCGAAGGTGTCGCCCAGCCGATGCTCGTTGTTCTTCAAGAATGACTTGCTGGCCAACACAGGCAAGGCAGCCATCGGCGGGCCCCGGAACAAGCCACGGCTAACCAGAGGACTGCCCTCGACCCAGATAAAGTTGGCCGCGGTTTTGTCGTCGAGAGTAGCGGGCTGCATTACGTCCGAAGTGGATTCGGGAACCGCCTTGAGTATGCTCCAGTCATCCAGAGTGTCGAAATCCTCCAACACCTGCACATCGCCGTTATTCATTCGCACATATATATCATCAACTGACACGGAGCCTGCCCGAAGGCGGTTGCGTCCGTTTGTCTCGTAAATCGTGAGAGACACCAGAGTCAGAGGCTTGGCGGGTTGGAGAGCAATCTGGTTCCTGAATCTGCTTATACGCTCGAATCCGCTCTCTAATTCAAGCCAACTGTTGGAGGTCAGATTTCCGAGACCGTAGGTGAAGTACCGCTGATTTGTGTCTTTGATGCGCGCAGCGACGACGACGCCCAAATGAGGCCTGTCTGCCTTGACGTTTACGCCTATCGCGGCAGCATCCTCCGGCAAGTCCAAGCCAACAGGAGGCGTCAGATTCGAGAGAGAGGTCACCATAGTAGCCATTGGCTTTGTTGAGAAATCGTCCCGGAACCAACCGACGTCCATCATCTTGTCGCCGTCGATCGCGAACATTGTGTACGAATTTCCCAACAACTTGGAAAGGTCAGAGCCAAATCCTCGGAAGTTGATACTGACTTGATCCACCGTCGGAAGCGCTTCGTAGCTGCCGGCGATGGGCTTGGATTCTCCGGTGGTGTTAATCAGGACGCCCTCGAGGCGCAGATCAGAACCTGTGGAGTACAGCGCTCGCTCGGTGAAACTGAGTTTCAATGTGCCGCCGAAACTGGCGGCGAAAATTCCCAGACCGGCCATAAGTATCAGCAGCAAGGACAGTCGAGCGTAGTGGGTAGGATTCCTGGACATCTGCCACAGTCCTATCACCAGACCCGCCGGCAGGAAGTTGGATAACAACCAACTGGCGGCCCGCATGACCAGAGGGAAGAGCCTCAGCAGCACTAGGGCCGACGCCACGAGAATGACGGCAGGGACAGCCAACAGCAGTTGGTCCACAGCCACATTGCCAAACACGCCGACAGCCACGACAGAACCCTGAGATGATAGCTGCCTGAAGAGCAGTATCCCTATGACCAAAAGGAGAATGTCCAGATAGTACCGCTGATAGAATGGTTGGCTGGTCGGCCGCGCTGATTCCTGCCTGTGAGTTGTCACGCCCAGCCTCGACGCCTGAATAGCCGGAACCATCAACGCGGCGAAACTCAAGATGCCGCCAACTCCGCTCATCAGAAACGCTCCAGATGTCAGGCTCACGGACAGCCTGCTCGTCCCGCTGAGGTCAGAGAATGCCGGAGTGTAGCCCAGGAAGCTAATAACAGCCGCCGCAAGGAACGGCGCGATGATGACCGCCATCAGCGCAATGGTCAAGCCCTCCATCGCGAAAACTGCCAATACCTGGACGGAGCTTGCGCCACGGCTCCTGAGAAGAACGATCTCCCCTTTCTGCTGTTCCACAACCAACGACGAAAGCGTTATGACGTAGTAGAGAATGACCACAGATATCAGGATCATTATCACGAACATCGGTATCTTGGAAAAAAACAGCCGAGTGTCGTAATCTTCCAACGCATCGCTCAGCGATGATAGCTGGCGGTAGCCGAACAAATTCGCCGCCAGCCGGTCCTCCGCGAGGTCAATGCTGAATCTGGCAAGCGTGGAATTATTGGAGTTGAGCTTAGACCGGTCGACGTACAGCAGTCTGCCGTAAGTGCTGTCCATCTGTCTGAATGTGGCGCCCAGAACCCCGAAGTAGGCCTCCTCAGTCACCATAAATGGCACAGTTCGGAAGTTGCCGGTCGTGGACCCCTGGAATATCCTGTCGTTGAGGTGCCAGAACTCGTGATCTGGATCGTTGCGCTGGTACAGTCCGGTAATCACGACGGTTGCGTGGGTGGCAAAATCTGACCAATATGGAACGATGGACAGGGCGTCGCCCACGCCCACGTTGTGCCGGGCAGCGGCATCCGCGGGCGCCAGAGCTTCTAGAGCCACAACCTCACCGGGAGCGTTCAATGCCGCGTCGCCCGGTTTGCGGCCTCCTGGCAGGATGGTTATGTGGTCGTGCAGATCGGGAAGATATCCAACGTAACCCCGCGAGTTGTCAGTTCCTGCGACCGACTCGTTGCCTGGCTCTGTCAGGAAGAACGTTGCGGTTTTGACGCCTGTGACCTGGTCCCGCAGAAACCACTGGACCCTGCGATTCACCTCTGCGCCCATCACTCCGACTACTTTGGCGGCTTCCTCACGGGTGGTCGGGCCACGGTCCGACTTCATCACGATGTTCGTATCGTTGGTAGTGAGCTGGTTCAGGGAGTTTTCCAGCGCCAACTCCCTAAGAGCATTGAAGTATATGACCGTCCCTGCCATGATCGCGGAAGCCAACAACACGCCTATGACAACGGTGGACAATAGCCTCCAGTTGGTCAAACTGCGCCTTGCCACCAATGGCCAGGCTCTGGTTAATTTGGGGATTATTCCAAGCATAATCGCTCTCAGCTGACGGCTATCTCGTCACTCCCCCTCGATTCTGGAAATTTCGTACAGATCAACGTTGGATGACGTCCGAACCAGCCAGTACAGAGATCCGGTGAATATCAAGACCAACGCAGCGTAAACTGGCCCCATAATAGACCAGTCGGTGGTCAGCACGAAAGGCGGCAGCACAGGCGTTCCCTGTTCGGTGACCGCCACTGAGGCCACCATTATGTTGCTCATGGCGAATCCTGCCGCTGTCCCAATCAACAGTCCCAGGGCCGCAATGACCAGATGCTCTGCGCTCAACAGCCAACCCATCTGGCGTTTGGATAGACCCAGAGCCTGCAAGAATCCCATTTCACTGCGGCTCTGAGCTGAGAATGAAATCAGGTAAGTCACGTAACCCAGCGTGGCGGCGAACAGGATAACCCCGATAGCCAACAGCGCCATTGCCTTCCAACCTGCTGTAATCAGAGGGTCGAGACGCACAGATTCCACCAGGCTAGCCCGGTCGTGAACCTGATTACGGGACGGCGCAAGCGACAACGCGATCTTGTGGACTTCCTCCTCGGCGCCTGGAACCTCTGATATGAAGATTTCGTTGGGCCGCACTGTCGTGATCGGGCTGAGTATGTTCAGATGCCTGAGCGCATTGTCCAGGTCCATCAGCAAAAATCCGTTGCGCGACGGGTCCATCGTGGGGAAGTAATCGACTGTGTCCATGATTCGTATGGGCACAAGCCTGCCCATAAGATTCACGATAATCGCGTCTCCGACGCCAGCCCCGGTGGTTTTGGAGAAGGAGGCGCTACTGACAACCGGAACCGGACCGCCACTGGGACTGCGATAGAACCCTCGAATGCCCTGATCAGTGTCCTTGCCGAACTTGAACACTCCTGCTCGTCGACCCGTGACGTGAGCATCGTCGGTGACACCGACGACATCTGAAGAGATCAAGGAAGTCGCCAGAGTAGTCCACTTACTGCTCCCTTCGAAGTCGTCGAGAATCTGAGGTTCACGGCCGTTGCCAAACTCGACGTGTATATCATCGAGGTACATCTCTCCCACCGTGCCGGAAGGGCCGAAAACCGGTTCGTAAATCTGAACCGACACAAGACTGAGAGGCCATTCAAGATGCTGGGGTATGGTAGTCTCCATCAAGGTCCATCCGGGCTCAGGCATAGGTCCAAGCGTTAAGGTGTCCAAGACGCCTCGCCGGTCTTGGACAACCATCCACATGAACATGTTCGGGTAGTAATCCTCGGCGTCTGCCCAAACCTTCAATTTCTGCGCGCCTTCGGGAATGTCTATTGGCTCGGCGTGGACGCCTGATTGTAGGGCGCGCATAACGCCAGTGAGCGACCGTTCCGAGAAGTCATCGCGATACCAGGCGATGTACGGAAACTCCTCGGCCTCAATTGCCAAAACGCTGAAGTTATTTCCCGAATAGGTGGTCCCAACGATTCCGCCGCCGCGCAGGCCCAGTGATACGGAGGTCACACCAGGAATTGTCAGAAACCGTTCTTTGATCTCATCATTCCCTATCGCAAAGAAAGTCGGAACGCCGGTCATTCGCAGGTCTGAGCCTACTTCATACAGTATCCGTTCCTCGTAACTTCGGTCCAGCGTCCCTCCAACTGTCGTGGCCAATATTCCAAGCCCTGTCACCATGACCAACAGCAACACGAGCCAGCTATATTGCAAGGGATTCCGCGCCATGTGCCAGATCGCCATCGAAGCCCAAACCGGATAAAAGCGATTCAACCTGCGTAGGATAATGAAAAGAACCTGAAACGGAACGATCAGGGCAAAGGCAAGAGTAGGCAAGAACAAAATGTCGTCTCTGGCTGGCATATCAGCGTAGATCAATAGCGCAATCAGGCCGCCCTGTGTCACCAGTCCGGCAGTTCGATTCCAGACGCTCTCCGTCCGGTTGGTCCCGTAGTATAAAGCCGCGACGCCGCCTATCAGCGCCACTTCCCAAATCCATTCCACGCTGGTGTCGACCCTTAACTCTCGGATCATGATGAACAGCGTCAGCGTCACGAAAGAAGCAACGGCCATTAGATGAATCAACGCAGAGGAGTCGCCGCTGATAAACCTCACCAGTAGCGGGAAGAACCGGGTGAACAACAGAGCGACCACCGTGAGCAACAACACGGGGGCAAATAGCAGAGCCTCGTTCACCTGAACGTCAGAGAACAGGCCTCCGGATATCAACTGGCCCCTTGACTGAAGCTCCCAAAATATCAGTCCTCCTACCACCAACAGACCGACATCCAGATAGAATTTCTGGAAGAACGGGACCGAAGGGGGACGTGAAGATCGCATCTTATGAGCCACAAGCCCAGACCTTGCGCCGATCACAGCAGGCAGAACGAACATCGCCAGACCCAACAGTCCGGTCCCTGCGGCCACAGCGAAGGGCATCCAGTGAAAAGCCACTGGAAGCGTTTCCCCAAAAGTGATGTCGCGAAAGTACCCCAGCTTCCCTGCATATGCGACCGCTCCCAAAGCCAGGAACGGCGCGATCACTGAAGCCGTGACGACCAAAGCCAACCCCTCCAGAGCGTAAAGGCGGCCCAGTTGCCAGTTGGTTACGCCACGGCTTCTGAGCAGCGCCACATCGTCCTCACGACTCTGCACTAGGTAGGACACCATCATCGAGACGTAGTACAAAACGGTCATGACCATCACGACCAGCAATAGAAGCAACGGAACGCCGGAGAAGAAACTGCGCCTCTCAAAGTCGTTGAGCAATTTATCTATGCCGGTCAGAACTGCGGCGCCTCGCATGGCGCTGGTTACGTCGGCCTCCAACCTGGCCAATCGCTCTCGGGTGAACTCTTTGGACCAGAGCGTGAGCCCCTTTTTGTCGACGGAAATGTACCATGTGGAGCTAACGAAGCTGCCTGGATAAGCTTTGCCCACCCCTTCAACCAACGCTTCGTGAGAGATGAACAGTGCCAGGGGAGGCTCATCGGGGTCGATTTCGAGTCCCACGTCAGGTAGTTCCTGAAGGGGCTGGGGCTGGAGGAAGAGATTGGCGTTCTGCTGCCAAAACTCTTCTCCAGGGTCGGCGGGTTCCAGGACGCCTACGATCTCCATCGTGACACGAATCGGGTCATTCAACGAAGGAGCGAAAGTTACGACATCGCCGGTCCAGATATCGAACACATTGGCAGTGACGTCGCCAATGACCGCCTCAAGGCGCGGTCCGCTAAGCGTTTGAACAACTTCATCAGACGCCATTCGTCCGCTGAGCCAGGTGACGTGATCATTAAGGTTCGACATGTTTTGCATGTATCCTCGTGAAACACGTGTGCCCTGCTCCGGAGTCAGAGGGTTTTGCGGCGTGCCAACCAGGTAGGTCGGAGTTTTCAGATACCGTTCGCGGCCCCGGTAAATATCGGAAATTTGGTCATCAATGGAGCCACCAATGGCGGCTTCGGTCGAATTTAGTTCGTCCTTGCTCAGAGTGATATACGGCGCGTAGGTGAAGATATTGAGGTAGGATTGGTCCGCCCGCTCAATAGCGGTGTTGATGCCCTGACGCTCCAGGGTGCGGATGTACACTGGCGCGCCGGCCAACAGGCTGGCGGCAACCGTTATACCGACGAAGATGCTCAAGAGGAGTTTCCAGTCGTCGGTGATGCGCTTAAGTACGAGCTTAAAGGTCGTCAGTGGACGCATTCAGACCCCATGCCAGACACTACCCTTCCACCGCTCCAAGAATGTAGAGAACTCAGGAGTCGTCCCAAATACAGCCTGGATAGTGTTCTGTCCAGACGGTTAAGACCCAATGGTACGCGAAATTTCCCTAATTCAGCCCAGTTTGCGAGCCACCCAGACCTGTTCGGCTCCAAGCGTATAGGAGCCTCGCATGAAATTGCCGTAAAGCGCGTCGACCTCAAATCCGCAGAGTTCCAGCAAATGCTCCATCTCATAGCGCTAGACCCACCGCAAAACTAGAGGCGTGTAGGTCTTTTTCACCACTACGCCATCTGGATTTAACGCCTCAAATATCCGGTATTCGGTTACAATCTGGCGTTCAAGGTCGTATCGTCGACTGTCCTATACGACAATTTTACGTCCAGTCTCGGGTGTCTCAAACTCCGTCAGCCGCGTGAGAGCATCCCCGATGTCCGATGAACGCTCCACGATCATTTCCAGGTCTGGGTCAAAGATGTTGAACGCTAGCCTGCCACCGTCCTCCAGGTGTTCGTGAATGCTGGCTAGAGCGGCCCTGTGATCCTGGACAGTCAGCAGGTGCAGGAACGCTCGATAAGGAATTATCGCCAGCTTAAACTGTCGGTTCAGAGCGATGGCGCGCATATCGCCATCGACGATCTCGACAAGCGCGCTGACGTCGGGCGGCAACAAGGCAACCTCAGCTCTGGCAATCTTCAACATCGAGGGCGCTCTATCCAGCCCCACGACATTGAACCCTTCTCTGGCAATAAACTCTAGCAATCTACCCGTCCCGCAACCTAGTTCAAGTACGGGAGAACCGGCTCGCCGGATTTCCTCCAGGTAGAACTCAACATCGCCGGGCATGCCTCTGGACAAAAATCGTAGTATGCGGCGTCATTCCGGTCGTACTTTTGCAGGGGTCGCTCCTCAGGAGAGCATTAGGGTTTCACAATCCGAGGGCGTAAGATTCACAAACCGATGGACTTGGCAACAGTTTCAAGGTGCAAATCGCTGTCGCCGAACATAAGCTCTGCGGCTTTGGCCCTGCGAGAGTATAACTGCATGCTGTGCTCTTTGGTGAATCCGATAGCGCCGTGGCACTGGTGTCCCAAAGCGCAAACCCTGCGGTAGGCGTCGCTGACCCATGCTTTAGCCATCGCAACCTCGTTCTCAGCGGGCAGGTTCTCTGACAACCGCCACGCCGCCTGGTATGTGATGTACCTGGAGCCTTCGACATCGGTTGCCATATTGGCGCAGTGGTGTTGGATCGCCTGGAAACTCCCGATTGGCCGTCCGAACTGCACTCTTTGTTTGGCGTATTCAACCGTCATGTCCAACACCTGTTGTCCACCTCCCACCATCTCGGCGCACTTGCCCACTGCGCCCCAAGCTAGCACCTTCTCGATGGCGGCCCACCCCTGATTCAATTCTCCCAGCAGGGCCGACGAGGGCACGCTGACATTATTGAACACCAACTCGGACTGTCGGTCAGACGCGATCGTTTTTAGTAACGTCTGTTGGATTCCGGGAGTGTCGCGGCCCACGATGAAAAGGCTGATGTCCCGATCTCCTTCGCCAGTACGAGCGACGACGATGATGTAATCGGAAACGTGGGCGTTCGGAACGAAGAGTTTTGTCCCGTTGATGGTAAATCCAGCGTCGGTGGCTCTGGCGACCGTTTGGACTCCCTGAGCGTCCCATCTGGCGCTGGGTTCAGTGAGCGCAAGCGTCATGATGATTCCACCCTCGGCAATTCGAAGCAGGAATTCTTGCTTCTGCTCGTCGGAACCAGCCTCCTGAAGGCACAACCCGGCCATCACAACTGTCGAGAAGTACGGCCCAGGAAGCAGCGCTCTGCCCATCTCTTCCAACAGAATGGATAGATCGACGAAATCCAATCCAACGCCGCCGTATTGCTCTGGGAAGGTCAGTCCCAACCATCCTTGTTCAGCAATCTGCTGCCACAACTCGGGCGTGAAACCACGCTCGTCCTCCTCCATCGCCCGAACGTAGGTCTCGGGGCACTCGGTCTCAAGGAACGCCCGCGCGCTGTTCTTGAGCATTTGTTGAGCTTCGGTCAAACCCAGGTCCATCTCTTAGCCTCCGGCATTTGAGCGCCAATATATGCGTGCCTATTTAAGGGTTGTAAGAGGTTAGCACGGGGCAGAGGGGCGGACAAGTCCCCGCGTTAGGCTGGCCCGCGGGCGAAGACCCAGAATTGCGTCCTGAAATCACTGGCGTTCCGTATATAATGGGGCGATGCTCAACGTACTGTGGTGGCTGATAACGGTCGAAGCTCTGGGGCTGGCGGTGTTCCCGTTGGCCTTTTATCTGCTGAGACGACTGCCGGATCGGGGATTCAGCGTTACCAAACCGCTGGGAATCCTCCTCGTGGGCTACATCGCGTGGATTCTGGGCGCGCTGAACATTGTGCCTGCTATTCGTGTTTCTCTCATCGTCATCGTGCTTCTGGTCGCTTCTGTGTCCGCATGGGTGGCGTGGACGCATCGAGTTGAACTCAAAAAATTCGTGATGGCCGAGCGCAGAACGCTGATCGCCGCTGAGATCATCTTCCTGGTCATGTTCCTCGGGTGGGCGATGTTCCGATCTTACGACCCGGCCATCGACCATACCGAACAGCCGATGGACTTTGCCTTCTTCAACGCCTCCATCGAGGCCACATCAGGCCAGCCTGAAGACCCGTGGTTGAGGGGCGAGACGATCAGCTACTACTACTTCGGCTACTGGATGCTCGGCGCGGTCAGCGAGATTTCGGGCGTGCCTTCTAACTATTCGTATAACCTGTCGCTGGCGTTGATTCCCGCGCTGGGAGCAATGGGCCTGTTTGGGTTGGTGTTCGCGATGGCGCGGAGCGAGGGCGCAAGGTGGAAGTTCGCGGTCTTCACTGGCGTGGCTGCAGGCGTCGTGTTGGGCATTATTGGCAACCTGGAAGGCGTGTTGGAGTTCATGCGCGCCAACGCAATTGGCAGTCAGGGCTTATACGACTGGATAAGTATTGACGGCCTGAGCGGCCCGGCTGAGACGCCTACGGATTCCTGGACTCCCGATGAGTTCTGGTGGTGGTTCCGCGCCACCAGGGTAATCAACACATTCCAGGCCGGAGTGGGAATCGACTACACGATCCACGAATTTCCCTCGTTCAGCTTCATTTTGGGCGATCTGCACCCGCATGTCTCAGCGATTCCGTTCGCGCTCCTGTTTTTGGGGTTCGCGTGGAATTTCTATCGCTCCCCGTTGCCGAACTTCAGTCGTCTGGAACTTCGCACTTACATTATGGCCGGAGCGATGGCGCTGTCCCTGGGCGGGCTGGCCTTCACGAATATGTGGGACCTCCCGACCTATGCGATTTTGCTGCTAGGAGTCGTGGCCCTCAAAGCTTACCCAGTCTATCAGGGCCGGATCATGCCAATTCTGGGCGCGATGGCCCAGTTTCCCATGATAGTGATTGCGCTGGCATTCATCCTCTTTATGCCCTATTACGTGTCCTTTGCCAGCTCGGTGGAGGGCATCGGAGCCGTGGAGACGACCACGCGCTACCCCCATATGTTTATCGTTTGGGGGGCGCCTATGGCTCTGGTTGGCCCCTTCATTGTGGCATCGTTCTGGCAGACAGTGGTCGGCCCTGACTGGCGACGAATGACACTGTACTCGCTGATAATCGGGTTCCTGCCCTTTGCCGCCTGGATGGTGGTGCGGCTCCAGTCTGTTGAGATAGCTGACGGGCCTGTGGGGCGGCTCATCCACATATTGCCGATGGCCCTGCTGATCGTCATGGGCGTGTACTCAGCGATCACCGTCGCGAAACAGCGAGAGTCCAGCGGCAAGGCGTTCGCGCTGTTGTTGGCGACTCTGGGTCTTCTGTTAATTATGGGACCTGAACTGCTTTTCGTGGACGACTTCTTCGGCCCTCCCAGCGAGCGGATGAACACAATTTTCAAGCTTTACTATCAGGCGTGGCTACTGCTTGCGGCTGCTTCGGGATTCGCAATATACTACTGGCGATCAGGCAGGGACTCTCTGACAGGTTGGAGACGTTCGCTCTCGACCCTCTGGGCCGTGGGCGCTATCGCGCTGATAATCGGCGCTCTCTACTATCCGGCCGCCGCCTCGACCAGCAAAGCCGGAACGTTCACCGACGCAACGCTCAACGGATTGAATTTTTTGAAGCGAAGCAGCGGTGCAGAATACGATGCCATCCAGTTCGTCCGCGCTGAGATTGACCGGGACGGCGCGATTCTGGAGGCTGTGGGCGAGTGGTTCGATTCGGGCCTGATCTCCCGAAGCACGGGAGTGCCCACGATTTTCAACTGGCCGGGCCACCAGATTCAATGGCGCGGCTCGGATGATTCATTTGGCGGCAGAGAGCAGGACGTCGCGCGCATCTACGAGACAACGGATCCGCTGGAAGCTAGAAACCTGCTAGCAAAATATGACGTAGATTATGTGTACGTTGGCCCTCGCGAAAGGTCAAAACACGGAGAAGACGGGCTCGCCAAATTCCCGGATTTCATGGATTCAGTATTCAGCCAAGACAACGTGGAGATATATCGGGTGCGCCAGTAGAGCGGTCCGGTTTTCAACGAGACCAAACAGCATATGGCCACAAAACAAGCGACAATAGAAGCCAATCAACCAGAGCCATCAAGCCGCATGGAGACCGTGCTTGATCGTCTCCGAGTCGGTGGTTTTGATCCAACCGTCAGATGGTGGGAGTTTGCGGGTTTCGGCTCTCTGATCGTGATCGCCCTGGTCATGAGACTGTGGGACGTTGGCGTTCGCGCAATGCACCATGACGAGAGCCTCCACGCGCTCTACTCTTGGAACCTGTTCAACGATTTGAACTATCAGCACAACCCGATGATGCACGGCCCATTCCAATTCGAGGCCAACGCCGCCATATTCTTCATCCTCGGAGACAGCGACGTAACCGCTCGATTGCTGTACGTGGTGATGGGAACGGCCCTGGTCGCCATGCCTTTCCTCTTGAGGAAGCGAATAGGCCGACTGGGGGCTATATTCACAGCGGCGGCGCTGACCTTCTCGCCTACGCTGCTCTACTTCAGCCGATTCGCAAGAAACGACATATTGATGGCTGTGTGGGCATTCGGTCTCGTCATCTCCATGTGGCGGTACCTGGACGAGGGGAAGAACCGCTATCTGTATTTCTCTGCTGCCCTGATGGCTCTGGCACTCGGCACAAAAGAATCCGCATACCTCGTAATAGCCACGTTGGGACTGTTCCTGGCATTGCAGGTCGGAGCGCCCACGCTGTCCCGATTGCTGCGTCCGGTGGAGATCGAAGGCGTGTCGCCGCCAGTCGCGGTAGGTCGCGTGGCGAAAACGCTGTGGGGTTCATACTCTCAGGGTTTCGATCTTGCGATCATATCGCGGCCCACAGCGTACCTCCTTTTGCTTGTCACTCTGACGCTGCCCCTGTGGTCAGCCTTCGCAGCGATCTTCCAGGACACTCTGCTGTGGAGTTGGACGAATCTGGTGCTTGCGGCGCCGGAGGGCAACCCGATCATCGGTTCTCCCATCGGCGGCGGAAAGGTTATCGCGTTCCTGATTATCGTCGCTTTAGGGGGACTGGGCGGTCTGGCGGGATACCGTTGGAACTGGGGCATCTGGTGGCGATGCGCCCTGATATTCTGGATCATATGGATTCTCCTCTACACCACATTCGGGACCAACTTCTTTCCCGGGATACGTAGCGGCGTCTGGAATTCGCTGGGATACTGGGTCGTCCAACAGGGAGAAGCGCGAGGCGGCCAGCCCTGGTATTACTACTTCGTCATAACGCCTGTTTATGAATACCTGCCTCTGATCGTGGGCGTAATTGCCGGAGTCTTCTACTTCAGAAAGCGCGACCACTTCAGCTTGTTCTTGGTGTATTGGCCGACCGTGACCTTCGCCCTGTATACCATAGCCAGTGAGAAGATGCCCTGGCTGTTGGTCAACATCACTCTGCCTTTGATCGTCCTGAGTGGCAAATTTATGGCAGACATTGTCGAGCGTATCGAATGGCGAAGCCTGACGCGAAATGGCGGCCTGCTGGTGATCGCCGCCGTCCCGATTTTCGTATTGTTGCTGTGGCAATTGGCTTTCTTCGAGCCGACCCAACGGAATGTGATTAATATCGTTCTTCCGCTGGCGTTGGCGGTTGTGCTGTTGGGCATGGCGGCCTCGGGATTCTACGTGGCGCGACGAATGGGGCAGCAGGCCTTCGGAGCAGTGGCGCTCGTGGGCCTTGTTGCGATGCTGGCCGTGCTGACAGTCCGCACCGGTTGGATCGCCTCCTACCAGAACGGCGACACGCCAGTGGAGATGATCGTATACACTCAGACCTCACCCGACATCACTCGACTGCTTGACACTATCGAGGCCACGGGCGCTGGTGACACAATCCCGCTGACTATCGACCAGACATCGGGCTTCACCTGGCCGTGGGCCTGGTATTTGCGGAACGAGACGAACGTCAATTTCCCATCGTACAGTGGCTCTTCCGTCGTATCCGATCCGGGCGCTCCGATAGTGGTTGTGCATTCACAGAACCAGGACGCGGCGGACGAGGGGCTCCGAGGCATCTACACTAAAGGCGAGCGCATAAGGCATCGGTGGTGGTTTCCGGAAAGCACCTATCGGAATCTGACGCCCACCAAGTTCGTCAAAGCGATATTCGACCGCGAATCATGGCGGCGGACAATGGATTACTGGCTGAACCGCGAAGGCGTGTCCGACCGGCTTGGCAGCGAGGACTCCTACGTCTATTTCCAGCAAGGCTTTCAGCAGAATTTTTCTGAACAGCCGTGATCGCGCGCTCGATGGTCTGTCACCCTCTGATGCCAGCCGTTAGCAAATTGTCATACTGAGATCGCACTCGAAGTATCTCG
>DCAW01000120.1:28615-31357 GCA_002313895.1 Dehalococcoidia bacterium UBA1123
ACGTGTTGCTGTGCGAGCGGCCAGATGCTTCGCCTCGACTCAGCATGACAGGATTAACATACCGTGACAAATAACATCCCCTCCCCCGCTATGCTAAGGTTTGGTTCGAGGTTCTAATTGTGGTCGGAAATCTGAAATTCTGGATTGGAATCGGGATCAGTATTGCTCTGCTGATGCTGTTTCTCTTAACTGTGGACATGGGCCGAATGATCGACGCTCTCTCTGAGGTCGATTACATATATTTGGCCCCTGCGGTTGCCATGTACCTCGTTTCGACATACTTGCGCAGCCTGCGATGGAGCGTCCTTCTCCGACACATGAAACCTGTCTCCGCGAATCGACTTTATCCAGTGGTCGTGGTGGGATATATGGCAAACAACCTTCTTCCAATGCGGCTGGGAGAGTTGATCAGAAGCTACTACGTCGGCGAGCGCGAGGGCGTCAGCAAAACATCAGCATTGGTCACCGTGTTCGTCGAGCGAGTGTTCGACGCGATAACCTTGCTGTTTTTCATCATGGTGATTGCGCTGTTCGTCCCAGAAATGAAACGAGTGGCCCAATCCTTCGGCGAGGAATCAGGCATCCCGTGGCCTCTGCTGGTGGCCGGACTGAGCCTGCCATTCATAGGCGCATTGACCTCCCTAGTGCTGTTTGCCGTATATCCGTCGAAGACCAGAGAACTGATCCTGTGGTTCGCGAAACTGTTGCCTCGCCGATTTGAGGAAACGCTGGACTCGCTTATCGAGACTTTCCTGCTTGGTCTCTCTCCCTTGAGAAGCATGAAGATGCTGGTAGCGCTGTTTTTGTTGTCCATACCCATCTGGATAACTGAGGCTGCGGTGTTTTTCCTCATCGGCCTGCCCTTCGGTTTCGTCGGCCTGCACTCTGGCCCCGGAGCAATGGCTGTGACGATGGTGTTGGTTACAGCGATTACCAACATCGGAAGCTCTATACCTGCCGCGCCCGGAGGTCTGGGGCTTTTCGAGATAATCGCGCGAGAGACGCTCGCGCTGGGGCCTCTGGTATCCGTGGACCGGTCTGTCGCGGCAGCATTCGCCGTCGTCGTTCACGCTGTCATACTCTTGCCCATGATAATCCTGGGTCAGGTGATACTGTGGACTGGCCACATCTCGCTCGGCCGGCTCTCCCGTGAGGGCCAACGAGACACGGCGCAGACGCCATGAGAGTCGGAATCATCGGAGCCGGAGCCACCGGACTCGCCGCCGCCTACGATCTGACCAGAGCGGGCCATCAAGTAGCCGTCTATGAGCGCTCACCCTTCCTGGGAGGCCACGCCTCGACCTTCGATGTAGGAGGCGAGAGGCTGGAGCGCGGATACCACCACTGGTTCACCAGCGACACAGACATCGTGGACCTTGTGCAGGAGATCGGCCTCGGAGACTCCATCCGCTGGATCGACTCGACTGTCGGCACGCTTTACGACGGGCGGATATACAACTTCGTCACCCCGATGGACCTGCTCAAGTTCAAGCCTCTGAACATGGCGGACAGAATACGGCTGGGACTGACGACCCTCTACCTCCAGCGCCAAAAAAACTGGATGAAATACGAAAGAATCACAGCCGACGAATGGCTGAGGAAAAACGCCGGACGAGGCCCATACGAGGTCTTCTGGGGTCCGATGCTCAGGGGCAAATTCGGCGAAGATCACTACAAAAAAGTTTCGATGGCCTGGGTTTGGGGCAAGATAAACACGCGCGTCAAATCCCGAGGCAAGAGCATGGTCAAAGAAAAGTTGGGCTACCCGATGGGCAGCTTTGGGCAGGTGTTCGACGTCGTGACAGACCGCATCCGAGAGCAGGGCGGGGAGGTCCACCTGTCGGCGTCGGTGGAGAGTATCACCGTCGAGGATGGCCGAGTCCAAGGCATGAACGTTCGACCTGCTGACTCATCTGTGGAACGCAAAATCTTCGACGCGGTGATCGCCACCACGCCGTCTCACATCTTCCCCAGGCTCGTGCCGCCACTGACGAAAGACTACGCCGCGCGGCTCGCCAGCGTGGAGTACATGGCCGCCGTGCTGATCGTGCTGGTGCTGGACAGGCCGTTATCGCATGTCTACTGGCTCAACGTCGCTGACCGCTCCATCCCATTCGTCGGAGTTATCGAGCACACCAACCTCATCGGCCCAGAACACTACGGCGGCAAGCACATCGTCTATCTGTCCAACTACCTGACCACCGATCACCCGATGTACCGGATGGAACAGCAGGAACTGCTGGACGAGTACCTGCCCCACCTCCGAAAGATAAACTCGGACTTTGACCCGTCTTGGGTCGAGACCAGCTACCACCACCGAGTCGACGGCGCCCAGCCCGTCATCGGAATCAACTACTCCCAGCACATCCCCAGCCACCGCACCCCCTTCGAGGGCGTGTATCTCGCCAACACCACCCAGATATACCCCGAAGACCGAGGCACCAACTACAGCGTCCGAATGGGGCGGGCTGTGGCTCGGTTGGTGATGAACGATTTGGAGTAATGCTCCAACGTATACCTTAAGCGCCTCCGAAGGAACCTCGGCAGCCGAATCTATCCCCAAGCCAACTGACACTGCGGCGCCGACCCGTGTGTCTATCCCGGTTAAAATTTTTCCAAATCTGATTCCGGCAGAGTTGCCCGGCTAGGAGGCGCCGCTCACCATTTCCACGCTTCCCAGCCCGTTTCTTGATGTGCCGCCGGACCTGCCTTCTGAACGGGTGAGTTGCGGACTGATTTTCG
>DCAW01000021.1:0-11866 GCA_002313895.1 Dehalococcoidia bacterium UBA1123
TGGAGTTGGCGAACGGCGAACCTGACCTCGCGAAGAGGAAAGAGTACTTCCGAGAGATTCAGGAGATACTGATCGAGGATGTTCCAGTCCTGTACTTGATGCATCCCCCTGTTATCCTCGCCCACCGTAGCCGATTGAGCGACGTCAAAGCCCACCCGGGGCTTTCGGAGACATTCATCGAGAACTGGTGGATCTCACAGTAACCAGGCCGGGGTTCACAACCCCAGGTGTGGTAATCCGACACTAATTGGAAGACTACGTTGAGCTGTAGGTCCCAGTCACGGACGCTGGGGCCTACAGTACACACTGGGGACGTTCACGCCAGCCCCCCAATCACGGGTTCAAATTGAAGACGACTTCCCCTTGAGCGAAACCACCAGCGTATCCACTTCGAAACCCTCCAATGTGCCTTCCCGGTTTGCTCCTCATGAACCACGCGCCAGCGCGGGATTGCCCCGGCAAGCCACCTCCGCAATTAGCATAATAAGTTCGCAACAGGAGTTGTTACATACTACGTTTCCTCATAGTTCGCCTGAGCCTGATTCTCATGACGCTCCTGGCAGTCTCCCTGATAATTTTTTCGGCCACGGAGTTCCTGCCGGGGGATGCTGCGTCTGTCATGCTGGGCCAACAGGCCACACCGACTGTTTTAGAGAACCTGCGCCACAAAATGGGCCTGGACCGGCCCGCCTACGCTCGCTATCTGGGTTGGGTTATCGGCTCTCCTGAAGCCGAAGGGGCTGTATTCAAGACCAACGACGGGGGGTCGACCTGGAAACGGGTTGCGCTGGACATGATCGCGCCCATGACCAGAACCAGCTTTGACGATTCTAAAATCGGTTGGGCTATTTCTGAGAAGCGTATCTACAGCACCGAGGACGGTGGCGTCCGTTGGAGAAGGCAGATCTGGACTGAAGATTCTCTGAACGCCATCGCATTCGCTGACGCCGAAAACGGATTGGTGGTCGGCGAGGATGGAATCGTTTACCGGACCACCGAAGGCGGCTTTCTGTCAAAGGACCAGGGGCAGTTACTATGTGCCGGCTCAACATGTGAAGAAGAGCTACTCTCCACGTGGAATCCAGTTGAGAGCGGAACAGAATTGGCGCTTACCGACGTCGCGTTCGTAGACATAAACCACGCTTGGGTCTCCGGCGATAAAGGGCTGATTCTTTTCTCCACCGATGGTGGTTTGACGTGGGGGAGGAGGGATACTGGCGTCGAGGCGCGGCTCCTTTCGGTTTCCTTCATCGGCGTTGATGAAGGTGTCGTGGTTGGAGAGAACGGTACGATCCTCATGACCACTGATGGTGGCATGACCTGGCAACGTTCAGTTTCTCCAACGTCGTTGCGGCTAAATGCCGTCGCCTTCGCCGAGGACGGGACCGCCTGGGCCGTCGGCGACGAGGGAACGATGCTACGAAGCAAGGACGGCGGCGTTACCTGGACCCAGCTGGGTTTCCAGATCCCTCTTACAAGCGCGCTGCGCGCAGTCTCTTTCGATGGCGCCTTCGGCGCGGCGGTTGGGGCTGAAGGCGTGGTTCTGACAACCACCGACAATGGAGACTCCTGGGGCCGCCAGGAAATCCTCGACTCGGATGATGGGTCAGCCATCAGTCAAAAAGTGACCACAACCAGGCCGCTGAACGGCCTTACCGTCAAGGTGAGCGAGTCCGGGGACGTGAGTGCGTGGGCCACTTCGGACGAGAAAGTCTGGCAGTGGGGTCTGCTCGGGGGCGACCTGGGAGTGTCACCCCGTTCTGGCGTGTCGATCTTCAAGATGGTCAAAACAGGCCTGCGCAACTCCGCCATCCTGGCAGTGGTCGCCTTCCTGGTGGCGGTGCCCACGTCGCTAGCCGCCGGCGTGTGGGTGGGAGTGCATCCCGACACAAAACTGGACCGGCTGCTGAGCCAGGGGAGTCTCCTAACGATCTCGCTCCCGGAGTTTGTGACGGGAATCCTGCTGATATTGATCTTCTCTTCATGGCTGGAGTGGCTGCCATCGTCCAGCATAATGCTACCGGGGGAAGCCATCTGGTCAAGGCCCGAGGTGCTGGTGTTACCCATCCTCACAATCACCGGGGCGCTTTTCGCCTACATTCTGCGCATGGCGCGGTCCAACGTCATCGAGGTGATGAACAGCGAATATGTCCGCACGGCAATTCTCAAAGGGCTGCCCATGCACCGGGTGGTGATCCGGCACGTGCTGCCCAACGCGCTACTTCCGACCATCACCGTCATCGCCAACAACGTCGGCTGGATGTTCGGTGGATTGATCATCGTCGAAAGCATCTTCGCATATCCAGGAATTGGAAGGCTGCTGTTGGCGGCTATCGACACCCGCGACATCAGACTGCTCCAGTCCGCGGCGTTGGCCATCGCCTCCGTGTACGCCTTCAGCAACCTGGTGGCTGACCTATTGTACGGGGCCCTCAATCCGCGGATCAGGGTCACGTGATGGCCATAGAGGAGTTGGACAGCCAGGTTACGACTGGGGGCGCAAACGCCCTGCTAAAGGGGGCCAGCCGGAAGGTCCGGCGGGGGCTGTCAATCGCCCTTCGGACCAACTCGGGCCGCATAGGGTTCGCCATCGTCGCGTTCCACCTTTTCCTGGCCATCTTCGGACCGTTACTGGCACCGTACTCCCCCACCGACTTCACCAGCGAGGACTTGAAGATACGACTGACAGGGCCGTCGATGGAACACCTACTGGGCACTGATGGGTTCGGCCGCGACGTTTTAAGCCGGGTGGTAGCCGGGGCGCGCTCGATAATCTGGATATCGTTCATCGGGACCGCCCTTGGCATCACCTTGGGCACCATCGTGGGGATGACCAGTGGGTACATTGGGGGCAAGATCGACCAAGTCGTCATGCGAGGCGTTGACGTGTTTCTGGCGTTTCCCGGCCTGCTGCTGGCCCTACTGGTGATCAACCTCGGTGTTCAGCGCATCGGCATCGACCTATGGCCATCCAAGGAGGCTTGGCTAATCATAATTACGATCGGCATCGCCTTCATGCCTGCCAACAGCCGGGTGATCCGCAGCGCGGCCCTGGCCATCAAGCCTCTGGAGTTCGTGCAAAGCGCCCGGCTCCGGGGGGAGTCGTCCTTTTACATCATCTTCCGCGAGGTCCTGCCCAACATTATTCCCGTGGTGGCGGTGGAAGCGTCAATACGGGTGAGCTTCGCTCTCCTTCTCAC
The DNA here is from genome assembly GCA_002313895.1 of Dehalococcoidia bacterium UBA1123. Taxonomy (GTDB): domain Bacteria; phylum Chloroflexota; class Dehalococcoidia; order Lucifugimonadales; family UBA1123; genus UBA1123. Next base: position 3,201 of record DCAW01000021.1, read on the forward strand.
TGCCGGCCTTGGGTTCCTGGGCCTCGGTGTCCAGCCCCCGACGCCTGACTGGGGGCTGATGGTCAGCGAGAACCGGGAGTTTCTCTCGATCGCTCCGTGGGCAGCGTTGGCTCCGGCCATGGCTATGGCCTCGCTGGTTGTGGGTGTCAACTTGCTAACCGATGGCGTACGCGAGGCTGCGCAACTGCCCATTTCCCAGGAGGCGTCATGAGCCAGTTATCTCAGACGGAAGGGCAGCTACTTGAATTAGACCGGCTCGCGGTCACCTTCTACACCCCGAGAGCCACGGTTCGGGCTGTGCGAGACTTGTCTATCGAGATTCGTCGTGGCGAAGTATTGGGTCTGGTGGGCGAATCGGGTTGTGGCAAGTCCACCGCGGCATTTGCGATCATGGGCTATTTGCCAGGCACGACCCGTGTGGACGGATCTATCCTTTTTGAAGGCCGTGATATTGCCCACATGGGAGATTCCGATCTCCGTGAGTTACGTGGCAACCGCATCGCAATGGTCTATCAAGACCCAGCCACGTCTCTGAATCCATCAATGCGAATCGGAACGCAGGTTCAAGAGGTGCTGCGCGAACATCTCGACCTCGATTCGAAGCAGGTCCGGGAGCGAATGATAGAGCTCTTTGAGAGCGTTCGCCTGGCAGACCCAGAGGCTATTGGCCAGCGCTACCCACACCAGTTGAGCGGTGGGATGCAACAACGTGTGGTCATAGCCATGGCCTTGGCCTGCGATCCGCTCCTCCTGATCATGGACGAGCCCACGACGGGCCTGGACGTTACCACCGAGGCCACCATCCTCGACCTGATTGTGGAGCTTAAAGACCGAGTCAACGCGGGCATCCTGTTCGTGAGTCACAACCTGGGCGTAATCGCCAGAGTTGCAGACCGCGTGGCGGTCATGTACGCAGGCGAGATTGTCGAGCAGGCGACAGTCGGCGAACTTTTCAAGAACCCGCGACATCCATACACTGCCGGTTTGCTGTCCTGTGTGCCTCGGCCTCCGGGAGACGACGGCATTGAGCGCAAACTCAGCAGTATTCCAGGCTCGGTGCTCGACGCCCAAATTGAAGGGGGTGAGTCCTGCCTGTTTGCGGATCGCTGTCCCTTGGCGCAGGACGCCTGCACCGCTCAGGTTCCGCCAATGACCGATCTTGATGGTCACTTGTCAAAGTGTCTGTTCCCCGACGATGTGCATTCTGGCATCTGGGGCGAGTCACAGGAACGAAATAAGGAATTGATCCCCGAAGAGCCGATCCCCGTGCTGAACGCTCATAGCCTACGAAAATTTTACGGACGAGAGCGCAAGAAATACCTGTTTTTCGGACCGCCCGTGCAACAGCGAGTTCGCGCGCTCATCGACGTGGATATGAAAGTGGGAACCGGTCGGACGCTGGGCGTCGTGGGAGAGAGTGGTTCAGGCAAAAGTACGGCAGCAAAAACCATTGTGGGACTGGTTCCCAAAGATGGCGGAAAACTGGAACTGCGCGGCCAGAATCTGGCAGATGGAGTACAACACAGGTCCAAGGAACAACGAGCCGCAATGCGTATGGTTTTTCAGAATCCCACAGCATCGTTGAACCCCAAATTGCCAATACGACACTCCATCATCAGGGCGTTGAGGAAGTTCGCGGGTTTGAGTCGTGACGAAAGCAGAGAGCGAGCCGAACAGCTTCTGGAAGCTGTAGGCCTCGACCCATCGTACCTCGACAGGCCACCCTCAGAATTAAGCGGAGGCCAGCAGCAGCGTGTTGCGCTTGCCGGCGCGTTCGCCGCCAGCCCCGATCTGATCGTGGCAGATGAGGCGGTGTCGTCGTTGGATGTGTCTGTCCAGGCTCAGGTGTTGAACCTGCTGGAGGAACACCAGCGAGAGTCCGGAAACTCTTACGTGTTCATCACTCACGATCTGGGAGTTGTCCGTTACGTGTCCGACGACATCCTTGTGCTGTACGCTGGTCACGTCGCCGAGTATGGCCCTTCCGAAGCGGTGCTTGGCAGTCCATCGCACCCATACACCGAGGCTCTGCTATCAGCCGCGCCCATCCCCGACCCGGAAGCGACGCAAAACCAGATCAGGCTGGAGGGTTCGGTGCCCACGCTGCACTCGGCCTTCAAAGGCTGCTTCTTCGCCGGTAGATGTCCCAGGAAGATCGGCGACATTTGTGACACATCCGCGCCTCCAGAGCAAGCAGGGTCGCACGGCGAAGGTCACATCATTAACTGCCACATCCCTGTGGAAGAGTTGGCAATCATACAGCAGCAGCCGTTTCAAAACGGAGTGTCGGTCACATAGCAAGCCCAATCATGACAGGTTTGTTCGAACGCCTGGCCCGCGGAAACGTTGTGATTCTGGACGGCCCCACTTCGACTCAGCTTGAGCGGAAGGGCCTGTCCAACGCCAACGGCGCGTGGTCTGCTATGAGCAATCTGGACCACACGGATGTCGTCCAGCAGGTTCACGAGGAGTACATTGACGCAGGCGCGGATATTATCACGACCAATACCTTTGCCACGTCGCGGCTAACTCTGGAGACTGTCGGGCGCGACGCACAGGTTCGCGAGATCAACCAACGAGCCGTGCATGCTGCCTTACGAGCCAGAGACGCGGCGGCAAATGGCAGGGATGTGGCCATCGCAGGCTCGATATCCCACTTTCCAGGCTGGGATAGAGACACACAGGGGAATTTTTTGAATAGGCCCCAGCCTTCTGAAGATCAAGCCAGGACTAATTTTCGTGAGCAGGCCGAAATACTGTCCGAATCTGGGTGCGACCTCATCCTTCTGGAGATGATGCGGGATGTTGATATGGCCGTCCTTGCCGTCGAGTCTGCCATATTGACAGGTCTTCCCGTGTGGATCGGTTTTACCTGCTGGATTGACGACCACGCCGTCGTCCGTATCGGCGAGCGCCGCGGATATGGCAGTGGCCCCACTTTTGAGGATTTCCTTCAGAGAAATTTGCCAATAGGCGGATCGTTATTGGCTGTAATGCACACGGCTGTCGAGCAGACATCTTCGGCGCTGGAAGTGCTTCGAGACTCTTCATGGAACGGCCCATTGGGTGCCTATGCTCACTCTAGCGACATGATGCGCCCAGACTGGCAATTTGACGATATAATCACTCCCCCTGACTATCTGGCTCGCGCAAGGCAATGGGTAGGCATGGGAGTTCAGCTGATCGGATCGTGTTGCGGCACGGGGCCAGAGCATATCAGGGTGCTGAAGGAGAACCTCCCTGATCACATTGCAACTGGAGAGAGTTAATTTTCCATGGTGATTAGTATTGCGAGTTGCCTGTCAACTTCGCCATTCTGGACGCCAACAGGCGTGCGCTGAAAGAAAGGGAACACAATGGAAGTCGGATACCAGGTTGGTCAAGTCGTCGACAGGGACTCGGTCGGCCTGCAACAACAGTGGCAAAACCAACTGGAGCAGTTCCGCGCCTCGCGGGATGCCGGATTCGATATCTACTGTTGGGCGCATCATTATTTGATTGATCCATTCCAGCACTTCCAGCCTCTGCCTGTGCTGGCGAGGCTGGCCGCGGAGCCCGGGAACATGAAACTGGCGACATCCGTCCTGCTGCTTCCCCTTTTGAACCCCGTGGACATCGCCGAGCAGGTCGCGACCATTGACCATATCTCCGAGGGACGATTCATCCTCGGTCTGGGGCTGGGATACCGACCGGAGGAGTTTGAGGCTTTCGGGACTAGTCTTAAACACAGGGCGGCCCGCAACTCCGAAGCTCTGGAGCTTATGATTCGCCTGTGGACCGAGGACGAGGTGACCCATCACGGGCGTTTCTTCGATGTGTCCAACGCTCGGCCCACCGCCAGAACGTATCAAAAGCCTCATCCCAAAATTTGGCTGGCCGCAATGAGCGACCCCGCCGTCCGAAGGGTTGGACGCGAAGGGCACACACTTTTCATCGGCCCCGCTCAGTCCTACGAGGTCACCAAACGCCACATCGACATTTATCGCGAAGAGCTGGACAGGAACGGACACCCGCCGCCGGAAGACATCGTGTTGCTAAGGGAGTTCTTTTGCGCCAACAGCCGAACCGAAGCGTTGGAGAAGGCCAGCGCTGGATTCCAGCGCAAGTACGAAGTTTATGGCGCCCACGGGTTCCAGGGTTCCAACGATGAGCTTGCCGACATTGTGACAGGCGACATCGAGACTCAGACCGACAGCGCTTTCGTCATCGGCAGCCCTCAGGGCTGCATCGAGGAGCTTGCGCGATACCGAGACCTCGGCGTCACTCAGGTTGCTATGCGCCTCTACTATCCAGGCATGTCTCAGAAGGAAACGCACGAACATATCGAACTCGTGGGCAGGGAAGTCTTGCCGGAGCTTCATCGGTGGTAGTGGAAAAATTCGTCGAGGTCAATGGGACAACGCTACGCTACCTGGACTGGGGAGCCGACGAGCGCCGAACTTTCGTGATGCTTCACGGCATCCACGGTCATGCGCGGGAGTGGGACAGACTGGCCGAGGCCGTCAGATTGATACGTCGACCTCTGGCCCCGGAGATGCGGGGCCACGGAGACAGCGCTCGAAATCCCAGCGGCGAATACAGTGTCTTGGAATATGTCACTGATGTCGGCGAATTCATAGCGTCTTTGAGATTGGGGCCTGTTGATCTGATAGGGCACTCGCTGGGAGGGATTATCGGCATCGCACTGGCGGCGATGAATCCAGATGCTGTCCAGAGATTGATCGTGGTGGACATCGGCCCCGATCTGGCCGAGGAGGGCATAAACGCCATCCGGGAATCCGCCGGCTCCAGGCCTCTGACTTTCCATGACCTCGATGCGGCATACAAATGGGCTTTAGAAGGCGACTCGCTGGCCGACGAAACCGAGATGCGCCATCGAATCCAACACAGCTTAAAACCAGGCTCAAACGGTCTGGAGTGGCGATATGACCCAGGCGTGGACACGATTCTGGACTCTGCCGGAGCCGACGGCTCGGCGATGCTGCGCGGCCTGTGGTCGTCCATATCCCAACCCACTCTCATTATTCGGGGCGACCAGTCCGACCTGCTAACCGCCGATGCTGCTCAACAGATGGCCTCTCGCGCCCAGAACGCCACGCTGATCGAGGTTCCAAAATCCGGGCATCTCGTCCCCGTGGACAATCCTCAATTTTTCTGCGAGACGGTGCGCGAGTTTTTGGTTTGAATAAATGGACTCAGCGCCTTTGAGATACAATGTCACTGCCTGTGACACCAAGACTTAGCTTCTGAGGACGGCGCCATGACCCAGTCCCAGCACACCTTCCTATTCGTCGGAACCTACACACGCACGACGTCCGAAGGCATCTACGTCTATCGAATGGACAATTCAACCGGCGTGCTGGAACGGGTGGCCGTCACCGGAGGCATCAAGAATCCGACGTTCCTGGCGCTGAGTCCCGACAACTCCCATCTTTACGCAGTGGCCGAGATCAACGAGCATGGCGGTCGGTCCAGCGGCGCAGTGTATTCTTACTCTATCTCTCCCGACTCCGGAGAGCTTGCCTACGTGAACCAGCAGTCCACCGGAGGCCCAGGCCCCTGCCATCTGACCGTGGATGCCACGGGCGCCCACGTCATCGTCGCCAACTATCAGGGCGGAAGCATTTGCGTACTGCCTATACGGAACGACGGGAGCCTGGGTGAAATATCCGAATTCATCCAGCACGAAGGCTCCAGCGTCAACCCCCGTCGTCAGGAGGAGCCGCACGCCCATTCGGTGAATCTCGATCCCAACAACAGATTCATCTACGCGCCCGACCTGGGAATGGACAAGGTCATGATCTACCAGTTGGACTTGGACTCTGGCAATCTGGTCGCCAACAAACCGGCCTTCGTTCAGGTTGCGCCAGGGGCTGGGCCTCGACACTTCGCCTTCCATCCTAACGGAACACGCGCCTACGTCCTGAACGAGATTGGCAACACGGTTACCGCTTTCAACTGGGACCCCGGAAGCGGCAGTCTCGAAGAATTTCAGACGGTCACAACTCTCCCAACCGAATTCTCGAAGACCAGTCACACGGCGGACTTGCACATCCACCCCAACGGACGTTTTCTCTACGGATCCAACCGGGGGCATGACAGCATAGCAATCTTCGAGATCGATCCCGACACGGGCGGGCTGACTCTGCGGGGGTGGGCGTCGACCCAGGGCAGGACACCCCGGAACATCGCCATCGACCCATCTGGACAGTTCATGTTGGCCGCAAACCAGGACAGCGATTCTATATTCACATTCCGAATCAACGATGAAACTGGCATGTTAATCACCACTGGCAGCGTGACAGAAGTCCCTATGCCAGTGTGCATCAAGTTTCTAGCCTGAACAATCCCGAAATCCTTTGGCAACTATGAGCCATTTCCACTGGATGGTCGAATACAAGCGTCGGACACACAGCGCTTGCCTGGCGTCTGTCGTGGTCGACTCTCGAAACACATTTATTTCCTGAATTGCGGCACATATATATGCTTTTGACATATCTGCGCGCCGCTGTTAATATGTTGAAGCTTGTCGCGTGTTCTTAAACATTGCGTCATTTCAGGCTTGAATATACCTTGACATTTAGTGTTGAATATGGATTTCAGCTTTTGGAGTTAAGGCTGGCCAGAATGGCGACGACTCAGAACCAGAACGGGCAACAGACCATATTAACAATCGAAATTCAGGGGCAACTGTCGGAATCATGAATCCACCGCAGTGTCGGCTCCGTATTTCTTTCCGGGGAGGCCGATAGCGTAATTTGAGAAGCGCTGTCGTATGGCTGGGGACAGCCCTCTAGCTTCCATGCAGGTACTCAGAACCTGGTCGTCCAGGGGCCTGAATCAAAAACAGATCGTCCGCACGCCCGATAACTATGCAGCGATGTCGGGATTGGCGGAGCGATTGCGGGGCATCTTCGGGGCCAGTTAGGTCCCACCCCTCAAGACTGGTAATGGTGGCATCCATTACGGCCGTCATCAGTTGGAACTAGCCAGTTGTCAGATTGCATTTTTGAATCGTCAAATATCGTAACGCGCCTGCCCCGTTCTGTAAGGATGATTTCCTAAATGGCGCACGCAATACGAATAATCAAACCATCAGCGTGTTGAACGTACGGAGCGCCGATTAAGTAAAGCAGGTAAATATATGGATAAAGTTAAACTCGTAGTGTTTGATCTTGACGGCACGTTGGTCGACACAATGGGAAGTTTCGCCAACCATGCCGCCACACTCATGGAACGACACTATGGGCTACTTCATGAAACAGGATACTCCCAGTATATAAAGACCTCCGGGTTGCCCTTCAGACAGCAGTTAGAGGTTCTCTTCCCCCGTAACCACAAGAACGCATATGTGGCACACCAATTTGAGGAATGGAAGGTCGAAAATCTTGATGACGCTTCCTTCCGACCCGAGGTTGAGGATATCTTCGACGGACTACGTGATCTTGGATTGCTGATCGCAATATCATCTAATAACTTGCAGCAGAACGTGGATTACGTGTCTCAGCAGTTCCCCAGCCAGATAGACACAGTTCTCGGCTTCAGGGATGACAAGTTTCACAAAGGCGAGCCTCATTTCCAGTGGCTAGAGACGCATCACAACGTAGACCGCTCTGAGATGATATTTGTTGGCGATTCTCTCAACGACTGCCGAATCGCGTTGGATTGTGAAGTCCCCTTCCTGGCGCTCCCGACCACATTTTCGATTGAGCAATTCCTTGGTGTTGACCCTAACGTCGACCATGTCGACCCTATTACAGGAATTGTTGACTGGATCGAGGAATCCCAGGGCCAGATTCAAACCACCGACCTGCCGATGGCGGACTCGAGTTTCAGCCCGTGGATCGGAAGGAACACCTCAGCATGACGCAGCGACAGGATACTGAAACGCCCCACTTCCAAAGGCTGGCGACCGATTACAACCTCTACCGCACTCTGGACATGGAGCCGATTGCATTTCTGGCAGATTCCATAGAAGGCTCCGAGCACTCGGTTTGCTCTATAGGCTGCGGCACAGGACGCTATATCATGGCGCTGATTGAACAGATGCAGTCCAACGGAGTTAACGTGACAAGCGCGGTGGGGATTGACCCCAGTCAGAACATGCTCGTTCAGGCAAACGAAATCGCTCAGGGGGTAGGGCTGAGCATGGACTGGAATCTCGGAATGTCTGATGACACGAACCTTGACGATTCCAGCATGTCCTTGATCACAGCGTTCAACTCGGTGCATTACTTCCCGCTGCAAGAGACCATCGCAGAATTTAAGCGCATAGCCACCCCGTCGGCCCATCTGGCCATATATGCACGCGTTTGGGAGCAGGAATTGGACCATATCTGGGGAAGGCATTTCCCCGGCTATGCGGATTACTCCATCCAGCCCAAACGCGACGTGGTCATGAACATTCCGAACCTTGATCCAGGGGTTGAACTGGTCACTGTCGAGGATTTCACCTTCCGCCGGAAGATCACCTTCGACTGGCTCACCAAGCAGACACAGGACAAGTTCTACTCCACACTGGGCCGTTACCCAGACGACGAGTTTGCGATCGCATATGACTCTTTTGTGGAGGGGGTCAAGAGCGAATATTCAGACCTCGAAAACATCGAATACGATTCCAGCTATTCCGTGTTCCTATTCTCCCTAGACGACCTAGACGACCTAGA
>DCAW01000021.1:12183-25172 GCA_002313895.1 Dehalococcoidia bacterium UBA1123
TAGACGACCTAGACGACCTAGACGCTAAGTGAACACCATATGTAAGGCTTACGCCGACACACTTTAATGGTGTAAGCTTCGCAAAGTGAATCAGCCCTTGGCTCTTTCTCTTTGAACCGACAGCGGGTCATTAGAGATTAATTTCTGTGATCCCTGAGGTACAGTGTTGCAGGTGATAATTCTTGCGGCGGGTCTGGGTTCCAGACTCCAGTCGTTTACTCGCGATCGTCCAAAACCCCTGATTGAGATTAACGGCGTCCCCTTAATCGATTACTCTCTGGAACCGCTTATAAACATTCAGGAAATCGACGAGATCATAATCGTTATCGGAAACAAGGGTGAGCAGATTGCAGATCATGTTAACCGCAAGTATCGTAGTCATGGCGAACGCATTCGCCTGGTCAACAATGACCAGTATCACAAAGGAAGCGTTGTCACCCTTTCCAAGGCGCTTCCCTGGATAGATACTCGGTTCATTGTGATGAACGCCGATCATATTTATCGCCCGAGAATTCTTGAGAAGTTCGTTGCCGCTTCAGGCCAAATTATCGTGGGTTGTGATTACGATAGGCGTCTCACAAACGACGATATGAAGGCGCTACTCAACGAGGGCCGTCTCGTTGACATCGACAAGTTGCTGACCAAATACGATGCAGGATATATCGGCATCACACGCATTGACCTGTCTCTTTTACCAGACTATTTGCGTTGTGTGGAGTCAGTATTGGAGAGGGAGGGGGACAGTGTTGCTGTCGAGCGCGTAATTCTTGAGATGTCGAAGCGCTGCTTGAATGCCCAGGTGTGCGACCTGAGCGGCATCGGATGGTTCGAGGTGGACACTCCGAAAGACAAAGCAATTGCTGAGCAGGGCGTGAGAGCTTGGAAATAAAATTCCTGGGGACCGGCGCTTCGGAAGGCGTCCCTGTCATCGGTTGCGATTGCGCCCACTGCGCTACCGCCATCACCGATGAGCGGTCCCGACGGCTGCGGTCAGCAATACTGTTGACAGAGAACGGGAGGTCGATCCTCCTTGACGCAGGCATCGACATCAGACAGCAGTTACTAACCTACCAAGTCCGAAACATAGACGCGGTGCTGGTCACACACGAACATTACGACCACGCCTACGGGCTACGAGAGTTCAAATACTGGCCTGAATCTGGAGGCCAAGATGGCGTCACCCAGCTATGCGCTCCCAGATCGTTGTTGAATCGAATTTCGTTCCTCTATGACGAGGCGGTGAAATTCTCCAAGCTGAAACCGAGACCTCTCCCTCCGCACCAATTCACACAGATTGGACAGTTCTCCGTGAAACCCGTGAGAATAATCCATACAGCGGTGTCATTCGGATACCTGATTCAGACCTCCACGACAAAAATCGTCTATCTCTCAGATATAAGCGCCACCACCCCTTCGATTATGGATAAATACAAGCGGCGACTATCAGGCAGTGACTGCCTTATCATCAACGCTCCGTTTTTCGAGAATCAGCCCGGCAGGCACATCGGCGTCCGAGAAGCCATCCGACTCGGGGAGGACCTTGATTGCAAGAAGCTGGTTTTGAGCCACATCAACCACCACAATCTCGCGCATCGTGAGTTGCATGATGAGATCAATGGCGCCGCGATTGTTGCGTTTGACGGGATGGTGATTGAACTATGAGGACCCCGCTCGGTGGAGGCACGATCGTCTCGGCTTACCTGATTGACCGGATCGTGGTGAGACTGGGGGTGGTCTTCGAGAGGCTTCCATTCACGCCGAATCAGGTAACGCTGATGTCTGCGGCTGTGGGGGTGGCGGCGGGGATACTGTTCATATTCGACCAGTGGCTAGCCGGGGCAATCTCCGTGTTCGCGAGCATGGTGCTGGACGGTCTGGACGGTGAGGTCGCTCGCAGAAAGAATATGAAGTCCAAGTACGGCGCGTTTCTGGACACTATGTTGGACCGAGTGGTCGACACCACAGTCGTTCTGGGAGTTGCTTATTCTTCGGCGCAAATCTACGGCGACACGGCCTGGATCATCGGATTTCTTGCGGCTGTTTACGCCTGCGTGCTCAGTTCGTACACTAGAAAGCTGGTTGCCATCGCCACCGGCACAGAGCCAACGTGGTTGGACGAGAAACCAAAGTTCACCGACGGGCGAGATGTTCGCCTGCTAATAATCACGCTAGGGGCGTTGGGAAACCTGTTCGTCGACTGGTCGGCGCTAGCCAGTGTTGCCATTGTGCTGGCGTTGAGCCTGAGCAAGTTCGTCATCCGCCTGTTTATCTATCGAGACAAGCTGGAGTGACCATTGACATCGCTGCTGAGAGCATCACTGATAAACTAATGCCATAATCTCCAGCCTGAGTAACAACTGGCCCGAATACCTCATGGCGGGATGGGCGTTGGGAACGTTTTTGTTCTCCGCCGGGGTGTTCGCGGTAATACTGTTTTACTCGGGCTCCTCTATCAACGAAAATTTCAATGGGCTGACGATCCGATTCCTGTTCGGGATTGTTATTGGCCTGACGGCCATTGGCATAATCTACTCTCCGTGGGGGAAGCAGTCCGGCGCGCACATGAACCCAGCGGTGACGCTAGCCTTTTTGGGGGAAAGATCAAACCGTGGGACGCGACATTCTACGTCATCGCCCACTTCATAGGGGCGTTGATCGATTGGTTGCTGGTCGCGTTATTTATGAACAGTTTCCTATCCGACCCCAGCGTCAACTACATCGTGACCGTTCTTGGCGAACCGGGGGCAGGGTTCGCTTTTCTTGCAGAGAGCCGATCGGAACACGCCTTATACGTCCGCCAATCCTATGGGATCGACGGCGAAACTGCTGGTGTTCCTGGCGCCCTCCGGCAGGGAAAAGCTATTCACTGAAGGCACTGAAATGGAGAATATCCACGGCTCGCCATTGCCGCCTGAAAAGGTCAAGGAACTGTACGCAAAGTACGACACCGAGCCTATCCAGCGGACTTGCCCTCCCAGAACACAGACAGATCGATTAACTGGAGCCCCCGTTTTCGAGCTGAGACCCGATATCAGCATGAAAACGGGGGTTCTTCGCAAATCCTTAGAATGTTTGTTTTCCTAAGCTTCGAGGTAAGAATTGGGTGACGACTCAAACTTGGAGCGGCAGACCAGGGTGTCGAAATGATACCACTTGCCGCCCCAAAAGCGTTTGGTGCCGGCGGTGGGGTCGATTTCCTTCGCTCCGGACATGGTGCGTCCGGTTTCTTGCTCGATGCTATCGGTGACGGGGTTGCCGCATACCTGGCACGACTGCATTGTTGCCTCCTTGCGCTTCTCGCCGTTGCTGGATTGCAGCCTTCAGCTTTCAGCCGTCAGCTTTCAGATTCTCAAGTGTTGAAACATGCCTATTTTCGTCCTTGGAAGCGTCAGTGGCAACCACCAAGGCGTTTCTCCATTCGCTCAACCCCAAAGCCTGCGCTCGCTTATATTAGTTTTTACAATGCGAGAAGGCTACCAGATGGCGTCCTCGCCTCGCTCTTCTTTGCGGACGCGGATGACGTCCTTTATTGGGCTGATGAAAATCTTGCCATCGCCCGTCTCGTCTCTGCGCGACACTCCGATTATGGTGTCGCAGACCAGATCAACGGCAGAAACCTTGATGACCATCTCCAACTAATCATTACAGATCATGCAGATATCACAGAAGTTGACAGATTTCAAAGCGCAGTGCGAGAGAGGTGGCGCAGGGGATTGAAGTTGATCCCGCAGGAATGGATTTAATATCTTCCTGAAGAGAATTGATCATCCGGAAATTTTCACCTACTCGATCAACCTCACGGCGCCAGGGTCATGATTACCGGCCCGGCGGCGATGAGTCCTGCCCCCAGGAGTCTGCCACCGCCGAAGGGTTCTTTCAGGACCAGGGTTCCTAGCAGGACTCCGACGACAATTCCGATCTCTCGGGACGGCGCTATGTAGCTGACCTGGCTGAATGTGAGCGCCGTGAGCACCAGCCCGTAGGCAAGAAAGCTGAGCAACGCCACTCCGACGATTCCGAGACCGTTAACCTTCAACTCGGAGCGGATCGCAGGCATCCCGTGGGCTTTGATTAGATATGGAGCCATTCCAATCGCCGTGCCGACTGACATTAAGTACATGTACAGGAAGGGCGTGACGTGGCTCACTCCCACTTTGTCCCAGATTGAGTAGCTGGCGATGAGGAAGCCCGTGAACACCGCGTACCGGGTGCCTGACTCTTTCAGCAGCTTCAGAGGGTCGCTGAATATCTGGCCGAAGCTGCCCCACCAGTAAACAGTGTATATCCCCACGACCACCGAGGCGATGCCCACGATTGCCAGAGGCGACACGCTCTCACCAAGTATCGACACCGCCAGGAGCGGCGCCAGCGTCGGCCCCATGCCTCGCGCTATCGGGTAAACGACGCTCAGGTCTGCCTTTGCGTATCCCCTGGCCAGAAATAGGAAGTAGAAGATGTGCAGCAACACGGTGCCCAGCACAAACCACCAGCCAGTTCCATCGACAGGGAACCTCCAGAACAGGAAGGCTCCCAACGGGAGCATCAACACTCCGATTGCCGCCTGAGACCACCAAATGAACACTTCCTGGTTGGAGCCTCGCTTGGCCAGCAGATTCCAGCTCGCATGAGCCACCGACGACACCAACACGAGCAACAGAGCCAGCGCTGTCAAATGCTATCCCTTTCCCGCCCGGCGCTTGCCGAACCCTGGATGTCTTTACTCTGTTGATGGCGACAGATCAACGGCAGAAGCCTTCTCTTGAGCGGCTGTTCTCCAAGCGGTCGACCAGGCCTTGTCCTATTCATCGCTCGGAGGCACATTCACATCGGTATGCCCAGACAGGCTCTCCTTCGGAGATCGACTATTCTCTGGCGGAACAAAGTGAATTTCGACGTGATTGCCGACAAGCCGTTATATCGCCAACCATCCCGGTTCGACGCCGAGTTGGTCTCGAATCTGTCTCTCTATGACTAGCTGACCTTTGCGACCAATTATATGAAACAACGTTTGATCTCCAGCGCCTGGGTGTGACCAATGCTATCAAGCAATACAAGCCTTCGGCAATTAAGATCATGATCTCAGTTGGCCGGTGGTCAAGAATAACTTAACGCCGCCTGCAAGATTTGATCAATGAAGGCGGTATCGGAGTCTTGGCACTCTTCGGTTGAATCCTCATCTCTTTGAGTTGGCGCTACGTGTTCAGCGTTGGAATTGGCGACTCTAAGCAATCCTGACCACCGGAGGACGGGTGTCGTCGGTATGTTCACAGGCCCAGGAGACTGCCGCGATTAGAAACAGCCCAATGTAACCTTCGATGGTCTCGACTCCGTTTTCCCAGCGACGCATGTTTTCGTTCTTGAATGCGTTCATTTCTCCCTCCTGTGAAGTTTTCTTGTTTCAGTCCGTTTTCTGTGGTTCATGGACATTATTGACCGGGTGCGGGCAGTCGGACACCGCCAGATGTTTTGAGATTTTGGGAATCGAGAAATCCAAGGCGGTGGTAAGGAATTGCCACTCGTGGCGCCGTATATCGTGATCACATGAAAGAGTCGCAAAAACTAGCGAATAACCCTACCGCCAGTTTTTGGAGCCTGGAGTGTCCTTTAGGGTCTGGAGGCTTTCGGCGTGGGTGACCATTATGTTCATGGTGCCCTCTCGGCAAGAGACGGTTCCTCGGATCAGCAGCACCGGTTCTCGCAGGACAAGGCGGTACTGAGCGTAGACCGCAGGCCACACGATCAGCGGAGTGTGACCGAATTCGTCCTCCAGGGTGATGAACACCGCCTTGCCTAGCGGACGCTGACGTCGGATGACCAGCCCCGCCGTCCAGACCTCCATGCCGTCCTTCAGGTGGGGAATTTCGTCCGAGGGCAGGACGCTGGGGGACAGTTTCGGGCGGACATGATTCATCAGGTGGCCTTCGGGGTACAGGCTCATGGTCTGGTACTCACCAGCCATCCGCTCCCAGGGTGTCATGGGCGCAAGGTCGGCCATGTCCTGTTCGATTGGAAGCTCCATGCGCTGCTGCCGCTCCAGTTTCGGAGTTATTGGAGCGTTGCCGTTCCGTGAGGATTTCGGTTTCCGAGAATTAACCGCTCCGTTGGCAACGGGATGATACCGCAGGCCCACCTCCCAGAGAGCAGAGCGTCGATCAGTGGTCAGCGAGTCGAAGGCTCCGGCCAGCACGAGGTTTTCTATCGGCTCGCGCTTGAGTCCTGTGCGGCGCATAGCATCGGCAACGCTGGAGAATTTTTTGTATTGCCTTGCCTCTACTATGGCCTCTGCTTGCGCCTTTCCGATGCTTTTTACGTTCAGGAATCCCACCAGCAATGCTTCATGCGTCGAGTCCGTTCCCGAAATAACGCTGGAGATAATACACTTCTCGACGCTGATGTTGATGTCGGGGTTCAGAACTGTGACTTCGTGACGTCGAGCATCCTCCTTGAGGGTTTCCAGGTTGTAGAATCCCATCGGCTGTTGGTTGAAGATTCCGACGAAGAACTCCAGAGGGTAGTAATATTTCAGCCAGGTCATGTGGTATGCCGTCACTCCGAAGGCGAATGCGTGCGACTCTGGGAACATGTACTGACCGTTGAATTTCTGGAAGATTTTGTCTGCGATATCCTCCGGCACTCCCCGCTCTCCGGCTTTGTCTCGGAACTTCTCCCAGAACTGGGCGAGGAGTGTCTTGTTGTTGCGACGTCGGAAGGCTCGACGCAGCTGGTCGGCCTCCAGCGAGTTGAATCCCGCCACTTCCATCGCCACCTGATTCACCTGATCCTGGTATAGAATGACGCCCAGGGTGCGCTCCAGAGCCTTGCGTTCCAGAGGATGGTCGAAGGCCCAGGGCTCGCCCTGACGTCGTCGTATGAATTGAGTCACGCCATCGTTGGCCCCAACACCGGGACGCACTGCGGCGACTTCGTAGGCCATGTCGGTCAGGTTGACGGGCTTTATTCGGGTGATGGTCTGCATCTGGGCCGCCGACTCCACCTGAAATATACCCACGGTGTCAGCCTTGTGCAGGGTGTCGTATACCGCCGGGTCCTTGAAGTCCACGCGGCTGAGGTCGATGTAGTGTCCGGTGCGCTCCTCGATAAGCTGGAGAACGTCCTGCATCTGGGAGAGCGCGCCCAGGGCCAGAAAGTCGATCTTCACGAATCCGGCGTCGCCTATGGCATCCTTGTCCCAGTGGCAGATGAAACGGTCGTCGATGGCCGACTGCTGAACAGGCACAATCTCGCTGAGAGGGGATGACGAGATTATCATGCCCCCCGGATGCTGGGCCAGATACTTGGGGAACCCGTTAAGCTGCGTGGACAGGTCGATCATATCCCGCCACACGGGAGCGTCGGTGCGGTCGCTAAACTCAGGCAGTCGTTCCATCTCCTCCTGAAGGGACGCCGCGTTCCATGACTCGACGCGTTTCGCCAGACGGTCGATGTCCTGAAAGGGCAGGCCCAAAGCCTTGCCCAGATCGCGGATTGCGCCCTTCATCTTGTAGGTGCTTATCATGCCTGTGAGGGCAGCGCGATCCCAGCCCCAGTGCTTGTGAACGCGCTTGATAAGCTCTTCTCGGATGTCTCGGGGAAAGTCCAGGTCGATGTCCGGAACGGATACCATATCCTCCTGAAGGAACCGCTCAAGGGACAGGTCGAACTCCATCGGGTCTATGTGGGATAGCCCGATGAGGTACCCCGACAGCATGGCGACGGACGACCCCCGCCCCCGCCCCGGCGGACGTTCCTCCAGGGGTATCTCGGCGTCGCTGCGGCCCAGCTCTATCTGAATTTGGCGGGCCATCTGGATGATGTCGTGGTATATGAGCAGGAAACCCGCCAGATCGTGCTTCTTGATAAGGCGGAACTCCTCGTTGAGCCGCTTGCGAACCCGCCAGTTGATGCGCCCGTAGCGTCGGAGGGCGGCCTCGTGGCACAACTTTTCCAGGTAGCTGAGGGGAGTATGATCGTCAGGCGCAGGGTAGTCAGGAAACTTGTAGTTGAGGTCGCGGGTAAGGTCGAAGGATGCGCAACGCTCGGCCACCACCAGCGTATTTTGTATAGCTTCTGGAATCTCACGAAACAGCGCGGTCATCTGAGCGTGACTCTTGAGATAAAAATGGCTGTTGGGCCTGCGCTCCTGGTGGGTCTCCTCCAGGCTCTTGTTGTGCTGGATGGCGACCAGCGCGTCCTGAAGCCGGTGGCGGTCCGGCGTGTGATAGTGGACGTTGTTGGTGGCGACAACCGACACTCCGACCTGCCGAGCCAACTCCACTAGCCGCCGATTGCGCCTGGTGTCGCCATAGACCAGGTTCTGCTGAAGCTCGACGAACACGTTGTCGGCGTCGAACCACTCGACGTACTGCCGAAGGACGGTCTCGGCCTCCTCCATCCGGCCCTGGGATGCCAGACTAGGGATAAGGCCTTTACAACACCCCGTAAGTAGAATAACGCCTTGAGAGTGTTCGGCCAGTCGAGCGTCACTGAGTTTGGGGTCTCGACGTTCGGCGTCCATATAAGAGAAGGTGACAAGCTGGCACAGGTTGCCGTATCCAGTGCGGTCTGATGCCAGGAAGGTCAGGTGTCCGCCTGCTTCAGTCGTGACTTCGGCGCCGGATATGGGCTGAATGTCCAGACTGCGGGCCACTTGAGCAAACTCCATCGTCCCGCACAGGTTGTCGTGGTCGGTGAGGGCCAGGGCTGAGTATCCAAGCTCGACAGCCCTCGACACCATCTCGTCGATGGAGGATGCTCCTTCTTGGAAGGAGTAGTTGCTGTGGCAGTGAAGTTCAACGTAGGACATTTCTAGATGTCAGCCTTCAGCTTTTCAGGTTTCAGAATTTCATGCGCCGCACGTGCGCCACTCTCGATGGCGCCATGCACGGTTCCTGAATGGGTGACGTGGGTGGCCTCTCCGGCGAAAAACAAAATATCATCTACCGGTTGGGCTAACTGGTCGCGGAGGCCTGCCCCTTTGACCAGTCCGTAAGAGTAGCCTGTCTTCGACCATCGGTCAGTTCCCCATGAGATGAATCGACCGGCTTCAAAATGCTTGCGTGCGTTCTCGCCAAACATGGCCGATAGATGATCAAGAGCTTCTGGAACAGCGTCAGCGCCCAGCGATTCAAAATGAAGCGCCGCGTCGCCTCCGATTATCGCCATCAACAAAGGAGCCTCATCATCACGCCTCCAGCCCGGACGCCACCAAATTTGGCTTTGCAACGTGGTCAGGATCCCGGCCATATCCTGCGGCCAAAAGCGCTCTCGAAAACGCATCGCGATCTTGTCCACATGCCCCGCGCCCAGGCCGTTGATGGCGGCCTGTTTCCCTGGAGGCAGCGACGGCGTGAAACGCACGTCCTGCGCCTGAAGCACACCGAGCGGCAATGTCACCAGCACTCGGTCGGCGGCAAATGTCTGTCCTGTGGTCGAGTGTATCTGGACGCGATCTTGTGACCACAAGATGCTCTGAACTGGAGTGTTGAGCGTCACGTTCAGGCCAGCTACGGCTTGCTCCAGGAGCGCAGTGTACCCCTCTTTGATTCGGAAGTTGCCTCCGGGGTTATCGTTCTGCTCATACATTCCATGCACGCCCAGTCGGGCCCAATCACCGCCTTCTCTAGCGCTGACACGACTATTTACCAGTCGCTGCAAGTCAGGCGACAGATCGGCGTTGTTCAATTCTGCCCACTTTGTGACCACGTCATGCACGCTGGCATCGGGGCGCCCCTGTTCAACCCAGTCGATTGCGATGTCCTCATAGGTATCCACGAGGTGAAACGACGGGATGCGCGATTTATCGTCTCCGCTATGGATACGGTCGCCGAAGTAGATGTGAAAGTCATCCTTGGTGACGTCTGACACAGTCGTGAGGTTGAACTGCCTGACCATGTCCCAGGTGACGACGTTGGCACCGTGAATGTATTCTGCTCCCAACTCGACGGGATGAGGCGCCAGATCATACGCTGTCTGGACCCGACCGCCAATACGATCGCGGGCTTCGAGGATGGTGACGCGACAGCCGGTGTCCTGAAGGCTGCGGGCTGCGGATATTCCGGCTGCGCCCGCGCCCACGACGATCACATGCAATGATGTCTGAGCGGTCGTTGAATCGGTCATGCATAGCTCCGGTGTGATGGGGGTAATTTCAGGCTTGAGACTGTGCTGTGAGTCCTCATATTATTATGCGATACCCACGCTGGTGTTGGCAGACTGACGACCAGATGCTTCGCTTCTCTCAGCATGACATTATGTAAATCACAAAAACCTGACCCCTTATTCTGTAGTCTCAGAATCGGCGTCCTTTCGTTCTCCTTCATCGTGAATTCTTATGAACATTGCCGACACACCACGATCCATGCGATCTTTATCCTGCTGGAGGACATCGAGAATCTTAGCCGTCTCCCAGGCTGAGCGGTCTGTCTGAAGCCTCCAATCATCATGCTCTCGATCATGAATCGCTGACAGCCGGTTGATCACAGCCTAGATGTCTTCGATCAGTCCTTCGAACTCCTCTTCTGTGAGGGGCGTTCTCTGAGATGAAACTGTCTGCATGTGAGCCGAGCGATAATCGCTGAGTGTCGCAATCGCATTCGATATGCTGGCTTCGTGGGGCGATAGCTGAGTTGATATGTTGTCAAGATCATCCTATTCTGCATATGGGACCAGCGACGGGTCCTGCTTGCCGTGTCCCCCAACCGCCACAGGCTGATAGTTTCAGAATTGTGCTCAAATATTTTCGCGGCGTGAATAAACATCATCTCGAACAGCGCCTGACGCACAGGCACAAAGAGCCCGTTGAAACGGTTGAGGATTACGATTCGTCTCTCAGTTGACTGTAGTTGCAACCATATTTTGTAGTATTCCGAAATACTGGACAGGATGCGCTGCAACTCTTCCAGGTGACTCTTGAACTCGTCGCGAGTCATTTCGTATGCCTCCTTTCCTAGCTTTCAGCAATCAGCTATCAGCCGTCAGCCAAGCTGCTGTTCTCCGACTTCACTCAACATTCCAAAACACCATAATCTGATATCTGACGGCTACTCATACCGCTGCTGATACCATTTCCCGCTCACGGCGTCCCGAAATATCGTCAGAGTCTGGCCGTCCTCCAGCAGGACGTCGTAGTAGGCACGAGACGTGGGTCGAATCCGCCACCATTCCTCGTCTATCTCCCACTGATCCTCGGTGTTTTCAACACGGAGTCGGTTCCGACCCAGCGTGACGGTCTCCAGTCTGTGATGTTCATCCTCCTTCACTACTATCGGAACCGGCGGGTTCAGGGGTCGAATTGCACCAACGCCTGGCGTCTCTCTGGGATTCTTGACCACGGCTCTATGTCCTTTACCTTGAATACAGGAGGCTTGGCGCGCAGGCGAACCTCCATCTGTCGCATCATCTCTCGAAGCTGTTCCTGACGTCGCATATCGGAGAACAGGCTGGCCTGGATTCCCGACTCTCCGGTAAGGCCCGACAGCGTGAGGCCCAGGTCTTCCAGAGGGCCGGGCAATACTGTGCCGTCCAGCGTGGCCCGAAGGGTGCGGGCCGCCATCTCCTTGCCGCCCACGGCGTCTCGAAAGGCGACGCCTCGAATCCACGGAGCGCCCAGCATGACCTTTGCCTCCAGAGTCGCCATTCGGACGTACCGGCTTCTGAGGGCCGGACGAGCAAAGGCCCGCCCCAGCAGAAGCTCAGTCGCCACCAACAGGGCGTCCAGGGTGACGGTGGGCGCAGGGAATGTGACGTACTCGTTCACCGCGTCGATGGCCTTGTGGGGTACCAGCGGGTTGAGGTCTCGCCCGTTGGCAAGCTCCCACGCTCGACGACCGGCGGGACCGAACTGGGCCTGAATAGGGCCAAGCTCCATAGACGCCAGATGGCCTATGGTGTGGATTCCGAAGCGACGCAGTCGCGCCCTGTCCTCCCAGGGCATGGGCAGAGCGTCCACCGTCAGGTCTCTGAGGAAGCTCGCCGTTCCGCCCTCGGACACCCTGGTCGCCTGGCCTCCACGACCGGACAGCGCGGCCACGTATGCCATGAACTTGCCGCCCGCGACGCCAACTCTGGGGTTCAGGTTGTGGGGCACGGCGTTGAGCACGGAGGCGACCAGACGGGTCTCGCCACCGTACATCTTCTCCAGCCCGTCCAGGCCGACGTAGGCGCAACCCATCTCTCCCTTCTCCACCAGCGGACTGCGCTGGCATAAGGAGGCAATCATCTTGGTGAACACGCTCTCATAGTGCGAAGCGTCGACCCTCAAAAGCACGGCGGCTTTGCTTCGGGACATTGCCTCCTGGAGGGGCATGCCGGGAACAACGCCTTTTGCCTCTGGCGAGCTGTCCAACACGACCTCTTTGGAGTCCGGCCCCTCAGTGACTATGACGGGCCTGTCTCGCAGGTCAGGCCGGCGCATAAGCTCCGCCTTCATCGGCAGGTGAGTTACCAGAACACAGGCGACTTTCATGTGCGCTCCGCATTTACAGAATTTTTCTAGTTGCCTACAACCGATGGCCTGAAAGCATCCGGGCCTGCCTGAACATGTCGATCAGACTCACTACTGTTGAGGAGGGGCTATAGTCCTCCTTGCCGTTGTATCGCTGTATTAAATTCGGCGTATCTTGAAAATTCTGCTATACGGCTCGTCGCTGGTCACAGCTTGCGTTTCATCTACACATCAAGGTCAAATAATTCAAGACCAGATGACTCTGATTGTACAGAACAATTGTTCTAATATCAATACCCTCCTGAGGGAATATCATCCGGACTATGTTTAGTATATGTCTAAAACTACACATAATGTTGTGCATGACGTTGGTGTTTCGACAATATGTTGGAGGGAATTTTTCGAGACGTCAGGTTTTCAGGTAGTCAGGATCCAGGGTATTTGCATGAGGGGCCTGGGCATCTGTGGTCCAACTGTTGTTCTACTATCGACCAGATACTTCGTTTGCGGACTCAGCATGGACATGACCCACGCACCTGACCCCTGA
>DCAW01000021.1:25506-47902 GCA_002313895.1 Dehalococcoidia bacterium UBA1123
CCCTGAAACCTCGTCCAGTTGACCGTTCACGACTGCATTGTTACACTCACACCCACTAGCCACCGGAGTCACACTCCGACTTTCGGCTAGAGATTCACCAGTCCACACGAGGGAGGGTTATTTATGTGGAACCAGTTCAACACGGCTGACTACGAGGGTATGATCGCCGAGACGGTCACCATCAAGGGTCATAACGGAGACCAGATCAACGCCTACTCGGCGCGGCCCATTGGGTCTGGCCCCTACCCTAGCATAGTGCTAATTCACCATCTGCCAGGCTGGGACGAGCTGTACAGAGAATTCGCCCGTCGGTTCGCTCATCAGGGATTCGTCGTTATCTGTCCTGACCTATTCGCCAGGTTCGGCCAGGGTTCGCCCGACGACATCGCATCGGCGGCGCGTGGCGAGGGCGGCGTGTCGGACGATAGCGTGCTTGGCGACTGCGAAGCGGCGAGAGACTATCTGAAAGCCCTGCCATACACCAACGGCAAGGTCGGGATCATCGGAAGCTGCTCCGGCGGACGCCACACCTTCATGGTGGCCTGCCGAGCCGACGGATTCGACGCGGCTGTGGAACTCTGGGGCGGTCGGGTCGTAATGGGCGCCGACGATCTGTCTCCAGCACAGCCCAAAGCCCCCATCGACATGACAGACGGCCTCTCTGCTCCTCTGTTAGGGATTTTCGGCAACGACGATCAGAGTCCTTCTCCAGAACAGGTCAACCAACACGAAGAAGCGCTAAAGGCGGCGGGCAAGAACTACGAGTTCCACCGCTACGACGGCGCGGGTCACGGCTTCTGGTACTACGACCGGCCAGCATACCGTCCTGAGCAGGCAATGGATTCCTGGGGCAAGACCCTCGCGTTCTTCGGCGAGAATCTTAGTTAGGGGTAGCTGTCAGCTTTCAGCCGTCAGCAACGAGCCATTCTGAGTCCGCAGACGAAGAATCTGGTCGCACGTAGACCACAGTCGTATCTGTAAGCGACCAGATGTTTCGCTCCGCTCAACATGGCGATGTTGCCGGCATGAATACGCACACGCAATTAGCGACCAGTCCGAGGCGAATACTTGCCTCGGACTGGTTTGTTCTTGTGGCTGGCGCCTCATCTCACCTGTGTCTAAGGTCTCTTCAACCTCTGCCATCACCTTCTCTTCAATGATCTTGGTCATCGTCTCGACTCCTTTCCGATTCGGACTCTGGATTCTGGTATCGCTGTGCCTGTTAGTCACCGGCGAAACTCTAACTTGACCCTATAGTCATACTAGGCCACAGAGCTTCCAGCGATAACACCCGTCAGAGTAAGCAACGGGTAGTCCTGGGATTGGAGACGGGTAGGTCTGTGCTCCCCGCACGAAGGCGGAGGATGGTGGAAGAATCGCGAATATTGATAGCCCGAACTTAACACCAGCGCGGGCTAGCTATGGAGGTTCGTGAGGAGACGGCTACCAGAGCCAGATTGATCGCGTGAGTTGGTGCGCCCATGCGCCACCCATCGCCAACAGAAAGTAGCGAGGTATCCGACCAACGACTATTGCTGAGACGTATCCGAACATGGGATAGTTCGCCATCGGCGCGACCAGCCGAATAGGGTAAAACGGCACCGGTGTTAACGCGAAAAACACGATGGTCCACCAGGGAGCCCGGTTGAACAGGTTCGTCGTTGTTCTCATTATCCAGGCCTTCTTGACGGCTGCGATTCGGTCAATCTGGAACACTCTGGTGAACAACGCGTGGTCGATCGTGGAAGCGAACATCGTGGCGAATCCTCCAACAACGGTGACCAAGAGTGGAGGGTAGATGGCCCCTGCGTAGATGACGGCAGGCTCGTGTGGCAGCCAGAGAAAACTGTTGCCGGGAATCGAGTACCAGAAAAAAACCGATATTTGCCACCAGTCAGGAAAATACTGACGCGTTATCAGCGTGCATATCAGGGCGGGGACGATAATTCCTGCCAGCAGCAATGGGGCTGGCTGCATCACCCTGCGCTGGAACACAGGGTTGATTACCACAGACTGCGCCCTGGGATCGGCTTCGTGGATGTCAGATCAAGAGATTCAGCGATCGTCGGGAATATATCCACCGTTCGCACTGGCCCT
The DNA here is from genome assembly GCA_002313895.1 of Dehalococcoidia bacterium UBA1123. Taxonomy (GTDB): domain Bacteria; phylum Chloroflexota; class Dehalococcoidia; order Lucifugimonadales; family UBA1123; genus UBA1123. The sequence goes on from DCAW01000021.1 coordinate 27,604, forward strand.
GAGGCTGACAGAGGCCGGTTGCTCAGAATAGGGACCTTCATGTGCTCTCGACACAACGCTCCGTGGGACGACCGATGCTCCGGCCATTCGCGTCTGCCTCTGAGATCGTAGCCGGGTTTGGATGTGACCACTAGGTCCCCAGTTCGTTCGCTGGTGAATATCTGTGACAATTGCTCCAACGCATCGGGAAATCGACCGTCGATTGTGAGTTCCAGAGCTTCAGACTCGTGAACGCTCGCGCTGGAGAACCCAAGCTCAAGGGGGTCTGACCCTTCATAGCTATATATGAAACGCTCGCCCTTCCGACGCACCAGGCCTTCGCCTGAATCGGAAATAATCTTTACGGCCCCGTTATCGTGGCGATAAGCGGCCCACTCGACTTCGGGCCGGTGCCGAAGTGTTTCCAGCAATCGCTGGTGTTCGCGCTCCAACTCGTCGCCAACCAGGGATCTTTCCCATCTGCCGTCCGATGCCACATAGACATTGGCGAAAGCGTTGCCAGACACCGCGACCGCGGCGTCAAGTTTACGCGGATATATGCTGGGGTGCTCGAACACGCTGTATCCAAGTTCTGACACCAATCTGGTCAAATCCAAGTGGTCCTGTGTCTGGCTATGGCCGTGGTCGCTGGCGATCATGAGATGGGTGCGATCCCAAACGCCGAATTTTTTCAACCGGGTTACGATGGAACCTATGATTCCATCGATCCGCTGGTAAGCGTCAATTGTCCGCTTATGGTGTGGCCCGTGAGCGTGGGATGCTGTATCCACGCCTAGGAGCGGAAGAAAGATGAACCGGGGCAGGTCGCTGGCGTTGCCATTGAGGCTTCTAATAAGACTGTTGAACGCAAACTTGTCCACGAAGTCCGATCGCTTGAAGTAGTGGGACAGGAACATGAGCGGCCAGGACATTCCGTAGAAGCGGTTTGAGCCGGACGACAGCCCGCGATGGATGTCACTGCGAATTGCCATAGAATTTGGGCTCAATTCGAACAGTGTCTCCAGCGAATCAGGCAAGTCTTCATTGAACCGTAGGTGCGCTGGCCCGACGTAAGAACGGTGACCGGAAACAACAAAATTGCCTGTCGCGAACCGAGATTTGTCCACCCATCGGATACCCGGCATGTTCGCGGCTCCCGGATATTGCCCTGTAAGCATAGGCAGATAGGCAACGTCCGTGACAGATGGCAGAACTGTCACGCCTTCGACGTGAGAGCCTTCGCGCAACACATATCGTGAGAAGTTCGGCATTTTGTCCGACTCGCACAACGCTCGAAGGACATCTGCTCTGAACCCGTCAGCCAATATGAAGACGGCCAAGTCTATATCCGTGCTGTGGGCCGCTCTAGAAGGCAGGGCACGCGGCTCGGTAGCGCCGACAGGTTGTTCTCTTATTGGGGGCATACGGTTCGTCTCACTGAAAAATACCCACAGCCGAGGTTGTTGCTCGAAACTTTAGCTCGCGCAAGTTGGGTGGCAGTGGCGCGATTGTACCAAACAATGGCGCTTCATGTGCCAATTCCAACAGCACAAGGTGTCGCAATCTCGCCGTTGTTAGGAAGTTCATCTTCGCCTGGGCAGGCTTGCGGTGTGTTTTGGCCGAGTGTCTGCGCCTGATCCGCCATCACGAAGGGGCGTCGGCGCGACACTCCAAGAACCTGATGTCCAGTTTCTCCAACAGGCACACGATCACGTTTTCCAGTTTCCCGCTGGTGTCAAGAACCAATCTTGAAGACCGTGGAATGGTGGAAGTCCGCGCCCTACTGGACAGCGATTGACGTCAATCCGAAACTGACCCCCTGTTCGATCCTCGCCTCATCGTGGGCTGGATCGTTGACACTCAATGCCTACTCTAGCCTCCTTGTTGTATCATGGCAGAATCTCGTCTCATAAGGCGGGTTTGGGCGCGACGGCGCGCAACACGATCTTCCAATAACCCGACGATTCCAGGGGGCACACGTATGACGTGGCGGGACGATTACGCAAGCAGACTGGCCTCCGCTGAGGAAGCGGTGTCCATCGTCAAGAGCGGCGACCGAGTGGTGATACCGCTGACTGAACAGCCAATGACACTTGTGGCCGCGCTCATTGCTCGCAGCCCTGAACTGTCGGATGTGACCATTTCCATATCCGCCCCTGGGTTCGACGTCGGCGCTCTGCTGGATGCGGGCTTCCATGTCGAGGTTGAGAACTTCATCGGGCCCTTCGCCAGAGCCTATGAGAACGAAGGCATCGCGCCGTACTTGCCGCTGGGATTCTCCCTCACCTTCAAGACCAACGACGAACGCCCCGATAATGCCAAACCGATCGACACTGTGCTAGTCACCACCGCTCCTCCTGACGAAAACGGCATGGTCGGGTTCGGCCCTCACTCCTGGTTCAAACGGTCGTACGCTCGAAGGGCGCACAAGGTGATAGCCGAGGTCAATCCCAGCATGATCCGCACTTTTGGCGATTGCTTCCTGCCTGTAAGCTCCTTTGACAAGATGGTGAAGATTGAGCCGCCAGAGACCACCCGTGAAACTCTGATAGAGATGGTTTCAGGGCTAGAGGACGAAAAGCGCATCGCGCTGGAGCAGATAATCCAGCAGGTGAACCCCAACAGGCTGGCTCCAATGGCCTCGCGGTTTAGTGTGCTGGACGTCCAACGCCTCAAGACGGTTCTGGGGCTCGACGACCCTCCTCCTGCGGCTGTGGCTATCGCTGAGAACGTCAAAAAGCTGATAAAACACGGCTCCACAATTCAGATCGGCGTGGGAACGCCTGCTACATACTTGCCCAAACTGGGCGTGTTCGACGACAAGCTGGATTTGGGCCTGCACTCGGAGCTTACTGTTCCCGGTATCGCGCAATTGGTGGATTCGGGCGTCATCAACGGCAGCCGCAAGACCATCCACAAGAACAAGGCAGTCGCAGTCGCCTGGAGTGGGTCAGACGACCGAGACCTGGCAGTCATCGACGGCAACCCGACCTTTGAGCTTTACGAGCCAGACTATCTGTTAGACCCCTGGCTCATCGCCCAGAACCACCAACAGGTGGGCCTAAACAACGCCCTGAGCGTTGATCTCGTCGGACAGATAAACTCCGAGAGCGTTTTCGGGGGCCAGATGTACAACGGCATCGGCGGCCAGCCCGAGACTCACATGGGCGCTCTTTACTCCAGAGGCGGCAGAGCGATAACTCTGCTCTACTCAACTGCTGCAGACGGCGCAATTTCGAGAATCGTCGCCAGATTCGCCGAGGGCGAGATCGTGACGATCCCCCGCTTCTGGGCGGACACCATCGTGACCGAGTACGGCATCGCCGAGCTTGCAGGCAGGAACCATCGAGAACGGGCCGAGGCGCTAATCGCCATAGCTCACCCCGACTTCCGCGCTGAGTTGCGGGCCGACGCCACTAAGTGGATTCCGGAATAGGTTCGTGGGTATCAGGTTTTCAGGTGTCAGGGAGCCGTCGGCAATCAGCTTTTAGCTGTGGGCTAGCCTGCCATTCCGAGAGGGGGGCTTCGAAGATTCTGACGTCAGATAGGCAACGGCTGACTCACACGCGACCAGATGCTTCGCCGCAGCTCAGCATGGCAATGTTCACAGCGTTCGCAGGCACAGGTCGCATAGATCGTCAAGCGTCGCGTTAGACTAAACATAGACGACCTTCATCCCAAGCTGTTCCGCTCTTGCCCTAGTGCGGTAGTCGTGCCAGATGCTTCGCTCCAGGCACAACTGGATCATCAATTCTTCGTCAGATACGCCGTGCCAGAAATCCTCGTTCGCTCGAATCCTCTGCTCCAGAAAGCTGTCCTCAGCCACCATCCACAACGACTCAACGCTTCTAAGGTTTAGATTTGCGACGGCTTCGGGCATCAACGTCCAGCCCTCGATGACGATGGGGCCTGCCCAGTCCGCGTGCGGCGGATAACTGCTTCGACGGCAGGCATGAGGCCTGGGGTTGATTCTCGGCGTCCTGAATCAACCGCTCGGTCGAACGCGACACGTAGTATTCTCGATGGTCGATCCCGCTCATGAGATGAAGGTTTGGGTGAGAGTCGGGAGTGGTGACGGCCCTTATAGACTGGCCCAGATCGTCTGTCGACATCGTCCCATAGTCCAGCCCCGCGGCGAACCTGCGGGCTATCGTCGTCTTGCCGATCATCGGAGGGGCCCCAATCAGAATCACACTGGGTTGTCTCATGACGTGACGCCGTGTGTTGCGCTCATTCCTCGTATAAACGTACTGAGTCGGCAGTATCGGTTATTCTGGTTTTTGACCACAGGTTGAAGTCATGAGGTTAAAACGCCAGGAGAAGCTCTCATCATCGAATAGAGATTTGAACTCCGAATATTCCCGTTCAGAAATCAACCCTGTGGCTATGTAACCTACCTGTAATTGCTCCGTAGTCAAGGACATCTCTTTCGATTCGCGCGTTCCCCCCTGCGTCGTAATGGAGCGACCAACGGCCTTCACATGAGTAACCCCCAGTGAGTTCAACTTGCCGAACAGCCGACTCCCAAAATGCCTGTCCACACCTCAGTTATCCAGATGTTTGTGAATTGCAGCCATTCCAGCTTTGAACAACCGTCGCATCGAAGCTTCTCCTGAGGGGTCTGGTTCCTCCGTGCCGAAATCGGGTTCTTCGACCAGTATCCACCCCCCAGGCCAGAGCGTCTGAGACAACTTGGCTAATACAGATTCCCGCTCATGAAGATGCGCCAGCAAAAATCGTGGATGGACAAGATCGTACTCGCGTTGGGGCAGATCTTCGGTCACCACATTGAGTTTCCGTGCCTCAAGGTTTGCATACTCAAGCACGTCGATGAGGCGGGTATTTAGATCAACTGCCGTGACTTTTCCTTCTGGGCCTATTTTTGTGCAAAGCCACTCTGCTATTGATCCGCCACCGGGTCCAACCTCCAGGCAATCACACCCACTCGATACGCCGATAGCGTCAAGAGCGTTGATCGTTCCAGGGTCCAAGTTATGTTCAAACACAGCTAGCCGTTCCCGCTAATAAACCCAATCGTTGTCCATAATATACCGTGATTTGGTCAATTGTGTTCCCTTTCGATCATTTTACAAACACTGAGCGCCCGACCTCGGTATTCTGAGGTCGGGCGCTCACGCTTTGGAGTTCGATCAATCCTGATAGAGACGGCGAAACGTCTGACTCTACAAGAGAGGTCTTGCCGTTACTTGTCCATCACGGCCTTGGCTACCGCCGCGGGGTTCATCGGCAGAGCGAACAGGCGCGTGCCGATGGCGTTCTCGATAGCGTTGGCGATAGCGGGCGTCGGCGGGATAATCGGAGCTTCGCCCACTCCTCGGACACCATACGGATGGCCGGGGTTGGCAACCTCGACGATCACCGTGTCGATCATAGGCAGGTCCAGGCTCGTGGGCATGCGATAGTCCAGCAGAGAGACGTTGTCCATCGTGCCGGAGTCACTCATGTAATACTCTTCGTTGAGCGCCCAGCCAATGCCCTGAACGGCCCCGCCCTGCATCTGTCCTTCGACATAGCTGGGATGGATAGCCTTGCCAGCGTCCTGCACAACAGTGAACCGCAGAATTTCGGTCTTGCCGGTTTCCGGGTCGACCTCAACGTCCACGATGTTTCCGGCGAAGGCTCCGCCTACTCCAGAGGGGCTGACGGCGGCTGTGCCGGTGATTCCTCCACCAGATCGGCCTAGCTGTCCGGCCAGTTCCGCGAACGTCATACTGAGTTCTGGATCGGATTTCGACTTGAACACGGCGTCTTCAAGCTCAACCGTGTCGGCGTCCACTTCCCAGATTTGGGCTGCTCGGTCAATCATCTTCGTCCTGACATCCTGAGCGGCCTCATAGGCTGCCCAGCCGGTGGCGAAGGTGGTGCGACTGCCGCCTGTGACTGCGGTGAAGCCAATCGTGTCAGTATCCACCACGGTAGGATGAACCTTCTCGTATGGGAGGGTCAGCACTTCGGCGGCTTGCATGGCGATGGATGCTCGCGTCCCGCCGATGTCTGTGGAACCTTCCTGCAAGGTTACGGTGCCATCGGCGTTTACCGCGATGTTGCACGCGGAGTCGAAGCCGATGTTGAACCAGAATCCCACAGCGACGCCCCGGCCTTGGTTGGGGCCGTCCAAAGGCGCATTGTAATGGGGATGGCTCTTCATAGCTTCCAAGACTTCTTCATATCCGACTCGCGGGAAGGTGGGGCCGTGAACCTGGCGGGTGCCCTCCTTGGCTGCGTTCTTCATGCGGAAGTCAATTGGGTCCATTCCTATTGCCTTGGCGACCTCGTCAATGACCTGCTCGCCGGCAAACGCCGCGTTGGGAGCGCCGGGGGCTCGGTATGCAGCGGTCTTGGGCTTGTTGACGACAACGTCGTAGCCATCCACAAGCGCGTTTTCCAGGTCGTAAGGCGCCAGCACGCACATGGCCCCTGCGCCCACTGGCGAGCCGGGATATGCTCCGGCTTCCATTGCCAGGTATGCGTGGGCGGCGGTGATTGTGCCGTCCTTCTTCGCGCCGATCTTGATCTTCGCGTAAGAACCGGGTGTCGGGCCGGTGCCCTGAAGCACGTCGGCGCGGGACATCACTAGCTTGACAGGCGTCCCGGTCTTCTTGGACAGGAGAGCCGCCACAGGCTCCAGATAGACGTCGATCTTGCCGCCGAAACCTCCACCGATCTCCAGCGGGACGACCCGAATCTGAGAGACAGGTATGTCCAGAATCTTAGCGCAGGCGTCCCGGGCAGCGAAGGAACCCTGAGTGCTGCACCAGATGTGCAGTCTTCCGTCGTTGTTCCACAAAGCAGTCGCGGCCTGAGGCTCGATGTAGCCTTGGTGAACTGTCTTGGTTGTGAACTCTCGTTCAATCACCACGTCAGCTTCTTTAAATCCCGCTTTAACGTCGCCCTTGACGTGCTGGAAGTGTGAGGCGACGTTGCTGGCCTTGTCGGCCTTCTCGCCCAACTCGTCTGTCATCAGGCTGTCGTGAAGTATAGGCGCGTCGCCCTTCATAGAAGACTGAACGTCGGTCACGGGGGTCAGGACTTCGTAGTCAACGTCGATGAGGCTCACAGCCTCTTCGGCGATGTGAGGGCTGGCGGCGGCAACAGCGGCGATGGCGTGGCCCCTGTAGAGGGCTTTATCCGACGCCAGCACGTTGTCACGCTGCCACACGACAGGGCCTTCGCCTCCCTGAGGGAAGTCCGCGGAGGTCACGACGGCGCGCACGCCATCAAGAGCTTCGGCCTTGGAGGTGTCGATAGACTTGATTCGAGCGTGAGCGTGAGGGCTGCGAAGGACGCTGCCACTCAGCAATCCAGCCGCTGCGAAGTCTGCGCCGTATAGAGCGCGCCCCGTAACCTTGTCGGCTCCGTCGGGACGAAGGGGCCTTGTGCCCACCACGTTGTAGTCCTGATTGGAGAGAACGACGTTTGGTTCGTAATCTCTGGTAGTTGCCATTCGTTAAGCCTCCTGCATCTTGACAGCCGCATCCTGCACCGCTCGGATAATCTTATCGTAGCCGGTGCAGCGGCAGAGGTTGTTTGCGAGCCAGAAGCGAATCTCGTGTTCTGTCGGGTCGGGGTTCTGATCCAGCAGTGACTTGGACGCCACAATGAAACCGGGTGTGCAGATGCCGCACTGCAGAGCGGCATTCTCAAGGAAGGACTGCTGAATCGGGTGAAGCGTGCTGCCATCGGCGATACCTTCGATGGTCGTGATCTCCTTGCCTTCGGCCTCAACGCCCAGAACCAGGCATGATGTCACGATGCGACCGTCCATCTCGACGGTGCAGGCGCCGCAGTTGCCGTCGTTGCAACCCTCTTTGGTGCCGGTCAAGCCGATCACGTCACGCAGACACTCCAGCAGGCTCTGCCGAGGCTCGCACAGGAAATCCACATGCTCGCCGTTGATATTCGTCTGTACGTAGGTCTTTCCTGGCATCTAGTTGTTCTCCTTAGCTCTCTCGATGGCCGTGTTAAGGGCTCTTCGGGTAAGCACCTCGCACAGGTGCTGACGGAATTCTATGGTGCCGCGCATGTCGGTGATGGGCCTTGCGGCGTCACGGGCGATGCCGGATGCTATTCGGACAGTCTCATCATTGGCAGGTTTGCCAGCAATGGCGTCCCCGGCTTCCTGAACGAACAGCGGCGTGGGAGCAACCGATGCCAGGGACACGCGAGCCTCTTTGATATCGCCGTTATCCAGGACCACCGACACTCCTGCTCCTGCTACCGCGATGTCCATCTCGTTTCGGGGGATGAACCGGATGTAGTTCGCGCCGGAGTTGGCAACGGGGGCGGGTAAGTGAAGCGAAACCAAAATCTCGTCTGAGCCGAGGGCATTCTGCCTGACGCCTGTGCAGAAGTCTTCAATGGCGACCTGGCGGTTGCCGTTGGGGCCTGCGATGTTGGCGGTGCCATTCAGCGCAATCATCGGAGGAATGGAGTCGGCGCTTGGGGTAGCATTACACAGGTTTCCGCCCAGAGAGGCGCGGCCCTGAATCTGAGTTCCACCGATCAACGATGCCGCGTCGATCAGTCCGGGATATGCGGTGGCCACGGCCTGGTTGCCATATATCTTGTAACAGGGAACAGCCGCGCCAAGGGTCAAACCGTTCGTGGGGTCATAGGTGATCTCGTTCAATTCAGGGATGTTCTTCCCGTCAACCACCAGGTCGATATCGTAGACTCCTGCCCTGAGAGCCACCAACAGGTCTGTTCCGCCTGCCATCACCCTCGCACGGCCACCGGCCTCGCTCAACACGTCTACGGCTTCCCTTACTGAATGGGGAGTTGCGTAATCAATCCACTTCAATAGCCAGCCTCCTTTCCAGGTCTCTATCTCTAATAAGGTTCGATTGTATAATTCTGGTTCTACGGCGGCCACTGGAATAACACACGGTCGCCGTCCAACTGGCACACTCGTACTGACGTATTTCAGGAGGTCACATCCTGAGGTAGGAGGCACGCGCACAGGGATTGCAATAATCAGAATAATACCGAGTGTCCGTGGCCTCGAAACACTGTTCTGCCCCGGGAGCCGAAACCGGGGTCAAGTATACCAGAGGAAGGTATGTTCAACAATGTCGGGGCATAAGGTTAGTATGAACGCTCCGTGCCTGTGACTCCGCCCTCTTCCAACTGCGCGATAACCTATGGTGGCAGGCCGAGAAGAAGTCTGAAAATGAAGGCGTTATGCTGCCCCAAAGTGCGACTGGGTCATCGGAAGTTCTCGATCACCACATCGCTGTCGCTGACAAGCTCTTCAAGGATTGACCTGCCATCCGGGTGTCGGGTGTCAGGTGTCGGGTTTGATACCGTGCTTGCTATGGTGCAGAGTGATGAATCAATTAGAGCGGTTCCACTAATCGGAGCCTCTGTCTCCGTCAGGCATGTTGCCGGACCCGACGATCATCCGATAAAGGTCCCATGCGTGGGCCAACTCAACCTTTAAGGCCTCGGCTCCCATGTCCGCCAACAGCCTGGTGGCATAAGGCCCAGAGAAGTCCAGCATGCGAACACCGTGGAGCGCTTGGGCCAATGTTCCAGCCTTATGCCGCAATTATGGGCGTCTGATTCCCTGTCGAGCCAGGTTAGACATCCTCTCGGACTGGATGAGTGGCTAGCGCTAGATTGGTCAGTTTGGCTTTGGCCGTGTCAGGATCAAGAAAATCATCCCGCAATCAGGGCCTAAGGCGAGGCGGTCGGGGTCGACATATTCGAGAATCCGCCTGATCTGAGATTCTATTCCGCTGACGATCTCAACTTCGGGTTTTCCGATGTCGATCAGGCCAAATATTATCGTTTTGTCGCCGAACGCCTCCATGAACTGTGGTTCGATAGGCTGGCCCGACCCTTCGATTGAGACCTGGTCGATCTTGAATATTGCAAGAGTGGGCGCAATGCGAGTGTAGTTATCTATGTTGGCTTTGGCGTACCCTTCTACCGGGGCGCCACGGCAGATGTGGACTGCCGTCGTGACACCGACGATGCCGTCGAAACATGCTTCCAGGGCACGAATACCGTAGGCAATCATCTTCTTAGGGTACCGGGCTAATGCCGGTTCGTCGAACTGAATAATTTGGCATCCCGCCTCCACCAGAGCGCTCGCTCCTTTAAGGACGGCTGCAGCCAAATCCATTGCCAGCGATGATTCATCGCGATAATATTCGTTTTTCACCGAGTCGATTATTGTCATCGGACCCGGTATCGTCACTTTGATCTGGCGGTCTGTCAGGTTCTGTGTGAAGCGAAAGTCGTCAACGAGAAAAACCCCGGCTGACGCAACTGAACCCGTGATCCTAGGAGCGTTCCAACTCCAAGCCCCAGAGCGTTTGTCGACGACTGCGCGATTATCGAAATCGAACCCATCCAGACCACGGCAAAAATAGTAAACGTAATTGTCGCAACGCTGCTCTTCATCAGAAACGACATCGACACCAATAGCTTCCTGTTGGCGAGCCGCCCACTCAATGGCTTCGCCCTGCTTGGCCTTCAGTTCTTCCGGCTGGAATTCCCAATCGCGATCCACTGTCCAGCCGGAGGTGTCATGATTTCTCGAAGACAACGAGTCAGGTTTCGGCCGACTGCCAATGACCGTTGTGGTTAACATGTGGTCGTCTCCTTTTGGGTTAAGGCTGTTGAAACTCCCACGATCCGAGTTATCCGTAAGGTACTTGGTGTGCTTTTTTGTGCTGGCCACAAATCACCAAAACCTTCAAGGTCTTAAATGGGACCACGAAGCACCCAGAGAGCAATAGGCGAAAGTCCCTTGCCCGGTATTTCCCAGATGGAATCCGCTGTTTCCATGACCACGCCATCCTGAAACATCACGGACTTTGCGCCTGCCTGGTGATGTTGTCAATCGGGCCCTGAAGCGCTCAAATACACTCCAACAACGCTATTGCCACTCTGCGTGATTCACCATTGGGAATCTTCTGACACAAGCTCAAGTTCTTAGGCTCAGTCATCCGAAAACTCAGAACTGTGAATCAGCGGCATTCGCCCACACGCAGAATATCCGGACTCTTGCCATAGGGGTAGTAGTGAGGTAGAGTATCAGGCGTATTCTTGCGTGTTTGTCTTTAGAATTTCTGGTTGGCTGGATTCAGATATTCTTGGACTCTACTTGGAGGGTTTGGTGGCAGCTTCCTCCAAGTGACGAGCAACGGATTGCCAGAATTAACGTGAATATATTTGACGGCCCGACTGCTCAGGTCGACACAGCAGTTGATCGAACCCCTGTAAATATGTGGAGGACACCGTGACTACTCAGACAGCCATAGGCGCAAGCATGAAGCGACGGGAAGACCCTCGGCTGATCACTGGAAGAGGGACTTATGTTGACGACATTAAGTTAGTGGGCATGCTCCACATGGCGCTTGTTCGCAGCCCCTTCGCTCATGCCAACATCAAGAACGTCGACACCTCGGCGGCCCAAGACGCTCCCGGCGTCGTGGCGACGTTTACTGGCGCACAACTCCATGAGGAGCTTGGCTCTCTGATCTGCGGTTGGATTGTGCCGGACACCAAGGAGGTTCCCCATCCTCCTCTGGCAGTCGATAAAGTGAGATACACAGGCGACGCTGTGGCTGCCGTAATCGCGGACAGCCCCGCCGCCGCCGCAGACGCTGCGCTGTTGGTCGAGGTTGACTACGAAGAGCTCGACGCAGTCGTGGACATGGAAAAAGCCATCCAGGACGGACAGCCCCAGCTTCACGACGACGCGCCGAATAACATTGCCTTCGAGTGGGAGGTCGGTGGTGGTGATTTCGCCGCCGCCGCATCCAGCGCCCAGGTGAAAGTTACCGAGCGTATCGTCAACCAGCGGCTGATTCCCAACTCCATGGAGGGACGCGCTGTCATAGCAGACTTCAATCCCGGTACCAACCAGCTCACGATGTGGACATCCTCCCAGATTCCCCACCTGGTGAGACTGCTGTTGGCCCTAGTCACAGGACATCCCGAGCACCAGATTCGCGTCATCTCTCCCGATGTTGGCGGGGGATTCGGTTCCAAGCTATACCTCTACGCTGAAGAGGTCATCGCCTCGATAGCTGCTAAGAGGCTCGGCAAGCCCATCAAGTGGATCGAGGGCAGGCAGGAGAACTACCTTGCCACCACCCACGGACGTGACCACATTTGCGAAGCAGAGATCGTCGGCAACAGCGACGGAACGATTACAGGACTCAGAGTCGACGTGAAGGCCAATATGGGTTCGTACCTTTCCACCTTCGCTCCAGCCATTCCGACCTATCTTTTTGGACTAATACTGGTTGGGCCCTACACGATAGACAACCTCCAGTGCAGCGTGACAGGAGTATTCACCTCCACCACGCCAGTTGACGCCTATCGTGGCGCCGGCAGGCCGGAGGCGACATACGTAATCGAGCGCATGTTGGACCGCTTCGCATTGGAGATCGGTATGGACCCGGTGGAGGTTCGTCGCAAAAATCTGATACCGCCCTTTGAGGACGGTCACACCATCGCCACCGGAGTGACCTATGACAGCGGCAACTATGAACCCGCGCTGGACAAGGCCCTTGAGATGGTGGGATACGAAGACTTCCGCAAAGAACAGGCCGAGGCTCGTGAGCAGGGACGTTATCTGGGCATCGGACTGTCCACCTACGTTGAGATCTGCGGCATGGCTCCCTCAGCTGTTGCCTACACCTTGGGCGCTCGCGCCCCGACCTGGGAGAGCGCGCTGGTTCGGGTGCATCCCACAGGAAAGGTCACAGTTTACACCGGCGCCGCATCCACCGGCCAGGGCCACGACACCACATTCGCTCAGCTGACGTCCGCAGAGCTAGGCATACCCGTAGAGGACATCGAGATCATTCACGGCGACACCGACAAGGTTCAGATGGGAGTCGGGACCTTCGGCTCCCGCTCCGTGGTCGTCGGAGGCAGTGCCATCCGAATGAGCACAGACAAGATCAAAGAGAAGGCAAAACGCGTCGCCGCCAACCTGCTGGAGGCTGCCCCAGAAGATGTGGTCTACGAGAACGGCCAGATGTTCGTTCAGGGCGCTCCAGCTGAAGCCAAGACCTTTGCCGAGATCGCGCTGGCTGCGCACTGGTACGAAAGTATGCCCGAGGGCATTGAGCCCGGCCTGGAAGCCACTTCCGTATTCGATCCTTCAAACTTCACATGGCCTTTTGGCACCCACATCGCAGTCGTTGAGGTGGACGGAGAGACCGGCGACACCAAGCTGTTGCGATACATTGCGGTGGACGACTTTGGAAACATCATCAACCCGATGATAGTTGAAGGCATGGTCCAGGGCGGCGTGGTCCAGGGCGTTGGTCAGGCTCTTCAGGAGGAGGCCGTCTACGACGATAACGGCCAGCTAATCACAGGAAGCATGGCGGACTATGCCGTGCCTAACGCCACGGACGTTCCAAACATCGAAACGGCGCTGACCGTGACTCCATCACCCACCAACTCACTGGGCGTCAAAGGCGCAGGCGAGGCCGGAACGATCGCGGCATCGCCAGCAGTCATCAACGCAGTCGTGGACGCGCTGGCCCCCTTCGGAGTCAAGCACATGAACATGCCCGCCAAGGCTGAGAACGTCTGGCGGCTCATAAATGGCGGCTAGTCCGGCTGACAATCCCGTAGCGCGATAGATCGAATTCTGCCACCGCCCCGATTGTTCGGGGCGGTGCTGTTAAGAGGCATAAAACTGGCAAAGCAAGACCCCATCGTTAACATAATCGACCAGCTAGCCGGAGCGGATTACATCGCCGATCCAGCTATCGCCACGTCCATCTACATGGCGCAATCTCTAGGGCGTCCTCTTCTAATCGAAGGCCGGGCCGGGGTCGGCAAGACCGAGATCGCTAATGTCATGGCGCAGTTGATGGATACCAAACTCATCCGCCTCCAGTGCTACGAAGGCCTGGACGTGACGACTGCCCTCTACGAGTGGAACTACCCCAAACAACTGCTCTGGATAAAGCTGGACGAGCAAAGCGGACGAAGCACAGAGGAGCGCGAGCAGCAGATATTCAGCGAGCCGTTCCTTCTGGAACGCCCCTTGCTGGCGGCTCTGACCCAGAAGGACAAGGCCCCAGTTCTGCTCATCGACGAAGTCGATCGCGCCGACGAGGAGTTCGAGGCGTTCCTGCTTGAGACGCTATCCGAGTTTCAGGTGACCATACCCGAGATCGGGACGATCAAAGCCGAACACCGACCTCTCGTCATCCTCACATCCAATCGCACGCGAGACCTGTCCGACGCTCTTCGGCGTCGGTGTCTATACCTGTGGATAGATTACCCCGACCTGGAGAAAGAGCTTCGTATCGTCCGAAACAAGGTCAAGGGCATCGATGAAGATTTGGCTCGACAGGTCTGCGAGTTCGTCAGAGGAGCAAGGGAGTTCGGTCTGGAGAAAGTGCCTGGAATCTCGGAAACCCTGGACTGGGCCAACGCCATGATCCTCCTCAACTACGACAATCTGGAACCCGACATAATAGCCCAGACCCTCGGAGCGCTGGTCAAAAACGCCGACGACCTCGAACGCTTCCGCACCGAGGCTATCGAACACATCATGCAGTCGGTTGGCTAGCAGTCAGCTATCAGCAGTCAGCCTTCAGCTTATGAAATCGAACGCCCCGCCAAATTAATAAATACATCCGAAATGGACTCATTCTTCAAATCAAATCGCCGAACGAGCATTCTCACAGCTAAACAAGGCTGAAGGCTGACAGCTTCCGTAAGGAGACAACATGGCTACGATGACCGGCAAGCGAGGGCTGATGGAGATGCTTCGGGCCGAGGGAGTCAAGTATATCTTTGGCAACCCCGGCACCAGCGAAGGGCCGATCCTCGACGCTCTGGAGGACTACCCCGATCTGAAGTACATGCTCACCAGCCAGGAGGGCGCGGCGATGGGCATGGCCGACGGCTACGCCCGCGCGACCGGCAAGCCTGCCTTCGTCAATCTCCACATCGAGACTGGACTCGCCAACGGACTCAGCCTTCTTCACAACGCCAAAGAGGGCGGCACTCCTATGGTCGTAACCTCAGCCAACAAGGACATCCGTAAGCTGGCCGAAGGTCGCTCGGAGCTTGCCGAGATGGTCCGCCTGTTCGCCAAGTGGAGCGTCGAGGTCACCGATCCTGCACAGATTCCATCTGTCATGCGCCGCGCCTTCACCGAGGCCAAGACGCCCCCAACAGGTCCCGTGTACGTGGGATTCTCTGCCAACGCCCTGGACGGCGAGGCAGACATGGAGATCATTCCTTCGGCCTCTGGATACTTCCGACTATCTCCCGACAAACGATCTGTAGCCGACGCTAGCCGACTGCTGGCCGATGCCGAGCGTCCGGTCATGGTAGTTGGCGACAGGCTGGCTCAATCAGGCGGTGTCGCCGAGGCCGTCCGTGTTGCTGAGCTTATCGGAGCGCGGGTCTATGCCGCCTCTTACTCAGAGATGAACTTCCCCACCGACCACCCACACTTCATGGGAAGAATCGGCGCGGGTATGCCCGGAGGCCAGGCCATCTTGTCCAAGAGTGATGTCGTGCTGGCCGTGGGAACCAATGTGTTCTCGGGGTTCTTCTACTTCGAGGGCCGCGCCCTGAGCGAGGGAACTAAGCTCATTCACCTAGACTCCGCCCAGCGAGAGATCGGCAAGAGTGAGCCAACGGACATCGGCATCGCCGCCGACCCCAAAGTCGCGCTGGCAGAGCTGGCCGAAGCTCTGGAATCGAGCATGTCCGGCTCAGCTCAGGAAGCCGCCAAGGGCCGCGATTTCCGAATGGCCGACGAGTGGGCCGCCCAGCGTCAGGCCAGAGACCAGAGGCTTCAGGACCGCTTCGATATGTCTCCCATGTCCGCAGAACGCATGATGCACGAGATCGCCAGCGTCCTGCCCCGCGACACAATCATCGCCGACGACTCTGTGACTAGCCGCGACGCTATTCACGATGCCATCAACTTCAACCAGCCAGGGTCCGTATTCGGAGAGCGAGGCGGCGCGCTGGGCTGGGGCATGGGCGGCGCGCTGGGAATCAAACTGGCGCACCCCGACCGTCCTGTCGTTGGCGTGATCGGAGACGGAAGCTCCATGATGACCGTCCAAGCGCTATGGACAGCGGCCAACGCCAACATCCCTGTCGTTTACGTCATCTGCAACAACAAGGCGTATCGAATACTTAAGCTCAATATGGACGTGTACAAACAACAGGTGCTAAAAGAGGAAGACCCTCAGAGCCAGTACCTGCAGATGGATTTTCCGAATCCTATGCCCATAGCCGGCATAGCCGAAGCCCTGGGAATCCACGGACGCACCATCACCGACCCATCAGACCTGGCCCCCGCCATGCGCGAAGCCCTGGAACTCGGCGCTCCGGCAGTCCTAGACGTGTCGATTGATGGGAGCGTGTAGGTGCGCTAATCCTAATCAGGCGTTGCTACTATCAACTTTCCGGCAACTTTTTCCAACATAAGCTCGAAGCAGAAATTCCTGCCCGTACTTGACCCTCGATGCGCTAACTCGTATATTAGCGACGCGCCGTTATTCGATGGCGCAGAGTCCCCACTTTGTGTCCAGAGCGAGGCTGGGCCAGGGTTGAATTATTCCTCATTACCGTTATCCAAGTATCCACGGGAGAACCAAGACAGGGGGTCACATCATGTCGTATGGCAGCGGAGATTATATTTACGAACTGGCCGAGGGTTGGGGCAATCTTCCCGATGGCTACGAGTTCCACCAGGTCGCCGGTGTTGCCGTTGACAAGGACGACAACGTCTACCTGTTCAATCGCAGCGCCCACCAGATGCAGGTGTATGGCCGCGAGGGGAATTTCATCAAGTCCTGGGACAAAGAGTTCAGCGGTCCTCATGGTATTACCATCGACCAGGACGGCAACCTCTGGCTGGCAGACCGCGACTCTCATGTGGTTCTGAAGTACAGTCCCGACGAGGAATTGCTGCTCACCCTCGGCACCCGGGACCGCCCCTCGGACACCGGTTATGGGGATGACAGGGTCGTCCATCAGGCGGCTGGCCCCTTCAACCTGCCCACCAACACCGCCATTGCTGATAACGGCGACGTGTTCATCGCCGATGGCTATGGCAACAGCCGAGTCCACCATTACGATTCCACCGGCGCGCTGATCGACTCTTGGGGCATACCCGGAAAGGTGAACCCCGGTGACTTCCACCTGCCTCACGGCATCGCAATTGACCACGAGGGACAGGTGCTGGTCTGTGATCGGGAAAACGGACGAATCCAGGTCTTTGACCAGGAGGGAGAGTTTCTGTCCATGTGGACCGGCTTCAAACAGCCCACCGACGTAAAAGTCGGCCCCGAGGGCGAAGTGTATGTGCCAGAGTTGGGTCACAGGTTCAGCATCGTGGACAGCGAAGGCGAATTGCTGGCCCGCTGGGGTGGCGATAGCAGTCACGACGCAGGGCAGTTCGTGGCTCCTCACGGCGTAGCGGTGGACTCCCACGGAGACATCTACGTCGGCGAGGTGCTTCAGGGCCAACGGGTGCAGAAGTTCATCAGGGTGAGGTAGCCATCAGCCTTCGGAAATCAGCATTCAGAATATGAGATTTCAACACAATCTTAAGGAGAGTAACCAGTGAATGGCGACCAGTTAGTAGCGAAAATTCTCAAGAAAGAGGGCGTGGAATGGCTCTCATGCTTCCCTGCTCAGACCCTTATCGACGCCTGCGCGAGAGAGGGCATCCGCCCGATTCTCTGCCGTCAGGAGCGGGCCGGCGTTAACATGGCAGATGGTTTCAGCCGTGTGAAGAATGGCAAGACCATCGGCGTGTTCACCATGCAGACCGGCCCAGGCGCCGAGAACGCCTTCGGAGGCGTGGCCCAGGCGTTCGCGGACAACGTCCCTATTCTGCTGATTCCAGGCGGACAGCCCAGCACGCGGACCGACGTTCACCCCAACTTCGAGGCGGTCAAGAACTACGGCGGTATCACCAAGTACATGGCGAACATGAACATGGTGAACCGAATCCCAGAGTTCATGGGCATGGCGTTCAGCCAGTTGAAGCACGGCAGGCCGGCGCCTGTTTTGCTTGAGTTCCCCCGTGACGCCGCGATCGCCGAGATTCCCGACAGCGCCATCGACAACTACAAGCCTGTCACCGCTTTCAAGTCTGGGGCCAACCCTGATGACGTGCGAGATTTGGTGTCCGCGTTGCTCAAGGCCGACTACCCTGTGATCAACACCGGACAGGGCGTTCTATACGCCGAGGCCACCGACGATCTGGTGGAGTTTGCAGAGCTTACCAACGTCCCTGTTATGACAACGCTGGCAGGCAAGAGCGCGTTCCCGGAAGACCATCCGCTAGCTCTGGGCACAGCCGCATCAACTATAACCTTGATGAGCCATCGCGCCCTTGAAAAGACCGACTTCGTTTTGGGCATGGGCACGAGCTTCACGATCTCCAATTTCAACGCCTCAATGCCCGCCGGCGTGACCCTCGCCCAATCCACCAACGCTGGCGAGGACATCAACAAGGACTACCGGGTTGACTTCGGCGCCGTTGGCGACGCCAAGATCGTCCTTCGCCAGATGATCGAAGAGGCCAAGAGCCAGCTGGGCGAGCATGGCCGTGGCGACGTGCACGGCGTCAGAGACAACATCGCAAACGACAAAAAAGATTACTATGACCAGTGGAACCCGTACCTGAACTCTGACGAGGTTCCAATCAGTCCATACCGCGTGTTCACCGAGCTTATGAAGGCCGTTAACCCACGAGACGCCATTGTGACTCACGATTCCGGCTATCCCCGCGAGCAGATCGTTCCCTTCTGGCCTGCGTTAAACCCTCGAAGCTACCTTGGCTGGGGCAAGTCCACGCAGTTGGGCTACGGACTGGGTCTAGCAATGGGCGCCAAGATGGCCGCTCCTGAGAAGCAGATCATAAACGTCATGGGCGATGCGGCATTCGGCATGTCAGGTTTGGACATCGAGACCGCCTCTCGCTCCGAGATTCCCATTCTGACCGTGGTGCTAAACAACGGCGTCATGACTCACTACTACGACCACTTCCCGTACGCCACCGAGCATTGGGGCACCAACAAGCTGGGCGGCGAGTATGCAAACGTTGCCCAGGGATTAGGAGCCTACGGCGAACGGGTCTCATCTCCTGACGACATAGCCCCCGCCATCCAGCGGGCGCTGGCCGCCAACCGAGAGGGCAAGCCCGCCCTCCTGGAGGTGATGACCAAGGAAGAGGAGACGACCTCCAAGTACTAGTCTCTGATGAAGGTTGTCAGGTTTCAGAAACTGTCGACTTAAGACGAAAGGGCCTCTGACGTTGGTTAGGGGCCTTTTCGATTTCTATCCCTGGTTCGGATCTACAATTCGCTATTGTCGCTCCGAACAACCGGGGGCACGCTTTGCCCGTCAAAGTTCGCCCTTGTTCGCACAGGTTGCTGTCAGCGTTGCTGTCAATTTGAGTTTCGACCTGTTCCCGAAAGGTTGGTCAGGTTTCGCACTCATCAGCGTTCCGGGCTACGGTTGGACGACTCCATGGTTCTCTGGGGCTTGGATAGCTATCAGCACGGTGTTTTGCACTTACCTTGGTATCAGGCTAGTAAGGAACTGGTTTGATGGGTGTGTCTTCTCGTAATGTCGCTGATATGCGTGTTCGGTTACGTCAGCATCGGCGAGGAGGCCTTTTGGAGGCCCGTCGTTGTACTTGCAGTCGCTATCCGCCGTCGCGCTGTCGCCGGCGGTGCGTCGGATCAACTCCTCTGACTAGTGCCGTTCTCAAGAGAACAAGTTCAATGCCTGTCTCCTCCCCCGAGGCTCGTTGGGACAAAAATCTGGATTGATTTCATTTGGGAAGAGTCCGGGCTACGGTAGATTTTCATCCAAACACCGTTCTATTGCAGCCAGTGCCCTTCCCTCAAATAGCCTTTGGCGAAAACCGAGAGGAACGTCCATATTGTAGCCGGTGTCGTCGACTCGTAGGGTTCCACGAATCTGCCCTGCTAATTTGATCTCGAAAGAGAATCGCATGACATCGCCCTCCCAGTAATGTTGCGCACGCTGGACCGAACTGCCGAATTGATTCAACAAATCGGAAGTTGCTCATCCAGCCACGCCTTCGCGCCATCCTTAGTCACGCCATGCCGTCTCACGAGATTCATAGTGTTCGTTCCCTTTCATGATTAGCTTTGGATCCGAAGTTCCCTGCTATTTTAAGACCCTCGGTTGAGCAATCGCATTCGCCGATAACCGTATGCTAATTAAATATACAACCAAATATTCGTCCCGAGCGGTAGGCGAGGCCCTCAGGCCTGCGACCCTGCCCGGCAACCTTAAC
>DCAW01000021.1:48272-48488 GCA_002313895.1 Dehalococcoidia bacterium UBA1123
AGGGTGCGGCTCTCCGTACTCCGGGAGGGCTTTTTTATTGCCCTTCGCTCACCTGCTCCGAGACAAACAACAATCGGACTCTGCTCGGCATTCTTCGGTATCCCGCACGCTCGATACGTACGGGCATCTGTTCCCAATCCAAAAACAAGAGGCGGCAGAGGCAATCAGTTGTTGAAATTAAGTTTATCTCAGAAGTTTGTGTCGCGGAATTCACTG
>DCAW01000021.1:48838-50367 GCA_002313895.1 Dehalococcoidia bacterium UBA1123
AACCCCTCGGTGGGCAGGCTTGTGAAAACAAGGGGTAATATGTACCATCATTACCGCCCAACGATACAGCCACATCCCCAACCATGGCCACGGGTCCAAAGGAGTGGTTTGTCAATCACGGGTGTAACACAAAACAGGGGGAAGAAGACATGTAGTACTTTATTAATACGTATAGGATACCGAAACCTGGCCAGTACGCGGCCGTCATAAAAGGTGTAAAGGAATCAATCAAGGCGGTAGGGCGGCCTGGGTACGTGACGATACCGGTTTCTGGCCCGATGCCTTGGGCTACGAGTGCGGCAGTAGGTGGTACTATTGGAGGCTTCCAAACCCTGGACGAAGTGGATGCACTCATGGATGGCTTGGTGGCGGATGATATGGCCGGATTAGCCACGTGGGACGAACTATCAGCGATGTGTGACCAGGTTAATAACTCGGTGTCCCGCATCGTGAGTCCCGCTTGGACCCCGCTGGAAGGCTTTGTCCCCAAAATAGTTTCTAGGACTTTCTTGACGGCGAAACCTGGAAAAGCCCGCGAACTAACGGAATTTCTGTTGGAATGGAGTGAGGAAATCGACATTCGAGGCAATACAATCGTGAGTGTGTCACTCGGAGGTCAAATCAGTGCAATTAGGGTGTCTCGGCTCGTCGAGAGTCTCCAGGCTCTAGAGGACCTTAATGGACAGATTGGAGCGAGTCCCAGAGTCCAGCAATTGACCGAATTGATTAGCGAACCCGCTATCCGTTCCGTCGCGCGAATCATTTACTTGAACCAGCCTTAGAAATGGACCATGACTCTCTGATTGCACGGGTTGACTGGACCACGACTGGCATCCACTCCCACAGGTGGTCCATTTCACGACCAGTCATCAGCTGAGACAGGGAGATTAATCTTAAGCTCACAATATCCTAACTCTGAGCCTAGAGACACAGTCTAAATATATCGTTAATTGACATCAATTCTCAGCAGATAAACCATCAACTCCTCGAACCTAATACGGCAATCAAAAACTACAGAGAGGTGCAAATTTGAAATTCATGATGACTTGGTCGAGTTTTCCAGAAACTAGACACGATGCTGCCAAAGGGTTCGGTCAGATGACCGACGCCGACGACGAGGCTGACCACCCCGGGGTTAAACTCATCGGTCGTTGGCACGACCTGGTAGCGGTTGGGGGATGGTTAATCTGCGAAAGCGACGATATTTCTGCTGTGCAATCTTGGGCACTTAATTGGAATGGAGTCCTTAATATGGAGGTCAGACCCGTAGTTGACGATAACGAAGCTAAAACTATGCTCAAGAGAAAATGGAACCTTTAATTAGTTCGAACGGAGCTGCGTAGGCAGGAATATTGGAGATAGGTCAAGCGCGGAGGATAATGTAACCCGTTTGAAATAGACCTCACCTTCATGACCTACCCCACCACAGATTTATAAGCCTCAATAGCATCCTCGCTATTGAACCCGCTAGCCCTTAGCCTCGTGTCACTGCTTGGATGTGGTGATGCGGGTGTGCTGCGTACAGGGAG
>DCAW01000143.1:0-43387 GCA_002313895.1 Dehalococcoidia bacterium UBA1123
TACAACCACCCGGAACTGGGCCGGGCGTCGGTCAAGGTTCTGGAAGCGCTGGGATACCAGGTCATCGTGCCCAAAGTGCAATGCTGTGGCCGTCCGATGCTCTCGGCCGGGTTGATGGACAAGGCCAAATCCAGCGCAAACGCTAACGTAAGCGGATTATTCCAGTACATCGATCAGGGCGCCAAGTTGGTTGGCATCGAGCCGAGTTGCATCCTAAGCTTCGCCGACGACTACATTGACCTGATGGACAACAAGGGTCAGCGAGCGAAGGCCGAGGCCATTTCCAAGAACACGATGCTGGTCGAACAATTCGTCCGGTTTGCCATCGAGGAAGAAGGAGCGACACTCGACCTGGAGGGTTCTCGATTGCCGGACAAATTGATGTTCCACGGCCACTGCCATCAAAAGGCGCTGGTGGGAACAGCCCCGGCTATGACCGTGCTGAACGCGATCGAGGGATGCAACGTGGAGGAGATACCGTCAGGATGTTGCGGGATGGCCGGCTCCTTCGGCTTCGAGGAGGAACACTTCGATATCTCGATGAGTATCGGCGAGCAGACGTTGTTCCCTGCCATAAGGGAACAGTCCGGAGATTTCGCCGTTGTCGCCGAGGGTGTGTCGTGCCGACAGCAGATTCAGGACGGAACCGGAAAGCGCGCAATGCATTTGGTGGAGGTTTTGGCCGAGGCGCTTTAGGCCGCCAGGTATCAGGGTTCCAGTTTTAAGGGTCGACCAGAACTCCTGGATTCAATATGCCGTTGGGGTCTAGGGCCTTCTTGGCGGCTTTGATGGCGGTGGCGAACAGGTCTGGTCTCTCCTGGTCGTACCATGGGCGGTGCGTCTTGCCCACCGCGTGGTGATGGGTGATAGTGCCTCCAGCCCTGATTATTGCGTCGGACGCTGATTGCTTGATCGCGGCTTGCTGTTCCTCGTATCCCCCAGAGCGATAGGCTCCTGTGTAGTTGTAATAAGGGGCAGGGCCGTCGGTATAGACGTGGGTGAATCGGCAGCTCAGCGTGCCATCTCCGCAGACTTCTTTAAGCGTTTTGCTGACCTCCGAACGAACGTGGGCGTCGAACTCTGGCCACTGATCCCACGTGACCGCTGTCTCGAACGTTCCGCTGACCACTCCAAGACCAGCGGTCAGTCCGCCGCCGACGTCGATGAACGCGTTGCGCCATGCGCCCACTGCTCCGACTCTGCCGGTGGGGTTGCCGGTCCCGTCGTCGATCAGCATGTCCTCGTCGTCGATGTGGCCGCCGAACTCGCGCGCTATCTTAACTGCTGTCCTGATGTTCCAGTCCTGGTTAATCTCGGCGGACTCGAACCCGATAATAAGCAAGGTCTGTTTGCCGTCCAGCCCCGCGCTGTCACAGGCTAACTGTGGGTCTAAAATGCGGAGATTGGCGGGCCAGAGTTTGGACTGGACTATGTGCCTCGTGGCTTCGTATCCTGCCTCCCACGAATCGAATGTCACGCCTGCCGTAGCTCGAAATCTGGGGCGCGCCTGAATCCGCATCCAAGCTTCGGTGATTATGCCCAGTATTCCTTCACTGCCGATGACCAGGCGGTTCGGGTCGATGCCTGCTCCGCCACCGGGGAGCCGTCGGCTCTCGAACCAACCTGTCGGAGTGAGCATCCGCACTGACTCCACAAACTCGTCTATGTGCGTCTGATTGGTGGCGTAGTGCCCTGCTGAGCGGGTGGCAATCCAGCCGCCGAGCGTCGAGCCAGCGAAGCTCTGAGGAAAATGTCGCAATGTGAACCCGTGGGGTCGAAGCTGGTCCTCAAGCGCAGGCCCAAAAACGCCCGCCTGGATTCGAGCGGCGCGAGACGTGTCGTCAACTTCCAGCACTCTGTCGAATCGGTCCATGTCTATGGTCACTACCACATCGCTGTCTTCGGGAGGGGTGACTCCGCGCACGATAGACGAGCCGCCGCCGAAGGGTATCGCGATGTAGCTGTTTGAGTCGCACCAGTCCAGCACGGCCTCCAACTCCTCTTCGGTTGCTGGGTGGGCCACAATGTCGGGAGGGTTGGGGAAGATTCCCAACACCGCCGGGCCTCGGTCATCGGCGCTATACGAATGCAGGGCGCGTTCGTAGTTGTCAGTACGACAGAACGAAGCGATGGACGCTGGCGCTTTGACCCTCGGCGCACGAAGCTCCAGGTCTTCGGCGTGTGGAATTGGTGGGGCGACAACTTCAACTCCGAAGCGTCTGGATAGCTCGCCAGCGTGTTGTCGACGCTGGGCGTCGGTCGGCTCTTCTGATTCAAGACCCCACGTCCAGAAACTTCTGCGTTGGCTCGTTGTCGATGCCATCTCAGTTCCTCCAAAATCGTTTAGCGGTGAGCGTTCGTGAATGGTATCTTTGATGGAGTAGTGGCGCAATACAGCGGCTGTCGAGTCTGCGTTCGGTTGCCACGAATCCTGTGGGTTGCTAGAGTGTGGATCACTCACAACTCGAGGAGGAAACATACTATGAAGGCAATTCAAATTACGGAGACTGGCGGCCCGGAAGTTATGAAGCACATCGACCTGCCGGACCCCGAACCAGGAGTCGGTCAGGCGCTAGTCGACATTCAGGCAGTGGGTGTCAATTTCACAGACGTCTATGGACGGGCCGGAGTGAATCCGCCCGCAACTCTGCCGTGGATACCTGGAGTCGAAGGGGCGGGCGTTGTGTCGGCTGTTGGTAGCGGAGTGACTGAGGTAGCAGTCGGCGACGTTGTGGCCTACTCTGGCGTTCCAGGCTCCTATGCCGAGAGGACAGTCGCTCCCGCCGCCCAACTGGTGAAGATGCCCGACGGTCTTGACGCCACATCGGGAGCAACAGCGATGCTCCAGGGCATGACGGCCCACTACCTTTGCCACTCCACTTATCCGATACAATCTGGCGACGTTGCGTTGGTTCACGCCGGAGCGGGTGGGGTCGGTCTAATCCTCACTCAGATGGTGAAAGCCCTGGGCGGAACTGTGATCTCCACTGTGTCCACTGAAGCCAAGGCTCAACTATCTCAAGACGCAGGAGCCGACCACGTTATCAACTACGTTGAAGATGATTTCGAGGCGCGGGTGAACGAGATTACCGGCGGCGCGGGAATCCAGGTCGCATACGACTCTGTTGGCAAGACGACCTTTGACAAGAGCGTGGCCTGCCTCGCTCCTCGGGGCTACATGGTGTTGTACGGTCAGGCCAGCGGCCCGGTTGATCCTGTGCCAGTCGCATTGTTAAACGCCAAGTCATTATTCCTGACCAGGCCGAGTCTTGTTCATTACACCCTGACCCGCGATGAACTGCTTGAAAGGGCGGGCGATGTGCTGGGCGCAGTCAAATCGGGCAAACTGAACCTTCACATGCACGGCACATTCCCTTTGCAGGATGCGCCGGAAGCTCACCGCCAGCTTCAGGGTCGTGAAACCACTGGAAAGCTGCTCCTGATTCCATAATCGCGGGTTGACGGCTAAAAGCCACTCTCGAAGGAGTTAGAATTGAAGAAACTTGAAGGCAGAGTCGCGCTGGTGACTGGCGCAGGACGAAACATTGGCCGAGCGACAATACTGAAGCTGGCGTCCGAAGGGGCTGACGTCATCGTCAACGCCCGGTCCAACCAGGCAGAAGCCGATTCGGTGGCCGAGGAGGCCCACGCTCTTGGGGTCAAAGCGATGTCGGTCCTTGCTGACGTCTCC
Organism: Dehalococcoidia bacterium UBA1123; assembly: GCA_002313895.1. GTDB lineage: Bacteria > Chloroflexota > Dehalococcoidia > Lucifugimonadales > UBA1123 > UBA1123. The sequence continues at coordinate 3,692 of DCAW01000143.1, forward strand.
GACCCTCAGCAGGTGGAGAGCATGGTATCGCGGGCAATGGAGGAGTTCGGGAAGATCGACATACTTATCAACAACGCCGCTATCCGGCCTCACATGCCGTTCACTGAGGTGTCGCTTGAGGACTGGGAGCGGGTGCGAGGGGTGATTCTGGATGGCAGTGTTTATTGCACTCGACAGGTCATCCCGTCGATGGCGGAGCAAGGATACGGTCGCGTCCTGTTTTTCACCGGCGATGGTTCTTACACAGGAGGAGCTGATCGCGCCCATGTCTCGGCGGCCAAGATGGGACTGGTCGGCCTGGCTCGCGCGCTGGCGACAGAGTTCGCGCCCAAAAATATTCGTGTGAACATCGTGTCTCCCGGCAAGATAGACACGTCTCGCGACATGGCCTGGTATCCAGAGGGTGGCATGTCCGAGGCCACTGGAATCCCCCTGGGCAGGCTGGGCACTGTCGACGACATCGCATCGACCTGCCTGTTCCTGGTCTCCGACGACTGTGGATTCATAACCGGTCAGACGATCCATGTTAACGGCGGAACAACATATCATTAGAGAACGCTCAGCCCAATGCTGCCACATTGGACTGTCTGAAATGCGGTGGTAGCACCACCCGTTTAGTTGGCGGGTCGCAGCGTTAATTCGATGAATCCGGTGAACCGCGCAATACTTGAATTAAAGAGCGTTGACGTCGAGAATATGCGAAGCCTAAGACAGGTGCCAGCGGGGATGTTTTTTGGACTCTTCACGGAGGCGGTCAGCTATCCAGCCGCGCACATCTGGGGCGACGTAGAATGTGGGCTTTAATAAGTCCGATTCAGATTTTATGAGGCCTTCATTCAGCGCAACCTGAGCCATTTGTGTATTGGGAAGAACCCTGGCCCCGACCCGGGTTGTCGCGAATGCGGGAGCCGTGTTGTCCAGGAAATCAATCTTCTGTTGGACAGAATGTCCAGTCTCCCCCGGCTCGCCGAACGTAATATTGAGCGTGAATGGCAGTTCAACCTCGCGGCAAAGATCTGCCAAATTCCCGATCTGCTTAAGTCTCCCTGTCACGCTGGATTCGCTCCGACCCTCGGCGAACAGAACGAGGGAGCATCCCGACTCTTTCATCAATCCTGTCAACTCAGCGTCACATTCGCCGGGTCTCAGGTTGGTGTTCCACCGGATTTTGAGGCCGGTTTCGATAATCGCCTTGCACAGCGTCTTGGCGCTGGACATCGGGATATTGAATCCCGAGTCGATGAAGAACACCTTTTGAATTCCAAACTCGGTGTTCAGATTGCGGACCTCTTCGATAACCTCTCCAACGGGCCTGATCCGCCAGTCCTGGCCGCTAAACTTTTCTGAATCGGCGGTCTGGTAATAGGCCTGGGCCAGCTTTGTTATTATCCCCACGCCGAACCCCGACCCGTTGTACCGAGGCATATCTAGCAAGTCTAGACGAGGGGGTCGATTGAAGTTCGACGTAAATCGTCCTTCAGTGACGACGACTGCTCCGTCCTTTCGGTAGACCAGACCGGGGATGCTTCGGTGGTCATCACCCCGTTCCAGATGATCGACTAGGTCAGCGAAAGCATCGGCGCCATCGCCAGCAATGCCCAGGTCTGCCCCCACGAACTCGAAGCACTCCGACGGCAGGATGCTGAAAGCCGGACCACCGCAAACGATTGTCGCGTCTGAAGCTGCGCGTATCTCGTCGACAACACTCTTTACGCCCGGCAAGTGCCACTCAGTGTCAAAGTAACTCTGATTGTCCAGATTTCTTATGGACAACCCGACGACACCCGGTTCAAATTCGTTAACAGCATTTGAGACTTCTGACAGTGGGTCATCGGAAAACATCAGATCGAGAACCCGCATCGAGTGTCGTTCCTCGTTAATACTGGCGGCCAGATATGCGAGTCCGACGGGAAGCGGTCGCACCACCATGCGGTCCATATATCGGTCTGCCTGATTGGTGGCTATTAGCAGGACGTTCAATTCGGTTCCTTCTCAATGAACTATCAGAAATATTGATCGTTCATTGGTTTTGTGGTAGTCGCTGGCAGGGTAACTATTAGCCATGCGCTGTATTTCTGCGCGATACCCGATGTTGCCGATTCGCTATCGGCTAATAATGACCTGGAGCCCGGAAAATAGCAAACCTCCGTCTGGTAGTTGTTACATTGAACCAAAATGTTGAGTTAGGGAGATAGCGATGCGAGGATTGTTGCAAGCTTTAACGCAGAAGCCGGATCCGCAAAGTCCAATCAGTCGGATTGGAAATCGATTTGGGTTGAGTTATTCAATCCGCAGGCCATCGGTCAAAGCAGGTCTTTTGGTCGCGGGGACGGCCCTCGCGCTCCTTTTTGGATTAGACTACGCGGGCGTTAAAGTTCCTGCCATCGCGTCTGGCCTGTTCGGCGGCTATGAAGTTGGAATGCCTGGCGTCTTGATGGCAGGTGTCGGCTCCTTCTTCGACAGGCTCTCAAAAAAACAGTCCGATAATTCAAGGCCTAGTTTCACGATGATGCAGTCTGTGGTGAAGAGCAACGCCGCATGGTTTGTGGTCAAGTCTGGATTGCAACCAGGAACGGTTCTGGATATTGACACTGACAAGGCCGTTATTGGCAGCGGCGCTGACTCAGAGATACGTGTTGAGCATGAATCCGTAAGCGAATCCCATGCCCTGATCAAAGTGGTAGATGGAGCATACATATTGTCTGATCCGGGAACTCGCACAGGCACCTGGGTAAATGATAAGTTACAGTCTGGCATGGTGTTGAAAGATGAGAGCGAGGTCCGGGTCGGCACGACACTGATCACATTCTATCCCGCCGTCAGAAACGTCAAGAAAGCCGATTCAGAAGAACCTCAGATAGTAAAGGGAACGCTTTTCGTCAAGGCAGGAACCAATATTGGAGAGAGTTTTCAAGGTGGCATGGGTGACACAGTTATAGGCAGTGATCCTGGCGAATCAGGCATCGAGCTTGATGATCGGGCGGTCAGCAAACGCCACGCGACGATCTGAGTAATGAGTCGCGTGTGCCGCCTCTATCACCTGGGCAGCACCAACGGGACCGATGTGGATGACAGGAATGTCGGCGGCGTGTCCCTCAACGATGGTGACGTTATCAAGCTCGGCAAGATCGAAGGGCGCTTCGTTCGTGAATCCGTAATGTGGTCCTGGCTGATTCTGCGAATCCAGTAGATGAATAGCCGCCTCACGAATCTCGGCATAGGTTGTCGAGCCTTGTGAGGCGGCTATTTTTTGGATAACATCCCACTGCGACCTAACGTTGTCGTGCCTCCGAGGCTTTTTGCCTCGAAGATGTGTAAAAATGGAAAGGACTGGTGGGTTTTGGATAAAGCGTTGCTGGGCGGAAACGTCCTGACCATGAATGAAGGCGCTCCTCGTGTTGAAGCAGTGGGCTTCGAAAAAGGGAAGATCGTCGCTGCAGGCGCCACCGCAGAAGTCTCCAAGATGGTCGGGTCGGACACTCAAGTCGTTCATCTCGCCGGGCGCACGGTCATTCCAGGTTTCGTGGACCCACACAATCATTTCAGCTTTACGACGTTCCAGCCTGTATCCGTCGATTGTAGTGTCCCGCCCCACGTCAGCATCAACGGGGTTTTGGACGCGATCGGCGCCGCCGCCAAATCTGCGCCTCCCGGTCAGTGGATATGGGGCTGGGGATTCAACGCGAGAGCGATGGAAGGCCACCGCCGAATTACCCGAAAGCAACTGGATGAGGTCGCGCCCGATAACCCGGTGACAATCGAAGATTCGTCAGTCCACGCCGCCTACGCCAATACACCCGCTTTGAGACTGGCAGGAATCGATCGCAACACGCCGGACCCCGACCATGGCCAGATTTTGCGAGACGACAACGGCGAGCCAGACGGCACGCTGTGGGAGGAGGCACTGAACTCGGTGTACAACCTCTCGCTGAGGGCGCATCTGGAACAATACGGAGATTACGCCGTCGACTTGGTGCGTCAGAACTGCCAACGATACATGGCTGCTGGAATCACCAGCGTTGGCGATGCCCTCGTGCTCCCGGAAGCCGCCGAGATGTACCGGCAGGCCGACACGCTGGGCAAGTTGCCATTCAGAATGCACCAGATGCTGGGCGGGGACGGGTTCTTCTCCGCGCCGTCCCGGGTTGCCTCTGGCGACACCGGCGATGGGAACGTTTCTGACCGGCTCAGAGGCGGCACGATGAAGATATTCATGGACCCTGTGTTTCCCAGCCCAGCGCTGATACAAGAGCGTCCTCACGGCGACCACGAGCACATTGGCGCTCGGTACTACACTCAGGAGGAGGCAGACATTATTGTGCTTGCGGCGCATCGTCGCGGTCTTCAGGTCGCGATTCATTGCCTCGGCACTTGGAGCATCGAGCAGGCGTTGAACGCCTTTGAGGCCGCGCTCAAAGCGCACCCGGCGTCGGAGCCTCGGTTCCGTATCGAGCATTACAGCCTGCCGACCCTGGAGCAGATCAGGCGCACCGCCTCTATGGGTGTTGTGTCGGTGATGCAGCCTGCGTTCGTGTACACCGGCGCGGTCAGAGGGCAGGAACGGGCGGAAGAACTTGGCGGCGGAGCGTTGGTGTTTCCCTTCAAGACCATGCTCGCCGAGGGCGTGACCGTTGCCGCAAGCTCGGACTTCCCATGCGCTCCATTGGAACCGCTGACAGGCATCTACGCCGTCGTCACCCGTAAGACGCGACTCGGTGAAGGACCGATCGTGCCAGATGAGGCGGTAACGCCTCTCGAAGCCCTCAAAATGTACACACTCAACGCCGCCTACGCCATGAACCGCGAACACGAAGTCGGCTCTATAGAGACCGGCAAGCGAGCCGATTTGGCAGTCCTCAGTCATGATCCGACAAGCGTCGACCCAGACTTTATCCGAGAAATATCTGTCGAACAGACCTACGTCGATGGAGAACTTCTGCATAATCGCTAACCTGAGTTCTGACCGCCATGCCCATAATCGACATGCACGCTCACCTGACGCCAGAATGTTTTCGTCGCGGAGTTCAGCCCGGCGGATTGTGGAATGGCATGACATCGTCCGTGGGCGAACTCGGCAATCCGCGCGACTCGTGGATTGTCGTACAGCGCATGCAGGAGATGGACTCGCTCGGCATCGATGTCCAGGTAGTGTCCACCGTGTACGCTTTTTACCGTTATGAAGATGATCTCTCAACAGCCATAGCCATAGCGCAGGATTGCAACAACGAGGTGGCTCAAATGACGCGTGACCACTCGAACCTCGGTTCATGGGTCTATGCAACCTGCCGATGCAGGACGTCTCGGCGTCGACAGACGAGTTGGAACGCGGAATGACCGAACTTAAAATCAAGGGCGCGATGATAAACGATCATGTCAACGGCAAGACTTAAGATGAGCCGGATCTCTTCCCCCCTGGCAGGCGGCAGAGCGTCTTGGCGCTCTAATCTTCATCCATCAGGCAGACCCGACACTGGTCACTGCCCGGTTGGAGAAATACCTTCTGTTCAACACCATCGGAAATCTCGTTGACCGAACTGTGATCCTTGCCTCGTTGGTGTTCGGCGGAGTCATTGATCGGTTCCCTGGCCTCAAAATCTGTCTCGCACATGGCGGGGGATATTCATGCATCGGAATTGGTCACATGGATTGCGGAAGGCAGGCGCGTCCCGAAGCGCGCACCCACATTGAGACGCCGCCCTCAAAATACCTCCGACGCTTCTACTCCGACACGGTGACTCACGACGATTCGGCGTTAAAAATGCTCGTCGATACCACAGGCGCAGAACGCATACTCTTTTGCACAGATTGGCCCGCTGATATGAGAATCGAGAACCCGGTTCAATGGCTCAACGGTCTCGACTTCCTAACCTCGGACGAGAAGCGCATGATTCTGGGCTGCAACGCGGGGATGGTGTTCAGATAACCGAGGTTCACTATGCCCGTTTTGGGGAAAATTTGCCCCAAACATAACTACCATGGCCATGAAAAATAGTGCAAAGTTCACCAAGGTGTAATTCGAATCGGAGGTCGCTTGATCGTCGATCCCGAAAAGGTTGAATAGCACAGATAAGATCATAGGTGTTGCTGTAATGGCCATCAGACCCGCAGCCTTATGCAGTCTGACAAACTCTGATCGCTTAACCTCTTGGTTGGTAGGATGGCAGGGACTCGCCTGCGCGCCACGTTCTTTCGACGATTCCAGCATTTGAAATCGTCGGCGCTGCCTATTGATTGTTGAACTTCGGAGAACTTGCGATGGATAGCTCTGGGACGGTCAGGCTGTCACGTTTGGGAACTTGCCGGCCGTCACCAAAGAATCCAACACCGAATATCTCCCGCAAGAGATGGTAGACGCCGTTCAGCACGCCCTTTGGGTCGCGGCCCGTGATGACCAGCTTCGACAATCCGCCGTCGATCAACGTCTCTATGATGAAACCTTCTGGTTTGAGGCTTCGTTCGGGATTTCTGATCTTGCGGGGGCGCACAAGAGCGTCGATCTGAGGGTTGGTCGATGGCAGTCCGATCAACACGGCGCCATCCGCGTCGGTCTCCAAATCATGAGAGGAAATCAACGGTATTTCGGCGCCGATGATCTGTCGGCAGTAGTCTTGAAGAGTTCTGACGGCCAGCATTTCCAATTCTGACGCAGAATCAGAAACGGAAATGCTGTTGAGGATCATCTAAGGGTTCGTTGTTGCCTAGTCGGCAATGTTCGCCGGCTGGACAACCGAACTCAAGAACTCGGTGACCGGGGGCAGAACCACGTCGCTCCGCATCGAGACCTGACCGTGATCGAGGCCAGGGAACGAGGCGTACATTACTCCAGGGATGACCTTCGATGCTTCCTCGACTCCGGGATGGAAGGCGTCGGCCTCGCCGACGTACAGCATGCAGGGCATGGGAAGCTGGGTTATCGTCTCTTCAATACCTGGAATGCCTCTGGACGCGCTGATGGCCGCGATCAAGGCCTCGTAGTCGTTATCCAGCAGTCGCGTTCGGCGGTCCGGGTCCATCTTCACGCCGCTAGATGCCTCCTGGTTGGACACATATGCCTCCATGCCGCCCGTGAGGTTTCGCACCCGGTCCTCCGTGGTGATGTTTCCTGAGCGGTCGTAAGGGTGCATGCCGCCGATGATAAGGGAGAGAACTCTCTCAGGAGCGTAGGCGGCGATGCTGAATCCTATGCGTCCGCCCATGGAGTAACCCAGAAAATGAGCGGTGTCGATTGCCAGTTCGTCCAGAACGGAAGTGACGTCGCTGACTCTCAACTTGTTGTCATATGCGGCTGAGTCGTGGGGTTTGTCACTACGCCCGTGGCCTCTGGCGTCAACCAGGATCAGTCGGTAGCTTTGCTTGAGAGGCTCGACATAGCCATTCGCGTACCAGTTGCGGATGCTGCTGGTGAACCCGTGCTGGAGCACCAGCGGCGGACCGTCTCCCTCGACGTGGTAGTGGATGTTCACTCCGTTGTTGTTTACGAATGGCATTGAAACCTCCTGCGGCTGGGATCGGTCAGTTGGAAGCGAGGGTATCGGCCCTTCGGCGGTTGGTCAAGGACGGTTGTTACAAATCCTCTGAGAGGATAAAGTGTCACGCATCAGGGCCGGTGATGTCCGGTTATCAGATTCGGTATCTTGAATCTCAGGAGAGAGAAGACGTGGATATTTTCAACACAATCAAAACCAGACGAACGGTAAGGGATTTCAAGCCGGATCCCATCCCGAAAGACATCGTTCATAAGTTATTGCAGACGGCGCGCTGGTCGCCGAGCTCAAGCAACACGCAGCCATGGCATTTTGTGGCCGTGCAGAACCGCGAGACGATCAAAAAGCTCGGCGAGATTGCCACGCAGGGATCGTTTATTGGAAACGCGCCACTGATAATCGTGGTGGTGATGGACGGGGCCTTCCGCCCCGGAGTCGATGCTGGCCGGGCCATCCAACAGATGGAGCTTTACGCATGGTCCGAGGGAATGGGGACATGTTTCGTTGGGTTCCGTGAGGTTGACCAACAGAGGCAGGTCAAAGAACTGTTGAACATCCCACAGGAGATGGAGCTAATCACCACTTTGCCTTTTGGGTATCGCATTGGTAGACCCAAAGGACAGGGAGTCCCTCGCAAGCCTATGTCTGAAATTGCCCACTCCGAGAGCTTCGGCAACCCATACTCTCCAGACTGAGCAGGTTGGTTCAAGTCTTCATACATAGCTTAGAGGGGATGTTTCCATGACGACAGCGTTACAATCTCAGGCCGATGTGGTGGTCATTGGAGGCGGCATAGCTGGTTCTGCCACCGCTTATGAACTGGCGAAACGCGGCGCCTCCGTTGTGCTGTTCGACAAGGGCGAGATTGCGAACGAACAGTCCAGCCGCAACTGGGGCTGGGTGAGCCAGATGCGGAATCCGGCCGAGGCTCCTATTCAGCAATTGGCTCAGAGCATTTGGCCGACGCTGGAAGGAGAACTTGGAGCGGACATCGAATGGGTGCAGAAAGGCGGAATGTACCTCGCGCAAAACCCTGTCGAGTTCGCTCGGCTTCAACGCGCTGCCGAGGTGATGGCCGCTACTGGGGTCCCCGCTCACACACTGACGCGCTCAGAGGTCGAGGCGATGATTCCTGAGATTTCGGGCGAGTGGCATGGCGCTTATTACACCGCGAACAACGGCCACGCGGACCCGCTCAAGACAACGACTGCATTCGCCCGCGCCGCCCAGGAGCTTGGCGTCCAGGTCTACACTAACTGCGCCATCGAGAGTCTTGGCGTTTCTGATGGCGAGATGCGAGGCGTGCGAACGGAGCGAGGGGTCGTCCGCGCACCTGTTGTCGTGTGCGCCGCCGGGGCTTGGTCAGGGATGTTAGCCCGTTCCATCGGAGTCAAGTTGCCTCAGCGCAAGGCAAGGGCGACGGTGGCGAGAACTGCTCCAGTGCCCCACTTCACCAAAATCAACGTGTGGGGCGCTGGCGTTGCGGTGCGTCAACGTCTGGACGGAAGGCTGATGATCGCAGGCGATGGCACAGCCGATCATGACATTACAGCAGAGTCTTTCCGGAACCTGGGCATGTTTTTGCCGGCGTACGCTCGCAATTGGCGGAACATAAGCCTTCACTTCGGCAAGGAATTTGTGACAGACTTGGTTCGTCAACTCCCCGGGTCCGAGTCGAGACAACATCCCTTTGCTCATACCGTCGGAGTGGAGCCGGAACCTAATATGAAGAAGGTTCAAGACAGCGTTGACAGCCTGATCGGGTTGTATCCTCATCTGGAAGGCCAGGTTCATATTGAAGAAGCCTGGGCCGGATATATCGACGGCACGCCTGATAGAACCCCGGTGATAGGCGAGGTTCCAGGTGTCAAGGGCTTTCTGTTTGCAACTGGGTTCAGCGGACACGGATTCGCCATGGGGCCCGGGACTGGCAGGGTCATGTCGGAGATCATCCTCGACGGCGAGGCGTCGGTGGACGTCAGCGGCCTGCGATTCTCGCGTTTCAAAGAACGCGATCTCAACCCGGAATATTGACGGCCAGCCCCTAGTCGCATCTGCTGTAAATGGAGAATGCATGGATGTCCTGATCAAAAATGCCACCGTTGTCACAGGAGGCGCCACGGGTGAAATCATCAACGATGGAGCCTTGGCAGTCCAGGGTGACACAATCGTGGCAGTGGGCAAAACTTCTGATCTCGAATCGGTGTATCAGACGTTTACTGTCATTGACGGAACAGGCAAGGCAATCTTGCCAGGATTCATCAACTCCCACACCCATACCGTGCTGAACGTCCTGAGAGGCACTGTCGAAGATATGGAGGTGGACTCTGTTTACATGTACATGACGCCCATCACCTTTGCGATGAATGATGACGAACGCTCGGCGTTGGCGGCGCTGAGTTGCGCCGAGGCCATACGCTCTGGATCGACGACGTTGGTTGACCCTGGAAGGTTCGTGCCGGGTTACGCACAGACGATGGTCGACACAGGCCTCCGGTTGTACCTTAGCGAGACGTGCGTCGATGCGGTGACGACGAAGATTCGCCTGGGCATATACGAATACTCTCATGAGTGGGGCCAGGACTTCCTGAAACGGGCCGTCGCGCTTGCGGAGGAGTTTCACGGACAGGGCAATGGACGAATCCAGTGCCAAATTGCGGCTCACGCTCCAGACAATTGCTCCCCTTGGATGCTGGCAGAACTGAACGATCTATCGCAAACCTATGGCCTCCGACGCACAACCCACTTGGCCCAGAGCGTGGGCGAAGTTGAGCAGGTGCGAAAGTTCGCGGGCGTCACCCCCGCCGAGTACCTGAGAGACAATGATTGGCTGGGCGACGACGTATTGGCAGCCCACTGGTCTCACTGCACCGAGAGCGACATCGAGATACTCGCCGAGTCAGGGGTTCATATCGCCCATTGCCCAGCCTCTGGATCAAGAGGAGGATTTCATCGAGCGGCCAACATGCTGAGCATCGTGGACGCCGGAGTCAACGTCGCTCTTGGCACCGACAATATGTCCGAGGATATGTTCGACGCCATGAAAATTGGGATTGCGCTCAATCGAGGCAAGCGCGGTGATCGGGCCCGACCAACTCCCGGCGAAATGTTAGATGCTGCCACTATCAATGGCGCGAAAGCTTTGGGTCGTGAGGCTGATCTCGGTTCGCTGAAAGTCGGAAAACATGCTGATATTGTCATGGTAAATCTTCGAACGCCCAACATGACGCCAGTCATAAATCTCCTATCCAACCTCGTACACTATGGTCAGGCTGGCAATGTGGAGGCGGTCATGGTGGCGGGTCGATTCTTGATGCAGGATGGCGAATTGACGACCATGAACGAGCAGGACGTTTTACGCCACGCTCAGGAGGCGACGGTCAGCGCATGGGGCAGATTGAGTGAAATCTATCCAGACATTCCCGCTCTGCAACCACCGGATTGGTAAGCATCTACTATTCGACAGTCAGACCAAAGTGGGTAAAGCAAGTTGGTCGTGTTAGTATCCTCAACAGCGTGCGTGTCCATACGCAACTAAAGAGAGCAACATGACTTGTCCGCGAAAGTAACCAACTCCTGGGGCAGCGCCCTTCTGAGCAAAACTGTTCGGTCTCCGGCCATGCGATTCCACGATTTCCGACTACTTTTGGCGTCGGCGTTGTTCGACAGCATGGGATTCATGGGGGAGACGGTCGTCCTCGGATGGGTGATTCTGGAGATGACCGACTCGCCGTTTATGGTGGGCGTTGCAGTGGGTATCCGGCACGCGCCAGCCTTCTTTCTTGGAGTCGTGGCAGGCACGGTCGCTGACATCATCGACAGGCGCAAACTCATGCGCTCGTTGATGGCCCTGTCGGCACTGGTGGCACTGGGGATGGGACTCCTGTTGAGTTCGGGGGAGGCCCAGCTGTGGCAATTGCTCCTCGTGCCTATGGTCGGAGGCAGCATCGGAACAACGTCAATGACCACCCGTCAGAGTTTCGTCTTTGACGTGGTGGGGCCAGAAAATGCTCTTAATGGGATGGCCTACCTGAGCCTCGCTATGCGCTTTGGAGGCATGATCGGCGCATTAGCTGTAGGGTTTATTTTGGCAAATTTCGGCCCTGGGGGAGGGTACTTCGTTCTGGCTAGCGGATACCTGGGGTCCACGATCATACTCTCGTTCATTCGCTCCCGTGGACAGGCGGCCCCGGCGGGCGGCGTCAACATGCTTAAAGGGGTGGTAGAGTTCTGGACAGAGTTGAGGCACAATCGAACCGTATCGGCTCTCGTGATAGTCGTAGTCTTTGTGGAGTTCTTCGGATTCACGACCCAGGCATTGATGCCGAGTTTCGCGAGAGATGTGCTCGAGATCGGCGTTGAAGGTCTGGGTCTGCTGACGGCGATTTTCGCCGCCGGAGGTATGCTCGGTATATTGTTGGTCTCGGTGTTTGGAGAGATACGTCGCCAGGGACTGGTTTTCATCGTGGCGCTGCATGTGTTCGGAGGCGCTCTGTTGATTCTGGGTTTCGCGCCGAATCTCTATGTCGCTATTATCGCAATACTTGTCATGAGCGCGATGATGGCCCTGTCTGACCTGTTTTCACAGACTCTGATGCAGAGACTGGTTCCGAACGATCTTCGAGGTCGGGCGATGGGCGTGTGGACAGCAGCGGTTGGCACAGCACCGGTAGGGAATCTGACAATTGGAGCGCTGGCCTCAATCTTCGGGGTCACGGCGGCGTTGGCTTTTCACGGGGCAGGACTGATCGCGGTGGCGGTCATCACAGTGTCCGTCTTCGGCAAACTGAGACGAGTCTGAACCGATTGCGCTAATGCACATCTTCGCTCCGATGTGTGGATAGGAACGTGATCCACGGGGCGGCAATTGACTTGAAATGGTCCCAGCTTCCAGGCACCGGATTTGCCACATTTGATGTGTGCTCCCACAGTCCGTCGATAGTGAACCCGTTCTCGATCAGTCCATTCACCAGCGTGCCGAGCGTGTGTCGGAACTCTCTTGGGCCGACGATTCGATGGTTTTGCCCGTCGTAGCCTTCGACGTCCCAGTGGGCGTCAGGATATGTTATCTCTCCGTCAGCGTATGCGTCTTTCAGAAGGTATCCCTCGCCGTTCCATTTTTCGTCGAGTATGGAGTGCGTGAAAGGGTTCGTGCAGTGCAGGCGGTAACCCCCACCATCTCTAAGAACCCGTGCGACCTGTTGGAATACTTCTCCGACCTCAGGGACAAAGTTTATTGAGTGAGCCTGCCAAACCAGATCGAACGAGTTTGGCTCGAAACGCGAAAGGTCGCGCATGTCACCTTGATGGGTCTCGATATTCAAACCGTAGTGAAAAGCGGCTTCGTTGTCTCGCTGCAATTGGGTCTCTGACAGGTCCAACACCGTGACGTTTGCGCCCATCAGCCCAAACGCCACCGACTGCTGTCCGCCACCCGCCGCAAGACACAGCACGTCTTTGCCTGTCACATCTCCCAGCTTGTCCTGAGGGTTGAACACCTTTTGGGCGGTCGATTCATCGAGGTCCAGGAATGGGCGAGAATACTCAACGCCCGCCTGGGCAAGCTCCTCCCATCGCTCTTTGTTGAATCGGGCTATCTCGTCCAATTTGTCACCTCCTCAAAATGCCAGTTTGCCTGAGACGCTCAAACAATTCCGATGGAGGGCCAACCTCTGATACCATCGGGATTCAAACAACAATTTTACATTTTGCGGATGGGCGCAGTCAGCCCTTCGCAGCGAAAGGGAATCATGGCCGGAGATCGCAACAACAAGATGATCTTGGCGGCGTTCATGCAGGCCGCTAACTGTTCGAACTACGTGGGTTCCTGGAGGCACCCGGCCTCCGAACCCAACTTCCTGACCGCAGGATTTTACCAGAACATTGCTCGCACGTTGGAGCGCGGGAAGTTTCATTTCGCTTTCATCGACGATCGGCTTGCGATGCCCGGCAGGTATGGCGATGCCGTAGACGAGGCGCTTCGCCACGGCGTTCGAGTTGTGAAGCTCGACCTCACACCAGTGGTGATGGCGATGACGATGGCGACGCGACATCTGGGCGTTGGCGCGACGTACTCTGCGACCTATAACGCCCCGTTCAACATCGCTCGGCTGTTTGCGACGATGGACCACTTCACCGAAGGCCGTGTTGGCTGGAACGTCGTGACATCGCTCAATGACTCCGAGGCCCAGAATTTCGGGTTCGAGAGCCACCTGGACCACGATGGCCGATACGATCAGGCAGACGAAACCATGGAGATTGTGACCGGCCTTTGGGATTCCTGGGAGGATGAGGCTCTGAAGGTGGATAAGATTAGTGGCACGTTCGCAGACCCTGAAAAAGTGCATCGACTGGACTATCAGGGCAAATATTACAACTCTCGCGGGCCTCTGACCGTGCCTCGATCTCCCCAGGGCCACCCGGTAATCATGCAGGCGGGGCAAAGCTCACGAGGCAAGACCTTCGCCGGACGTTGGGGGGAGCTTGTCTTCGCCGTGTTCCGTGAAATCGAGCACGGTCAGGAAATCAGGGGCGAACTTCGAGATCGGGCCGCGGGCAATGGACGCGACCCGGAGGGAATCAAAGTCGTGACGGCGGCCTACGTCATCGTCGGCGAAACCGAGACGATGGCCGAGGAGAAGCTGGCGCTCGCTGAGAGCCTCGCGGACCCGGTGGACAAAATGGCCCTGTTGTCCGAGCTTTTGAATTTCGACTTCTCCCGCCCCAGTCTGGATCAGGTAATGACCGACGACGATCTCGACCAGATTTCAGGCTCCCGCGGGATGGTGGAGACGATCATGAGAGGCGGGGAAGCCCAGTATCCGACATTTGGGGAGTTCATCGGGAACAGCAAGCGAGGCACGGTCCACGAGCTTCCTGTGTTCGTCGGAACTCCCAAAAAGATAGCCGACGAGATGGAGGAGTGGTTCATCAGCGAGGCGTGTGACGGCTTCATGGTCGCCGCCACCCACCTCCCGGGCGCCTACGAGGATTTCGTGCGACTGGTAGTGCCGGAGCTTCAACGTCGGGGGCTGGCACAGACGGAGTACAGTGGTCGGACGCTCCGGGATCACCTGGGATTAGCTCGTCCGTAGCCCAGACGCCGAGGCGCTATTTTTCTAGATGCCAGCGCCGCCGTCCACCTTCAGGTTCACCCTGGTAATCATCGAAGCGCCGTCTGACGCCAGGAACAAGAACGCTTTGGCTATGTCCTCTGGGATTTGGAGTCGGCCCAGCGGGGTGGCGTCGAGTCTGCGCTGGTAGTTGTCCGGGTTGTCGATGGTGGTGGGCCAGTCGTTGGGGCTGTGGGCGTTGTCTTGGCGGATGAAAGGCGTGTCGACGTGGCCGGGGGAGACCATGTTGCATCGGATGCCGTCCGATGCGTAGGATTTGGCCGCCGACTGGGGGGTCGTCAGCTCGACTATTCCCGCCTTGCTGGCCCCGTAAGCCGGGCTCCCGCCTCCAGAACGATTGGACGCAAGCGATCCCATGTTGACGATGGCCCCGCCTCCAGCGCGGCGCATGGCGGGCACAGCAGCTTTGATCCCCAGAAACGCCCCGGTGAGACCGATGTTCGTGACAGTGTGCCATATCCCCTCGGTCTGGTCATCGAAACTGACACGGAAGTTGGCCCCGGCGTTGTTACACAGTATCGTCAAAGATCCGAACGTTTTCTTGGTTTTACAACTGCTTTTGCCCAGTGTGATGACTCCGTGACATCTAGAGAAACGTATATTGCCTTGCCGCTGGCTTCGATAATCTCAGATGCTACCTGCCTCCGAACGGTTTCATTGATGTCCACCACGCATACCGACGCGCCCTCGGATGCGAAAAGACGAGCCCGCGCCGCCGCCATGCCGCTGGCAGCGCGGGTTATCAGGGCGGTCTGGTTATCTAATCTCATGGTGTTTATCGCCTTGAACGTTTTCAGGATTTACCGAAGGGCCACTGAGCCGTCCTCCCCTGTCGATCCGTCGCCAGGGCTGGTGTTGTGGGGCAATCCTGCGATGCCGTGGTCGTCTAGCTCCATCCCGATGCCTGGAGTTTCGGGATGGAGCTAGACGTCCTTGAGTTGGGACACCTGTTTGACCACCGTCGTGCTCGGAGGGTCATCCTCTCTGAAATATTCCTGCAAATCCCAGTTCTGAGTGCAGGTGGCGAGCTAAACGCCCACCACTGTGCCGACGGGGCAGAGGAAGTTATGAGGTATCACGTTGGTTGTAAGACTCGGCGATGGCGGCTATCTTTTTGACCTGGCTGATGCCTCCAGCGAGGCTAACGTCTGGCCGGAAAAACGCGACGACGTTGATTTCGGAAAATTCCTTGAACTCCCAGATCGTGTGGTTTCGCTCTCCCACTGCTATCGGCAGATTGACCTTCTGAGCAACGTCTCGCATTGACATCCCACTGTCAGGCGCAATTGGGTCTTCGTAGAAGTAGGGCAGGAAATTTTCGATCTGCTGGGCGAAGATGACGGCCTGCGATGGAACCATGTTGCGATGAATCTCTACGCCGATGTCCACGTTCCACCCAACGGTTTCGCGGATAGCCGCAACGATGCCCGTGCATTCTCGGATGAGGTTGGGGTAGCGTTTCTTGGGCCATCCGATTCGGAAAGGTGTCATTTTGACGGCAGTGAAGCCATCTCGCACGGCGCGGGCCGCCGACTCGACCAGGGCATCCTCGCCCGAGCCGTTCAGCAGACACATAGCGCGAACCTTGTCCTCCCAGCAGGCCTCAGACCGGGGCCTCGTAACGCTTGCCCTTGATGTCCCATAGCGCCTGGTCGATGGATGAAATGGCCGCGCCCACAGCTCCGCCTCGGAAGCTATAAGTTCGGTACAGGGTATTTCAGATGCACTCGATTCTCATAGGGTCATGTCCCAGAAGCATGTCGGAATACGAATTCACCACCGACCCCGCGGCGCGAGGGAAGCTCCAGAATGTCCCTTCGCCGACGCCTTGTGCGTCGTCGTCCGTGGTCAACCTCAAAAAGAAGAATCTGTCGGCGACGAAGGTTTCGATTTGTTCAATTCTCATGTGTTGACCTTTTTGTTGACGATAAAGAAACTTGGTGGCGTATATGCAGGCATTTGAACGTGGTCAATCGACACGCGCTTACGACTGGACGGACAGGGGCTCAGGCCTTCAATGAATGCCAGTTTCAGCCTTTTGTTAAGGGTTGATTAACGTCTCAAAATTGCTGTAAAAGTATTCAGGTTTCCTATTTCGCATGCGAGGGGTTTCTGGTAATGTGATCTATGGGTTCGTTGCTGTGTCGGTGTGGTCCACATCGAATTCAAGCGCCCCAACGGCCCAATAAAATTTCCAGCCGAGGAGTCTCCCGATTATCTTCGGCGTTTTACGTAGACCGATCAGTAATTGTTGGCATGTGGAGCTATCGATTTGAGCAGCATCGATAATAACCGCAATCAAATTCAGGCAGACAATCAGCCGATGACGTCCAGTTACAATGCCGTTCAGAATACGAGCCTTGACGCCGGTTTGACTCCTGGCGCCGCGCCTGCTCCAGACCAGCGAGCAGAAATGCCGCCAATCACATCTGGAATTGTTGATTCCAGTTTGGAAACGGATCACACGGTTGCCCAGATCACCGTGGCTCGGCCTCGCGGGCGCCGGATTCGCATGCCCGAGAATCTCCACACGTTTGAGTCTTTCAAATACCGCAACTATCGGTATGTGTGGGCTACCACGTTGTTCTCCAGCGGTGGATTTTGGATGCAGCAGATTGTGATTGGGTGGTTGATGTACGACATCACCCGATCGGCCTTTTTGACCACACTGGCAATGGGATTGGACGCCCTGCCGATTCTGCTGATCGGCCCAATTGGTGGCCTGCTGGTGGATAGCTTGGACAGGCGAAAGCTTCTGGCTGGAATATACGCTTACCAAGCCTTTGTAACGGCTGTGTTCGCTACCTTTGTGATTCTGGGATCCGTCGAGCCGTTGCACATATTCATATACATAATGATGATGGGCGTTGGTTGGGTGATCCTCGACCCCGCTCGTGCCTCACTAGTGTCTACTACTGTGCCTGGCGAAACACTGGTTAACGCTTTTGCCCTGAACTCTCTGGGCTTCAGCGTGACAAGGCTGGCCGCTCCCGCTATTGGAGGCGGGTTGCTGGCTCTGGGTGGGCCTGGCCCAGCGCTAGTGATTGAGGCTATTTTGCAAGGGTTGGCCGTGGTTGCGGCGCTGGCAATCCAGTTGCCGTCTGCTGAAAGAGCCGAACTGAAGCTCAAAACTGCGGTCTCAAGGCTTGTGGAGGGCGCCCTATACGTCAAGAGTCAACCGGTGATACTTAGTGTCATCGCGCTCAGTTTCGTTCCACCAATGATGTCGTTCCCTTTTCTCAACGGTCTGATGCCTGTGTTCGCCGCCGAGATATTCGAGACAGGCTCGGTTGGGTTGGGCCTGCTGATGTCATCGCTGGGCGCGGGTTCAGTTCTAGGCACGCTGGTATTGGCTTCATTTGGCAACGTCAGGCGCAAGGGGCAGTTGATTATCCTGAGTGTCGCGTTGACATCTGTAACGATGCTGGCGTTCTCGCAGGTCACTTCGATCTACATGGCATTCCCGATACTGATAGCGTCCAGCGTCGGCATGATGGTGTTCTTCTCGACTTCGAGCGCGTTGGTGCAGAGTATCGTGCCTGACGAGTTCCGTGGCAGGGTGACTTCGATTTCGATGTTTTCCTTTGGGATGATGCCGGTAGGTAGCCTCGCAGCGGGAGTCCTCGCCCAACGCCTGGGAGCGCCCACGGCAATGCTTGTTGCTTCAGGCGTCGTGGCGTTCCTTCTCGTGGCGTTCATTCTGAACTCTCGTTTGCTGTGGAACACCAAGTGAACAGTGGATATTGATATCAAGTCGAAAACCGCAGCTGACCAGACTCGCATTCACGGGTGCAGGCTAGTACAATCTACACGGGTTTCGGAAGACTAGGGAGGCACATCGTTGTAATGGAGGTCTGCTATGGCTACAACGGCATATATCATGATTGAGACCAACATTGGAATGGTCAAGGACGTTGCGAACTCGCTGCGGGCTGTGCCTGGGGTGTCAGAGGTGGACGTGGTCATTGGGCCGTACGACATCATCGCGAAAGTCACTGCAGATATGAACAGTGTCAGTGACCTGTTGGCCGGCGAGATTCACAAGATCAATGGCGTGACTCGCACATTCACCTGCATGTCTTTGAACAATAGGGATTGAATTTATCTCCGCGACATGTAACTCCTGATCGGATTAACGAATGATCGGGACGGCTCCGGTCTGGTTTGACGCGCCTAACAATTATCGAGGTGTGATTTGAGGTTCTTGCCTTCATTTCTTCCTAAAGAGAACCAATTCTTCTTTCTATTGCATCAGAGCGCGGTCAACATCCAGGATGTGGCGCGCCGACTCCAAGACCTTATGCACAACTTCGAAAATGTTGAAGCCAAGGTCCAGGAAATCAAGGATCGAGAGGAATTGGGAGATCGGGTTATCCACGACATCACCCGCGCCCTTCACAAGACATTCCTGACCCCCATCGACCGAGAGGATATCCTGGAACTTGCTGGCAGGCTTGATGACGTGGTGGACGCCATCGACGAGGCCGCCCAATACGTTCTCGAATATCGCATTGAGAAGACCACACATCGGGCCAGGAATCTTTCGGACATCATAGTCGAATGTGCCGACGAACTGGTGAAGGCGATGGAAATGCTGGCTGCTCGAAACTCCAAACTGATGGAAATTCTTCCGATTACTGTGGAAATCAACCGATTGGAGAATGTCGCGGACCAGGAAGCGAGCAAGGCCAGAGGCGAGTTGTTCAGCACCGGTTTCGAATTTGACCAGGTTCTAAAGTGGCGAGACATCTACGATGATCTGGAACAAGCAACCGACCGGGCGGAGGATGCCGCAAACGTGTTGGAAGGGATCGTGCTCAAACACTCGTGATTGATCGTCGAGGAACCTGTTAACCAAGCATGATTGAATCTTCCTCTTTAACCTTCCTCATCATCGTAATCATCATTGCTTTAGCCTTCGAATTCGCCAACGGATTTAACGACGCTGCCAACGCCATCGCCACAGTAGTTTCTACCCGGGTCATGTCACCATTGTCCGCTGTCATAATGGCAGCGGTGTTCAACTTCGTGGGCGCAATCACCGGAACCGCCGTCGCCAAAGCTGTCGCGAAAGGGGTAGTGGACCCGGACGGCATAACTCAGGTGGTCGTTGCCGGAGGAGTAGCCGCCGCCGCGCTCTGGGTGTTTGTTGCCAGCAGATTCGGCATGCCTGTCAGTGGGAGTCACAGCCTGATTGCTGGAGTTGCCGGTTCTGGAGTCGCCCACAGCGGAATTGACGTTCTGCAGGGGGCAGGTCTCACCAGGATTCTGGAAGGCCTCGTCTTGTCCCCCATACTTGGATTCTTGCTGGCCTACCTCGTGATGCTTATCATCTACTGGTCACTGCGTAGAATGTCCCCAGCGAAAATCACCTTGATTTTCTCAAAAGCACAGATGTTCACCGCGGGATGGATGGCGTTCAGTCACGGGTCGAACGACGCCCAAAAAACAATGGGTATCATCACTCTAGCGTTGTTCACCTACGGCTCCATTGAGGTTCTGGATGTCCCGCTGTGGGTCATCATCGTATCCGGGCTGGTCATGGGCGCTGGTACGTACTTCGGAGGTTTCAAGGTCATTCGGACCTTAGGGGTCCGAATCGTCACCATGAGGCCGATTCACGGGTTTGCCGCCGAGGGCGCCGCAGCCGGAGTCATCACTATGGCATCCAGACTGGGAATCCCCATCAGCACCACCCACACCATAACGTCGTCGATTCTGGGCATGGGTTCCACGCGGCGGTTGTCGGCGGTCCGATGGGGCGTCGCCCGGAGCATCGTCTATGCATGGATACTCACTTTCCCGATATGCGCTCTGTTGGGCGCGGCGTTGTATCATCTGATTAACCTGGTGGCGATTTAGCCGCGAACCAGATTCTCGTATTTTGACGGAGGGAATTTCACGTTATGCAGTACAGAGCATTTGGTAACACTGGCGTTGAAGTTTCCGTTCTCGGATATGGTTGTGGCGCGGTTGGTGGACTCATGGTGCGCGGTGAGCATCCGGACATGCTTCGCACGGTTGAATATGCTCTGGAATCGGGCATCAACTACTTCGACACCGCGCGTATGTATGGCGACGGATTGTCAGAGATTCACACTGGCGCGGTTCTGAGAGAGCTTGGCGCTCACGATGCTCTGGTCGGCACGAAAGTCAGACTGTCAGCCGCCGAGTTTGGAAATATTGAAGAGGTCATCGAAGCTCAGATCGACAACAGCCTCCAACGGATGGGTCGCGATAACGTGGACATCGTTTACACCCACAACTCTATCGGCGCGGCGAGCAACCCCGACGGCGGTCAGCTTGGCCTAGACGATCTTGAGCGCATTGTCGGCGTTTTTAACAGAGCTGTCGAATCAGGCAAAATCCGGTTCTGGGGATTCAACGGGCTGGGGGACACCGAGACGCTCCACTCAGCGATAGACAGGTTTGGCCCATCAGGGATGCACACCTGTTACAACATGCTGAACCCATCGTCCAGTCACGAGATGTCCGCCGGGTTCCCATATCAGGACTACGGCCAACTGATGCAAAAGACTGCCGAGAAGGGCATCGGTTCGGTCGCCATACGAATCCTGGCAGGCGGCGCGCTCACTGGCGACTCGGTCCGCCACCCGCTCGCGGCGCAGGATGTCGCGCCTATCGCCACCGGGCAGACTTTGAGTGAAGACCTCGCCCGAACGTCGCAATTCAGTTTCCTGGTGGAAGACGGTTACACTGAAAATCTCGCCGAGGCGGCGATACGATTTGCCATAAGTGCCGAAAACCTGTCAACGGCCCTTGTCGGGCTGTCGAGTTTCGATCAGTTGGAGCAGGCGGTTGCTGCCACAAATAAAGGGCCTCTGCCCTCGGATGCCCTGGAGAAACTCGAAGGCATCTGGGCGGCCTCCTGATCCTTAACCTCTGAGCCTGGGAAGGACTTTCTCAGCCACCAGTTGGACTGATTCGACCTCTCGTTGGTATGGGAACACCAGCATGAACTGTTCAACGCCCAGATCGACGAAGGGCCGCAGGTATTCCGTCACCTGATCGGGAGTTCCGATCACTCCTCTGTAATTGCTCCGAAGCTCGTCGAAACTCACGCCTCGCTCTCTTGCTATGTCATTAGCGAGTGCGTCAACCCCTGCTTGGTCGGATGCAATAGCCACGCCTGTGAAGTGAGATTTGTTGATCGTGTCGTAGTCTCTTCCCGTCTTCTGACAGGCAATGCGCAGGTTGTCGAGGACTTCGGTGTACCGTTCAATGGGCGGGAAACCACTAACGTTTAGCCCCTGGGCGAATCTTGACGCTAGGCCAAGCACACGAGGTTTTGCGCCACCGACCCATATAGGCGGGTGCGGATTTTGGACAGGCTTGGGTGACATGAAGGCGTTGTCAATCTGGTAATGAGTTCCCTGGTAGTTCGGTCGGGCTTCAGTCCACATGCGAGTAATGATCTCGAGAGCCTCCTCGAAGCGGTCTACCCGC
This sequence comes from Dehalococcoidia bacterium UBA1123, assembly GCA_002313895.1. GTDB lineage: Bacteria > Chloroflexota > Dehalococcoidia > Lucifugimonadales > UBA1123 > UBA1123. Next base: position 25,776 of record DCAW01000143.1, read on the forward strand.
TCACGAGCCGAGGGGAACGGAATGCCGTAGGCATCATACTCAAGCTGCTTCCAACCGGCGCCGATGCCGAAATCCACTCGCCCTCCGCTCATGGAATCGACCGCTGCGGCGATCCGGGCGAGCATCTGCGGTGCGCGGAAAGAGACGCACGTTACCAGGGTTCCGAGTCGGAGTGTGGTGGTCTCGACGGCCAGCCCCGTTAACACCGTCCACGGGTCCAGACAGTTCTTGTCCTCGGAGTTGGCGTCAAGAAAAAGGTGGTCCGAACACCACAGCGAATTGAAGCCCACTTCCTCTGCTAGCTTGCCCAGGTCACGAATTTCTTCGTAGCCGAAGCCAAACTGAGGCTCGATCTGAATCCCGATTTCCACTTGGCGGCTGTACGACATTAATTATTCCCCTAGATTTGGGTGATCCGAACGGCGTGAACGCATTATTGCTTCGACGGAGGCAAGATTATGGCCCCGTCAGACGCCACTGTCTGGCCGTCTTTGATGACTTTTTGAACACTCTTGAGCGTTCCGATGTCGGCCAGCGGGTCGCCATCGACAATCACAATGTCTGCCAGTTTGTTCGGCTCCAGCGTTCCGACCTGATCTTCCATGCCGAGCGCTTCGGCGGAAAGCCCTGTCATTCCGTAGATCACATCGCTTGCTGGCAGGCCAACGTCGTTAACCAGAAATTCGGCCAATAAAGGCAGCTCGTCGATTCGAGTTCCCGTTGAGCCCTGGTCACTGCTGACGACAAGTTTGACGCCGGCGGCGTGCATCCTGCGGATGGTGTCGTATCGAGTTTCCCAGAGGTGGCCCGGGTGGGTTCGAGTGTCGCGCATGTCCGCCTCGGTGAGACGATACCATGTGGCAGGCATGGCGAGGCTTACGATCAGTCCATTGTCCACGATGTCCTGAACGATTTGATCGTTGTATTTGATGGTTCCATCGGCGCGGAACGGGACGTGCTCCAGAGTGTCCATTCCTGCGTTCACGGCCATGCGGATTGCCTCGACACCGTGGACATGCACCGCCACCTTCTTGCCCATGCGGTGAGCGTCGTCGGCGACTGCGTGATAACCTTCGGCGTCGTATTGGGAGGCTTCGGGATTGGAGCCAGGTGTCGCGTTTCCGCCGGAACCCATCATCTTGATGAAATCGACTCCGTTCTTGACCAGCGTTCTCACTGCTCGGCGAAGGTCGTCAGTTGTGTCGCATTCAACGGAGTTCCACCAAAGTTGACCCGCTGTGGTGGTAATGACCGGCCCAGAGCACAGCATCCGAGGGCCTGGTATCTGACCGCTGGCTATCGAATCTCGGAGCGTCAAGCTCAGAAAATTACGGTCTCCGCAGTCACGAACGGTTGTCAGGCCGCTCTTGAGGGCAAGCAGGGAATTTTTCGCGCCTTGGAGGGTCGCTTGCTGGTCATTCATGGCCCTGGACTCGTCGCCGCCGGAGTTCCCGCCAGTGGATAGCATGTGGACATGGGCGTCGATCATGCCTGGCATTATCGTGCGGTCCCCTGCGTCGAACGCGTTGACGCCGCGTGGGAGCACGGTGGTTGATTGTGGCCCAACCGATACGATTCTGTTGCCTTCGACGACCACGACCCCGTCATTCAGGACTGGCCCATTCGTTCCGTCGATGATTCGGTTGGATTTTACAGCCCACCGGTTTGCGCTTGTCATCGGGTTCGGCTCCCTGTGCTCGTCTCGAGTTGCGATTATCGGATGATACAGACCGAGCGGGATTGTATCACGTTCTCTCAGGTGATTGACTCACCGGCGCGCTGGGCACTAGAGTTGGGAATCAAGACTTACTACTCGAATCAGGGGGACGCAATGGGATATCAGGCTCTGCAACTGGATCGGGAGGGTCACGTGGCCACGATCAGGCTCGACCGCCCTTCTATCATGAACGCGTTAAACCGTCAGTTAACCAGCGAATTTCACGACGCTCTGGACGAAGTTGGCGCAGAATTCCCCGATATACGGGTGGTGATCATCACCGGAAACGGGCCTGAGTTTTGCTCTGGAGCTGACCTTTCTCAAGCGAACAGGGCATCTTCTGAAGGAATGCCGCCTCTTTCGCAGAACGGACGCAAGCGCAGAATCCAGGAGCTTGCCCCTCACATTCGCGAGATACCGCAGGCGACGATTGCCGCCGTCAACGGCGTGGCGGCAGGCGGCGGACTGAGCGTGGCATTGGCTTGCGACATTCGTGTCGCCGCTGAGGAGGCGCGATTCACTGCCATTTTCGTCAAGCGGTCCATAGTTCCGGACACCGCATCGTCCTACACGCTTTCAGGGGTCGCAGGGCAGGCTGTGGCATCCGAAATGTCACTGACAGGGCGTATTTACGACTCCGAATGGGCAATGTCTAGAGGGCTTGTGAGTCGCGTTGTGTCCTTCGACAATCTGATGAATGAGGTCAACGACATGGCGACAGAGATAGCGTCAAACCCGCCTCTGGCCGTCAGGGAAGCCAAGCGTCTGATGTACGCCCACAGCCCTGACCTCCACCACGTCATCGCCCACGAGGACGAAGCCGCCGCAAGAATCACAGGCACTGAGGACCAGAAAGAGGCGATGAGGGCATTTCAAGAGAAGCGCCTGCCGCATTACGTCGGTAGATAGAGTATGGGATCATAAGGAGGCACAGAAACCATGACGACCGAATCCGAAACTCTGGTCACCCAGGACTTGATTGAAAGAAAAGGCAAATTCAGTGAACCAAAGGTCGCACCGCCGATCGCGCTTTCGGACATCCGAAAATGGGCCATCGCGGTCTACTGGCCTGACGAACCTCCGCCCATGTACTGGGACGAGGACTACGCGAAGACCACACGACACGGGAGCATAATCGCGCCTCTGGACTTCAACCCTTTCGCGTGGCCGGTTCACAGGGAGCCAGTTCCAGCAGCCAGAGCTTCGGCTGACGGGGCCGGAATCGGAACCCGCGGGATGAACGGAGGCCAGACCGAGGAATATTTTGAGCCGATGAGGGCGGGAGACGTCATCTCCACGACCACCGGACTGACCGAGTGGGTCGAGCGCACAACCAGGCTGGGCCCCACACTTTTTACCACTACAGAGACGCGCTGGACCAATCAGAACTGCGAGCTTGTGAAGGTTCGGAAATCTATCGGCATCAGGTATTAACAGATCATCAGGAATCAGGAGACGGGGAAAATGTCAGTCAATGTGTATTGGGAAGATGTCGAGGTCGGACAGGAGATAACGAATTGGTCGAGAAAGACCGATTTCATGCACTGGAACAGGTACGCCGCAGTGAACGACGAGTTCGTCTATATCCACATGGACGATGTCGCAGGTAGGGCAGCGCTGAACGAGCAGGGAGCCTTCGGGATGGGCAACCTCAGATTCGCCTACTTGCACAACATGCTGCGAGACTGGGCCGGCGATGAGGTGCAGGTCCGAAAGCTGGGCTGTCAGTACCGCGCTATCAATCAGAAGGACGACGTGCTGACCTGCGTCGGCACTATCGTCGCCAAGCGCGTCGAAAACGACGAGCATCTGGTTGACCTGACCGTGGATGTGAAAAACCAGGAAGGCCAATCCACCGCGCCAGGCGAGGCGACCGTGGCTTTGCCTTCTCGCAACGGCGACTAGGACCAGGAATCAGACCGCGACATCCTCCAGCCACTCCTTCGTGACCTCGATGCCGAAACCCGGAGCGTCACTGGGGACCAGATAGCCGTCTTTTATGGCCGGAGTGCCGGGGAGAAGCATCATCTCCTCCAGCGGGACGCCGGGAGGGGCCACGCCCTCTGACCTTTCGCCCCACTCGATGGCAGGCATGGCGTAGCTCAGGTGCTGGCCGTAGGGGTAATTCATTCCGGCGTGGGCGATAACTGTCAAGCCGTGAGCCTCGGCGATATGGCAAATTCGGACCAGCGCCGTGACGCCCCCTGCCCACTGGATGTCCGGCTGCATGATGTCAACCAGTCCGTTGGACGCTGCCAGCGCGAAAGGATGAGGCGTGTGCCAGTGCTCGCCCGTCGCGAGGGTTACATCGGGGAGCCGTTGACGCACTTTGAAGTAGCCGTCCATGTCCTCTGGGAGCAAGTAATCTTCCAGCCACTTGATTCGGTATGGCTTCAAGGCCTCGGACAGCCGCACTGTGTACTCGACGTTCAAGGACATCCAGGCGTCGACCATAAGCTCGACATCGTCGCCGATCTGATCTCTGTGTTGTGCGACGATCTCTTCGTTCTTCCGAAGACCCTCAATGCCTTCGAGAGGGCCGTGGGGGAGGAACAGCTTTACGGCTTTGAATCCCACTTCCAGGAACCACGCGATGCTTTTCTCTCTGCCGTATGAGACATCGGTGTTGGAAGCGTAGCAGAAGATTTTGTCCTTCTGAGGCCCACCGAGCAGTTCGTACACAGGTCGATTTAACAGCTTGCCTTTCAAGTCCCAGAGGGCGTTATCCACGGCGCTGATGGCGTAAGATGCCAGGCCATGCGCGCCGTATTGGGCGGTGATGCGCCGCATTATGTCCCAACACTTTTCGGTCGCCATCGCGTTTTGGCCTTCCAGCACCGGCCCGATGTGGTCGTTGATTATGCTGGCAATCGGGCCGCTGAACAGTCCGAGACCCAATCCCCAGGTGCCGTCGTCAGCAGTGACGACGCACGCCGTGCGGCTCCAGTTTCCGCCTCCGGCAGCCAGGTTCGACTTCTGGTACTCGGGGTAACGGAGCATAGGGCTTACCCAGTCGGGAGCGTTCTCAATTTTAGGAACTCTGGGCTGGGTCGTCATGTTGGGCCGAAGCTCAATGGGGACGGCTCTGATCTCTTTGATATTCACGTTTATGTTCTCCTGTAAATTTCCCCTCTGAGCGCGCGATTTCGCCTGTGGTTATTTGGAGGGCTTTTAGATGAGCCCTTCTTGCTCCGCCGCCACCTCCAGGATTTCCCAACCTGTTGTGATCCCCGGAACGAAAGCCTTGCAGCCTTCGCCGTCCAGGATTTCCTTGCCTAGAGGGTCGGAGTATTCCATCTTGACCAGGGCGTCGGTGAACATCTGTGAAACTTCTTCATCCATATCGCTCTGGCCTGTGAAACAGCAGTGAGAGTATGCGGGGCTGTCCCAGAATTTTTGAATCCGTTCATGAACGTCGACGCCGTCGAGTTCCAATCTGAGCAAGGTCGATGCGCTGATGGCCCCGGCGTCGTACTCGCCGTCCATCACGCGCTCGAACACGTCAACTTCGTCTCTACGGGTGTCCCCAGTCCGATCATCGAAGAAGGAGTAATCTGACAGGTCTTGCGTCGGATTTATCCCGGCTTCTTTGAGGAAGTGGTAAGCGAGCAGCCCCGTTTGGATAGAGCCGCGACTGCCGAAAGCGAAGCTCTTGCCCTTCAGCTTTTTGATGCTGCTGATGTCCGAACCAGCCTGTGAAATGAAGTGGGTAGTGAAATCGACATCCTCGTCCCGCATGACCAGCACGCGCGACGGAACATCCAGCAAGCGTTGAATCTTCACATAGGAGAGAGGGCCGTTCCAGGCAACGTCGATCTCTCGGGAGACGAAGGCCTCGACCAATGCGTCATAGCCTGAGTACAGTACCCAGTCCGATTCCACCCCTCTATCGAGGAGGTATTTCTGAAGTCCCTGGAATACCACCATGTGAGAGTTTGATGCAGTTCCGCCGAGCCTGAGCATTGTATTGCCTCCTTCGCGTGAGGTTCATCATCGAGCTTCGCCGAGGGATGGTGCGAGTGTAATCACAGGGTTATTCTGTGTCAATCGCGCCGATTGACTGGTTAAATCAACGTTGCTACACTCGCCGCATAATCTCCGGCGCGCTCGGCAATTTCAGCGTGTCCTTAAGACACAGTCAAATTATGAAGGAGTCAATGCCATGAGCCTCACACTTCAGGACGCAAACACGATGGTTGGAGCGGCGATTGCCAAAGCAGAAGAACTGAACATTCTGATAAGCGTTGCGGTGGTGGACGCTGGCGGACGCCTAGCGGCCTTCAATCGGATGGACGGCGCGATCTTCGCGGGGGTTTATGGCAGTCAGGGCAAGGCCATCGGTTCTGTAGCTTTCGGACGCAACAGCGGGCTAATGCAGGAGAGGGCGGGAGCTGCCATCGTCACAGGTATTCGGGCCGCCGAGGGCGACCACATGATTATGAGTCAGGGCGGTGTCGTGCTTCTCCGCGATGGCGTTGCGGCTGGCGCCTGTGGTGTCGGCGGCGGCACTGGCGAAGAAGACGAAATCTGCGCCCAAGCAGGGGTGGACGCCGTCTCATAGCCCTCGAACCTTGACACGTGAAAACCTGATTTCTGACACTTACCGAAGGAGCAGTCATGACCGACTATCAAATCTGGCTCAACGGCGATTACGTGCTTCGAAGCGAGGCGAAGATCGGCATGACTGACCGAGGATTCCGTCTGGGGGACGTGCTGTTCGACACCTCCCGCACCTACGACGGCAAGGTTTTCAGGCTCAGGGAACACCTGCAGAGGTTGTATCGGTCCCTGAAGTACGTTCGCATCGACCCTGCGATGTCTATCGACGACATGGAACGGATTACGTTGGAAACCGTCGAGGCCAATGAAGAGTTGCGGCGGCAGGAAAACGACGACTACATGATTACCCAGATCGTCACCAGAGGCGAGGGCGGAAGCGTCGTGAATCCGTCATCTCCCAACGTCTCCATCTGGATCGACCCAATTGCCTTCGACCGCTACTCGCCGCTCTATCAAGAAGGAGCCCACGCGGTGGTGACCAAGACTCGAAGCTACTCGTCGGAGCAGATAGACCCCAAGGTGAAGCACTACAGTCGCCTGAACTTTGTGCTAGCAGACATGGAGGCGGCGGACGTTGACCCCAACGCGTTCCCTTTGCTTCTCGACATGGACGGCAACCTTACCGAAAGCACGGGGGCCAACTTCTTTATTGTAACTGACGGCGTTCTTAGGACTCCGGGGGACAGCAGCATTCTCCAGGGCGTGTCCCGCATGACTGTTATAGATCTTGCCAAGCAACTAAACATTCCGGTTGCCGAGGAAGACCTCCAACCCTACGATCTGTACACGGCAGACGAAGCGTTCCTCACCAGCACTCCATACAGCATCTTGCCGGTCGGACGGGTTGATAACCGTGAGGTGACCGATAATATCCCAGGCCCGGTCACCAATCAACTTCTGGCCGCTTGGAGCGAGCTTGTGGGAGTCGATATTGTCGACCAGACCGCAGAAAGAGCCAGGATGCACACCGGTTAGCCGATGCTCGGCTTGTCGCTGTGCGTAGCTCCAAACGCCGTTGCCAGCGACAAGCCGGCTGCCAAACTGAGCGGGTTGATCGACGGAATTGAAATGCCGATGCTCCTCTGCTATCAGTGTAGCGAATAGAGATAAGGTAGGCAGGATTTCAGGTGTCAGGTCCGAGTGACGACGATAGTTCAGAATTTGTTGCGTACTTTGATGGCCTGACCCGTGCGGATGGACTCCCAGCAGGCCAGGCCTGTCGAGACAACGCTTGCGCCGTCTCGAACTCCAACCCACGGGGTCGCGCCGTTTATTACGCAGTCGGCCATGTGGCGGAGCATGATGGCCATCTCACCCCTGTGGCCCCGGATGGCTGAGGCGTCGGAGCGGTACTCCGCCGTGTAGGTGCGTTTAGGAATCCCATTTTCGGGGTCGAATCGCATCACGCCGTCTCTGATCGTGCCTTTCATGCCATAGACCGCGAACCCGTTCATCGGCACGCCGGGCGGGTCCACGATGCCGTGGAAGGAATTGATATGGCCGATCTTCCCGCTGGCGAACTTTACGTTGATTACGAAATTGTCTTCCTGAGGGTATTCGGGAGCGATGCCACTCCGTATGCCATAGCAATGCACCTCTTTGATGTCGCCCATGAACCAACGCAGGCAGTCGATGGGATGGCACGCTCCGCCTAGGAGCAGGTCTTGGGGCATGCTGACGCGCCACGGCGTCCGCTGATAGACTGGGCGAAGGTCGTGGGTGTAGGCGGCCTCAGCCATGAAAAGCTCGCCTAACGCGCCAGAGTCGCAGACACGTTTGGCGTCCATCAAGTCATAGCGACCTCTCAAGGTCTGGGTGATCAAAAGCACGAGACCAGTCCGGTCAACAGCCTCGACTAGACTTTCGGCCTCTTGCATCGTGTAGGCCATCGCTTTCGTCATCATCACGTGCTTGCCCGCGTCCAGCGCTTGAAGGACTTGAGCGGCGTGTAGCGGGCCGGGCGTGTAGATGCCCACAATGTCGATGTCGTCACGGGCAATCAACTCCGAGAAGCTGGTCGTGAGATTTTGAATCCCGTGCTGGTCGCCGGCCGCTCTCAACCGTTCCGGGTCAGTGTCGCATAGTGCTGTCACTTTGATGGGAATGTCCTCGTGTTCAGGACGGTTGGCCTGGATGAGGGTTTCACCGTGGCCGAGTCCTGCGAGTCCTAATCTGAGTTCTTTCATTGTGATCTTCGCCCATTGTCGTCTGGTTAAAGGTTAGGAATGTTTTGTAGTGAGTAATGTTAACCTTGTGTCACCAAAGCAACAACGCCGAAGTCAGATTTTTGCCGCGTTTTACCAATGTGATCCATTTGAAACTGCCATCACTCATCAAAAACGATACATCTGGCAAAGCCCTTGCCAGCGGGCGCCGGACGATGTTTAATACTCCGCAGGAACTCCAATCCATATTTCCTAGGACAGCATGACCGAGCAAGACGGCGTACTCAGCGACATAACGGTTCTCGATCTCTCGGAAGGCGTCTCCGGTCCGTTGTGCGCCAAACTTTTGGCTGGCATGGGCGCGGAGGTCATCAAGGTTGAGCGTCCCCATGTCGGCGACGAGTCCCGGAACGCAGGGCCATTCCCGAACGACGACCCGCACCCGGAGGCCAGCGCAGCTTACCTCTTTCTCAACATGGGAAAGAAGGGCATCACACTGGACATTGAGGCCGACACCGGATCATCGATCCTCAGGCGGTTGGCTCGGGACGTCGATATCCTGATCGAGAGCCACGCCCCAGGCGTCATGGAGAGTAGGGCGTTGGGGTACTCGGACCTCGAACCGAACAATCCGGGCCTGGTTTACACCTCCATAACACCCTTCGGGCAGACTGGGCCATATCGCGATTACAAGGGCGGAGACCTGATTATCCAGGCTGTCGGCGCTCTGATGCACCCGATAGGATTGCCGAATAAAGAGCCTATCAAGGTAGGAGGAAGCGCTGCGCTGCACTCCGTGGGCATGAGTGCGTTCTCTGGCACGATGATGGCCCTGTACGTTCGGGACGTCGAGGGCTATGGTCAGCATGTTGACGTATCGGCGATGCAGACAGTGACCGTCACACAGATTCACGCCTCCATACACCACCAGTTTGGCCGCATTCCGACTCGCAGAGAAAGCACGCTGGTGGAGGCCGCAGACGGCTGGGTGAATCCAGGCCTTGAGATTGGCGTTCAAGAAGACACATGGAAGAAAGTCTGCGATCTGATAGGTTTGCCGGAGTTGGCCGACGATCAAGCGTTCAACACTCGTGAGGCTCGCCGCACGAACCAGCAGGACCTTCTGGCGATCATCGGGAACTGGGTGGCCTCCCAGCCCAAAGAGCAGATTTACCACACGCTTCAAGGACTTCGAACAATCGCTGGATATGTGGCTACGGTAAAAGATTTGAGAAACTCGGAACAGCTTCAGTATCGGGAATTCTTCAAGACCATAGACCATCCGGTGGCCGGAAAGGCGGTGTATCCCGGCGTTCCTTTCTCCATCGACAACAACCCGATGACTCAAAGCCGCGCCCCTCTGCTTGGAGAGCATAATCTGGAAATCTATCGTGACCGGCTTGGCTACTCTGGAGAGGAGTTGGGCAGGCTCCGAAGCACGGGGATCGTTTGATCATATGAATGACCTTCGGATGAACAATCTGGCGCTAAAAGACCTGCGAATACTCGACCTGACACAGGTGGCTGTTGGCCCATACACTACGTTCCTGCTCGGTTTCATGGGCGCGGAAGTCATCAAGGTCGAAAGCACGTCGCGTATGGACATTAGCCGCGGGCAGGCGCGTCCGACGCCACAGGGATACAGGGTTTATCCTGACAATGATCCGGGCGAGCGACCGTGGAATCGGGCGGGTCACCACATTCACCGCAACCCCAACAAGCTGAGTCTGACGCTGGACCTGTCCACTGAACGAGGCAAAGAACTGCTCAAAAAACTGGCAACCTTGTGTGACGTTCTCATCGAGAATTTCAGGGCTTCTGTGATGGACAGATTGGGTTTGGGTTATGAGGTGTTATCACAGATAAATCCTCAACTGATTTATCTCAAGATCAGTAGCCAGGGAGCGACTGGGCCTGAAAAGGATTATGGTTCTCTAGGCTCGACGTTGGAGCAGACGGCAGGCCTCGCCTCGGTCACAGGGTACGAAGACCGCAAGCCGTTAATGACCAACGAGACTTACCCTGATCCGGTTGGCGGCATTTTCAACGTGGGCGTGCTGCTGGGCACTCTGCGTCGAAGGCACAAAACCGGCCAGGGCGCGTTCATCGACTTCTCCCAGAGGGAGATGACCGCATCTATGTTGGGCCAGGAGTTTTTGGACTTTTCGTTCAATGCGCGAGTCGCGGAACCAATGGGCAACCGACACCCTATCTTCGAGCCACAAGGAGTGTATCCTTGCCAGGGGGATGATATGTGGGTCGCCATTTCTGTACGTTCTGAGGAGGAGTGGGTTGGCCTTTGCGACGCAATTGGCATGCCCCAACTGGCTCGCAACCCCAGGTTCGAGACCGCATTAGCTCGACGCCGCAACCGCGATGAGGTGGAGAGGTTCCTGACCAACTGGACCCGCGAACAAGACCACTACGATGTGATGCACACTCTTCAAAAGAACGGGGTTCCAGCCGGGGCGGTATTGAAAGGTGGCGAGATTATCAACGATCCGCACCTTGAGGAACGTGGGTTCTGGGACGAAGTCCATCACCCGGAAGCCGGATTCTACAAGCAGGTCACGACGCCGTGGGAGTTCTCGAAATCGGGACGCATCCAAACGACGCCCGCTCCGAATCTCGGGGAGCACAACGAATATGTGCTTTCCGATCTGTTGGGAATGACCTCGCAGGAGCTATACGAACTGGAGGAAAAAGGCGTCATAGGAACATTTCCTATCGGAGCCGAATGAAATCAAAAATCCGAACGCGGCTAACGAAACATTTCTCGTTGCCATGCTGATCGGTAGCGAAGCATCTGGTAGCCAGCGTGACACGCGCTGCTCCGAAGCGACCAGATTCTTCGCATGCGACCTCAGAATTGCAAGTCCTTGCTCCTGTTGATCGAAAGCCTACTTCAGGGGAATGGCTTGGCAATATGCACCGAATTAAGGGGGAACTATGGGACCCAGACTGGTTGACCACCTGCTGTACGAGCGGGAGGATAACGGCATACTGTGGATAAAATTCAATCGTCCTGAGAGGATGAACGCGATCCTCGGTTCGGCGGAAGAAAATGGCACTGTCGCCAAGGTGGGCGAGTACATGCGAGCCGCGGACGACGATCCTAAGGTGCGCGTCATTGTTCTAACAGGCGTAGGGCGCGGTTTTTGCGCCGGAGCGGATGTCAAGGGCGGCGTTCCCGACGATGTTAAAGGCCAAAGGTTCGTCGGCGATCGAGGGATCGGCGAAGGGCCAGATGCTAGCAGGCAGCATTTCTTCTATGGATTTACCAAGCTTCACAAAGATATTTCGTTCATTCGCAAACCCACTATCGCTATGATCAACGGAGCCGCCGCAGGGTCTGGCATGGATATGGCCCTGCACTGCGACATCCGCATCGGATGCGAGAACACTCGGTTCATCGGTTATCAACAGGTAGGCCAGATTCCAGAAAACGGCGGCAGCTATTACCTGCCCAAGATCGCCGGTATGGGTAGGGCGTTGGAGTTCCTCTACACTGGCCGGTTGGACGCCCAACGCGCCTACGATTGGGGGGTTCTGAATCATCTCGTGGCCTCAAAGAACTTGGAGACGACGACACGCAAGCTATGCGAGGACATCATAGCTAACCCGCCATTGGTGCAGTGGGTCGGTAAGCGCATCATGCGAGCCGCAGTCGACAGCAACCTGGAGACGACGATGGTGCTTACCTCCAACGGATCGGACATCCTGTCAAGCTCTGCTGACGCCAAAGAGGCGCGTGAAGCTCTCGTCGAGCGCCGTAGGCCTTCGTTCGAAGGGCGGTGAACGACGCGTTCAGCGGGGTTCGGCTCGGCGCACGAAAAGGTTGAAACACTGCCAAACCGAGAGTATAGTTGGGCAATCGAAGCATCCGGTGTGGGCAAGCTATTGATATTACCGCGCCACGCGGCAATAAGTTGGAACAGTTGAGGTAGAAATATGGCTGACAATGACCTTGCTCTGATGGCTCACTTGTTGCGCCGCGCCGGGTTCGGGGCTGCTCGGTCCGAACTGGAGGAGTACGCCGCCAAAGGCTATGAAGCCGTGGTGGAAGAGCTTCTGAATCCAGAAGACTCACCGCCAGTCGAAGAGGATATTATCGACCGATACTATGGCGGTGAAGCTCCCACAATCTGGGTGGGAAAGTGGTTCTATCGCATGATCGGAACCAAGCGTCCACTGGTCGAGAAGATGGCGCTTTTCTGGCACCACGTCCTTGCGACAGGCATCAACAAAACCGAACATCTGCCTTCCTCCGGGGGGCAGATAGAGTTGTTTCAGCGCATCGGAATGTCTGACGTACGCACAGTGTTGCTGGAGGTTTCCAAAGACCCTGCCATGATCTATTGGCTGGACAATCACGAGAACCGCAAGGGCGAACCCAACGAGAATTACGGTCGCGAGCTTCTTGAACTGTTCAGCATGGGCGTGGGCAATTACACTGAGGACGACATCAAGAACGCCGCCCGGGCCTTCACTGGATGGACGATCACTCAACCGATTCCTCTATACCCTCAAGGCCACTTCAAATCTGAGTTCCAATTCAGTCAAGGCGACCACGATGAAGGCGAAAAGACGTTCCTCGGACACACCGGGAATCTGAACGGCGACGACATAGTCGACATAGTCGTCAAACAGCCCGCCACGGCGAACTTCCTGGCTCGGCATATGTACAACTTCTTCGTTGCCGACGAACCGCAGGTTCCCGCGTGGTCGGTGGAGCCTCCCCAGGATCAGGAAACAATTGACACTATCGTGAAGGCGTACATGGAAACCGATGGCGATATTGTAGCCATGCTCAGGGCCATGTTTAACTCTGACTCGTTCAAAAACGCACAATTCAAGAAAGTAAAGAATCCTACCGAACTTGTTGCTGGCGTCCTGAAGCTGGTGGGAACCTACCGTTTCCCGGAACCCGGTGTGGTAGCATTCGGCGCAGCCACAACGCTAATGGGTCAAACACTGCTCAATCCTCCCACCGTGGAGGGCTGGCACACAGGCAAAGAGTGGATAGACGGCGGAACGCTGAACGAGCGTATCAATTTCGCAGTTAACGAAATCGGCGATGCTGGCAAGCCCGGAATTCAGGACATCATCAATCGTCTGGGCGCTCACGGCGGTTCTGTGTCACCAGAGGAATTCACTGACAAAGCCCTTGATCTTGTTGGACCGCTGCCGGTTGACGATAAGACTCACGCTGCTTTGATGGAATACGCGGAGTCTGTCGGCAGCCTGGATTTCAGTTCCGACGAGGCCCGAGAAGAGGCTACACCCAGGGTAATTCACATGCTGCAAATGATTGCGGCCACACGCGAATTTCAGTTCGCTTAAAGCTCAGGAGGCTTAAATAATGGCAGCAAACGGAAAACCCCCGGTAATGGTCATCCTGCAATTGACTGGCGGCAACGACTTCATGAACACGCTGGTTCCATACAATAACCCGGTGTATTACGATGCCCGTCCCACTGTTGTCATTCCGCAGGACACGGTGTTGCCGATCAACGACACGCTGGCATTCAACCCCAATGCCGCGCCGCTCAAAGAGATGTTCGATGATGGCAAAGTGGCGATTGTTCAGGGCATCGGTTATCAGAACTCCAGCCGTTCCCACTTTCGGGGCATGGACATTTGGCACACCTGCGAGCCTGACAAGATTGGGACAGAGGGCTGGGTCGGTCGCGCAATCCGGGACCTGGACCCGAAAAAAGAGAATGTCCTGACAGGCGTAAACTTCGGACGCGGCCTGCCCAGGGCTATGGCATTGGCAGGGACTCCGATCACTTCTGTTGGGGACCTGGATAATGTCGGGCTGATGACGGGCATTGAAGAGGAGGCCCGACGAAATCTGGCGCTGGACTTGTTCAAGAAAATGTACTCTCCGGCGGTCGGAACTGGCCCGGTCATGGAGTATCTGGCCCAGACAGGCTCCGACGTCCTGACCGGCGCGGACATACTCAAAAAGGCTCCTGAGTCTTACACCTCCGAGGTTGAATACGCCGACAATCCCATCGCCAAGAGCCTCAAAGACGTTGCGAGGGTGCATCTGGCCGGACTCGGCACTAGAATTTTCTACACCGCCCATGCAGGCTATGACCACCACGCCAACGAACTCAAGACCCACCCTGGACTGCTCCGCGACCTTTCTGGCGCGATTATGGATTTCTTCCAGGACCTGCGCGACCACGACGCGGCGGATGAGGTGTCGATGCTAGTGTTCACCGAATTTGGCCGCCGAATGCGCGACAATGGCAGCGGCACGGATCACGGCTCAGGTGGAGGCGCGTTCATCATCGGAGAAAATGTCAAAGGGGGCCTGTACGCCGAGTATCCTTCGCTAAATCCATCAGACTGGCTCAAAGGCGAAGACCTGGACTGGAAGATCGACTTCCGGGGCATTTACGGAACGATGCTTGACCAGTGGATGGGACTGGACTCAGTGCCCATCGTGGATGGCCAATTCGAGCAAATACATCCATTTAATTAGCTATCAGCTTTCAGGATTTGATCGACGGTTGATAGCTGCGCGAGAGGTGCATAATGGTTAGACCACATGGACTGCTGAGGGCGGGGTTCCCTTTCCTGAAGACGCTTGGTATGCGGCGAATCACCAACTTTCCTGCCGATGTCGCCTTCGGGGCCGAAGGGCGTATTTACATACTGCTGAGGACCGAGGTTGACGCGGAAATCAGGGTGTGGCACTTCGATGACGCTGAATCGCTGACAGACCAACTGATCGGCATCGGCGGATTAGGCAAAGATGACGGCAAGATGACTTGGCCGGTGCAAATTATCGCAGACGCCGACGAAAACCTGTTTGTCTCCGATGAAGCGTTGCATCGGATTACGTCCTTCAATATGGACGGAGAGTTTGTGGCGAATTGGGGCGAACAAGGATCGGAGGATGGTCAATTGAATGGCCCTTCGGGTATCGCCTTCGATGCCGATGGGAACGTTCTGGTGGTAGACACCCTCAATCACAGAGTCCAGAAATTCACCAGTGCAGGAAAATTCATTTCCAAGTGGGGGAGCTTCGGTTCTGAGCCAGGCCAGTTCAACATGCCCTGGGGCATTCATGTTGACGAACTTGGTGATGTTTACGTGGTGGACTGGCGCAACGACCGAATCCAGAAGTTCAACTCTGACGGAGAATTCGTCTTCGAGATCGGGACGTCAGGGAATGGCGACGGCCAGTTTAACCGTCCCACCGGCGTGGCTGTGGACGCCGATGGCGACATTTATGTCGCTGACTGCGGCAACAACCGCGTTCAGATGTTCAACGAGCACGGGCGCTATTTACAGAAATTCCTGGGCGACGCGACTCTATCTCGCGTGGCGCGTAACTACATGCTCACCAACGCCTTCCCGAATCGGTTGCGTGACATGGCAAATCTGGAGCAGGAAAAGCTTCTTCGCAGTCCCAAGTCGGTCCGAGTAGACGCAGAGGGCCGCATGTACGTTCCCGATTACAGGTCATATCGCGTGCAGGTTTATCAGAAAGAGGCCATACACCTCACCGAACAGCAGTTGGCGCCACCTCTGCGAGCGCCGACGCTCCAGACCGTCTAGACGGATTTAACGAAGCGCGCTGAACTGGATTCACATGGGGGTACGTCACGACGTGCCCCTGTTTGGTTAGTTTTCAATTCATGAACCTCAACTAAGGAGGCCCCGATGGCAACGGCAATCCAAGGACAAATTCGAGTCGGAACGTTGGATGAACTGATTGCAAAAGGATGCTCCGTGGTCACCGGAGGGGGTCACACAATTGCAGTGTTCGCGCATGACGACGACGTGTACGCTTTGGACAATCGCTGTCCTCACATGGGCTTTCCACTTGACCGGGGCACCGTAAAAGACGGCCTGCTCACCTGTCACTGGCATCACGCAAGATTCGACCTTTCGAGCGGCGGGACGTTTGACCCATTTGCCGACGATGTGCGCTCCTTCCCTGTGACAGTCGTGGACGGCGAGGTATGGGTCAACCCATCCCCGCCAGAATCCGATCCCGTTGAGCGATGGTCCGATAGATTGCACGACGGCATGGAGCACAATATTCGACTGGTGATCGCGAAATCTGCGCTGGGATTGAATTCTGCTGGAGCCGACTACAAGACGCCGCTCCGCATAGGCTCGGATTTCGGAATGACCTATTCTGACGAGGGATGGGGTCAGGCCATGAGCATCCTGACATGCGCCGCGAACATTCTGCCGCATCTCGCCGAAGAAGACCGTCCTCGCGCCATCTATCAGGGTCTACGGCATGTAGCAACCGAGTGCGAGGGCAGGCCTCCAAGATTCGTCGTTGACCCCCTACCCACTGGAGAGACCCGCCCAGAGGTGTTCAAAAAGTGGTTCAGAAATTTCATCGAGGTCCGAAATGACGAAGGGGCCGAGCGCGCCCTGAGGACTGCGATTGAAGTTGGATTGTCTCAATCAGACATTGCAGACATGATCTTCGCCGCTGCAACAGACCGCATCTACATTGACGCTGGTCACATCGTGGACTTTGCAAACAAAGCCTTCGAACATCTCGACCACATCGGCTGGGAGCATTCGGCGCAAGTTTTGACCAGCCTGGCGCTTGGAATGGCGACCGCGCGAAGAAGCGAGGAACTGAACGCATGGCGAAATCCCATCGACATATCGTCGATGGTCTGGGAGGCACGGCGAGAGCTTGCTGAACTCTTCGAGCAAGGTGAAAGCAAACTGGGCGAATGGGACGGCGAACAGGAATTGGCCGACATAATCCTTCAAGATGATCCCGGAGCGACGTTGGACGCCATCAAATCAGCAGTCAGGTACGGGGCTTCGCCGGAGCAGTTGGGATCAACAGTTGCCTACGCCGCGTTCCTCAGGATGGCGCGGTTCCACACCTCGAACGAATTTGCCGATTGGGACACTGTGCACAACACCCTGACAGCCGCCAACGCCCTGCATCAAGCATTGAAGCGAGCGCCGTCAGTGGAATTGGCGAGAGCCGTGCTGGATACAGCCATGAGTGTGTATCTCGATAGATTCCTGAACGTGCCGGCTCAGCGAATGCCAACTCCCAACGGCGATCAGGTGGACGCGGAAGCATTTGGCCCCCAACTGTTGTCCCAGATGAACGTTCAACAGCAGGTTGAACAATCGGCCCAAGTTGTCTCTGACTATCTGAC
>DCAW01000143.1:43770-58931 GCA_002313895.1 Dehalococcoidia bacterium UBA1123
GAGGACTCCGGGTTTCATATGTTCCAGATAGTCGACGCCGGGTTCAAGCAGTACGAGGAACGCAAAGGCACAGACGCTGGCCGGCACGTTCTCGTCGCGCTGTCACGGTTCCTGGCCGCTCATTACCCGACTACTCGTTCAGTGGATCAGACTTTCCAGATTGCCGAGCGTCTGAATCGCGGCGATGAACTGTTCCGAGATGATGGGGAGTAGCAAATTCGCAAAGATAATTCGCTTGAAAGGAGCATCTAGTGGCAACGATAGTAACCGGCGGCACAGGATTTGTGGGTTCCAATATCGTCAGGAGGCTCGCTGAACAGGGGCATCAGGTCGTCTCGATAGACCTGGTTGAGCCTGACGATATGGTCCTCCGATACGTGGCGCCGTGGTCGTCTCACGTGACCTGGGCGCAAGCCGACATTCTTGAGCCTGCCTCACTGGAAGTGATCGGCGCGAGCCACGATGTCGACAAAATCGTCCACGCGGCGGTCTTCACCGGCATCAGAGAGGACATCGAGCGCAAGGACAGCCGCCGAATAATTGACATCAACGTGAGCGGTACAGCCAACATGCTGGAATTGGCCTCGAAACTCTCTATCGAACGATTTCTTTACGTGAGTTCAGGCGCAGTGTACGAAGGCTTGGAGGACACAGGAATCCTGCGGGAAGACCTCCCGTTGAACCCGCGAGGGCTGTACAATTCGACGAAACTCGCCAGCGAACGCATCACGCACCGCTACGGAGAACTTCACGGTTTCGACACGGTTGCCACACGGCTCAGCAGCCCGTTCGGTCCTATGGAGCGAGTGACCGGGCATCGCGCCGTGATGTCCATGCTGCAACAAGTGACGCGTTACGCAATTCGGAACGAATCCATCCCGCCTTTGCCCATCGGCAGCTGGGATTTCACTTACGTCCTGGACATCGCCGCTGGAATCCAGACTGTTCTGGACGCGCCCAAACTTTCGTATCGGGAGTATAACCTGGGCCGCGGAGCATCAGTATCCACGGACGATATTGTGTCGGCTATGCGAGATGCAGACCCTGTGGTCACGTTCCAAGAACAATCAGACGTTGAAATGGAAATATCGTCCAGCCGTCGAGTAATGGACGCCTCTCGTGTTCAAGATGACATCGGGTTTTTGCCGGAATATGACATCGCATCGGGGCTTAAGTCGTACATGCAGTGGCGCCAGGAGTTCGAATTTATAGATTAAGACCGCGCGATAAACATTGAAACGACGGGGCCCTGAAATGAACGTGCTATTCGTATGCAACGGAAATGTAGCCAGAAGCCAAATCGCAGAGACATTGTTCAACCACTTGTCAGGCCATCAGGTCACCAGCGCAGGGACGGCGGTGCGGCATTTGGATGTCGAAGGCTAGACGATCAAAGCCAACTCTAAAACCCCTGGCGCGTCGGTCACTCCGGGCATTGTGCTGGATTTGATGCAGGAAAAAGGCTTCGATCTGTCAGGCAACACACGTAATCAGGTCACGCTCGAAATGGTGGACTCCGCTGACCGAATAATACTCATGTTGGGTCGGATTCCGCCAGAAGATTTTTTGGCTCAGAGCGAAAAAACGAAGGTTTGGGACATCACCGACCCTGCGCATATGACCCGCGAAACGACGGCGCTCATCATGGACGAAGTGCAGTAGAAAGTGAGAGCGTTAATCAACGAATTTAGGTAACCAACGCGCTGATTAGGGCAAGAATTCCTCCATGAGAACCTTGAGCCGTAATAGACAGCGTCCACTCCTCCATCTTGACGACTGAACCGCCAACCCCTATGGTCTGGTGACTTGATATCTTTTGGAGGGTCCCATCACTTGACCGACACTGCACTTTCTGGGGTTTACGTGCTTGACCTTAGCGACGGAATGTCCGGCGGATACTGCTCCAAAGTGCTTCGAGACCTGGGCGCCGACGTCATCAAAATCGAGGCTCCCCGTGCCGGCGATTCTACTCGCGGGATGGGGCCATTCTTGAACGGGGTTCCTAACATCGAAACCAGCGCGACGTTCCTCTACCTAAACGCGGGCAAACAGAGCCTCACTCTGAATTTGGAGTCGGATGAAGGCAGGAAAATCCTTAGAAGACTCATTGGCAATTCTGATGTGTTGGTGGAGAGTTTCAAGCCAGGAATGATGGATGCTCTGGGCCTCGGACACTCAGAACTCGAAAAGCTGAATCTAGCGCTTGTGACGGCTTCTATATCGTACTTTGGAGCCACGGGGCCGTACAGCGATTACGAAGGCTCCGATCTGGTAGCCTACGCCGTCAGTGGTTACATGTACCTAACGGGCGACGAAGACCGTGAGCCGTTGAAGGCCGGAGGCTCGCAGTCGGAGTATCAGGCGGGAATGGCCGGAGCCATGTCTATCATGGCGGCGTTGACGCATCGTGATTTCACAGGCGAAGGCCAGCACATCGACGTTTCGGCAATCGAGGCCCTTAACGCTACTTTCGACGGAGTGGGGTATTATTCGGCGTACGAAAATCGCGGCGTCGTCCCGAAACGCGCTGGGACTCGGCTCGTCCAGCGCGAGCCTCACGGCGCCTATCCGTCAACGCTCCTGCCGTGCAAAGACGGGTGGGTGCATGTCCACTATTCGCCCTCCAACCCCGAAGGCATCGCGATGCTCACGGGTGATGAACGGATGGAGTCCGACGATGTGCTGTCGGAAATGCGAGGCCACGCCGACGAGATCGACGCTTCTTTGACAGAGTGGCTGAAAGATCACACCCGCGAGGAGATTCAAACTCTGGCTCAGGAGATTCGAGTGCCCTTCACGATGGTTCAGTCGATCCCCGAAGTGTTAGAGGACCCGCAGAATACGGCGCGGGGGTTTTTCGTAGATATCGAGCATCCAGAGGCAGGAGCGTTGAAGTACCTCACCTCTCCTTATAGATTGCCCGAGAGCCCGTGGCACGCAGTCCGCGCTCCGCTGCTGGGTGAGCACAATCGCGATATTATCTGCGGAGCGTTAGGATACTCTGACGGCGATTTCCAACGCTTGAAAGAAGCGAACGCAATTTAGATGTCCGATAACAACCAACGCAATTTTCCGTTAACTGGGATCAGGATCGTTGACCTAACCAACGTGATCGCGGGCCCGGTATCCACCCGGGTTCTGGCGCAACTTGGGGCCGAGGTTATCAAGGTTGAGGTGCCTTGGGGTCGGGCGATTGGAAACATCGCCATGCACACTGATGTTCCGGGTGAATTGCGGCCTTATAACAAAGTTGCCTCATTCAACGAGGTCAACCGAGGCAAGAGGAGCATCGCCATAGACCTTGCCCAGGAGGAGGGCAGAATCCTTCTCCGCGAGATCATAAGTGTCAGCGATGTGGTCATCGAGAATTACAGCCCCCGCGTCATGGGCAACCTGGAACTCTCTTATGAATCGCTGTTGACCGAACGCCCCGATCTCATAATGGTGTCCATGCCTGCCCTGGGCGGCTCAGGCCCGTGGAGCAGTTACATCTCCTTCGGCCCTGGGACAGATGCTCTCGGAGGACTATCGGACGTCACAGGATACGAGAACGGGCCACCCCACAAGCCAGGAAACTACTACGCCGACCACAACTCGGCGTTCCACGTATCCACAGGTATCGTGGCGGCTCTTAGCCAGAGAAGGCGGACCGGCAAAGGACAGCGCATGGAGATCGTGCTTCGAGAGGTGACGATGGCCGTGATCGGAGAGCAATTCCTGGGCTATCAACTCTCTGGCGACGCTCCTGTGCGAATGGGCAGCCACCATCGTGACGCCGCGCCTCACAACGTCTATCCTTGCAGAGGAGATGATGAGTGGGTTGTGATTGCGGTGGAAAGCGATGAAGAATGGCGCCGACTCTGTGATGCTATCGGTAACCCCAACTGGAGCGACTATGATCGATTCGCCACTAAACCAGATCGACTGGACAATCAAGATGAATTGGATTCCAGGATAACGGATTGGACACGGAATCAGACCAACTATGAGATCATGCACAAACTTCAGGGCCACGGAGTCAAAGCCGGGGCAGTCCTTAAATCACCAGATGTCCTGAGTGACCCCCATTTCAAATCACGAGGGTTCATCGACGAGACGGACCACGAGGACGCGGGAACGAACCACCATCCGGGGCTGCCCTTCAGGCTGTCCAGATCGGAACGCAGGATGGGCGTTGCGGCGCCGATGTTCGCCGAACACAGCGATTGGGCGCTGGCAGAGCTTCTATGTCTCGAACCTTCCGATATCGCGAACCTGCGGGACAAAAACACCACGCCGCTTGAGCCGGTGGACAGAACATTCTAGACCGTGCGTGTTCCTGCACGCATCCCAGGAGGTAAACATGAGCCTGAAAGACAAACATGCCATCGTCGGCGCAGCGACCACACGATTTGGAAAGGTTCCAGGCGTGTCTGCTCTCGCGTTCACCGTCGAAGCGGCGCAGTTGGCGCTGGCCGACGCTGGCCTTGCGAAGGATTCCGTCGACGCGGTGCTGTGCAAGTATCCTCCATCTGGATTTCAGGGATTGTGGGCGCACAAAGTCTCCGAAGCTCTGGGAATCCAACCCAAGATCGCCGCGACTATCGATCAGGCGGGAGCGACCAACATCGGGCTCGTGCAGTACGCGATGATGGCGATTGAGGCAGGACTCATTGAGACTGCCGTGTGTTGCTACGGAGACAATCCGCTGTCCGGGCCTCCTGGCACATACTCCAAACCGCGAGGTCCAGAGGGCGCGTACGGGATGTTCGGCGCGCCGTCTGGCTATGCAATGATCGCCCAGCGGCACATGGAAGAATTCGGCACCACGAGTGAACAGCTTGGACACGTCGCGGTGTCCACGCGGGCTTGGGCGTCGAAGAACCCGAACGCCCACAAACGTGACCCAATGACCATCGCCGATCATCAGGCTTCTCGTTACGTGGCCGAGCCTCTTCACCTATTGGACTGCTGCCTGGTGTCCGACGGAGGCGCGGCAGTTGTTGTCACTTCCGTTGAACGGGCCAAAGACCTGAACAAGCCACCTGTGTACATAATGGGCATTGGCCAGCACCACATCGCATGGGACCTTCCTCAGCGTCCGACCTTGACCACCAGTGGTGCCAAGATTTCCGGAGAAATGGCCTTCAACATGGCAGGCGTCGGCCCTCAGGATGTGGACGTATGCGAACTTTACGACTGCTTCACCGTCGTCCCCATGATTACGCTTGAAGATTACGGGTTCTGCGAGAAGGGCGAAGGCGGCGCCTTCGTCGAGAACGGCACGACCGGCCCTGGCGGCTCGATACCGATGAACACCAGCGGCGGCCTGCTCTCGGAGAGTGGCATGGCGGGCATGCAGTTGATCGTCGAGGCGGTCCGCCAGCTTAGAGGAGAGGGCGGCGAACGGCAGGTGGACGATCCCGAAATCGCGCTGGTCAGCGGTCAGGGTGGCATTATGCACTCCCACGCCACGATGATTCTGAGGAATTAGACATTGACGACCCAATACCAAAAGCCAACACCGGAGATCAACGACGAGAACAGGGCTTTCTGGGAGGGATGTCGTCAAGGCGAGCTTCGAGTCCAAAAATGCTCCAACTGCGGCCATATTCGACACCTCAGCCCCGCCTGTCCCCAGTGCTTGAAGGCAGAACATGAATGGGTTGCCGCCAGCGGCAGAGGAACCGTGTATTCATGGATCGTCGTCCACCAGCGTTACAATCGCGCTTTCGAAGAAGACCTGCCTTATAACGTCACCATTGTTGAATTGGATGAAGGCCCCAGAATGGTCACCAGCCTGGTGGATGTTGAAAACCAGGACATCAAAGCAGGCACGCCCGTTGAGGTCGTGTTCGATAGGGTCACTGAAGAGATTACCTTGCCAAAATTCAAGAGAATTGGTTGACGATAACACAGTCATGCTGAGCGGAGTCGAAGCATCTGGTCGCGTGGTCGCCAACTTTTGTCCTGTTGACGACTAGATTCTTCGAGGCCCCTCTCAGAATGACGAGGTGGCTGAAGGTTCGTTCCCCTGATGCCTGAATACCTGATACCTGACGACCTATATCGGAGGAAACCAATGGCCCTGATCTACGAAAAGAAAGGCAACACCGCCTACATCACCATCAACCGCCCTGAGGTAATGAACGCGATGGACCCGGAGACGTACAGCGAGCTATCCCAGGCGTGGATCGACGTGCGAGACGACCCAGATGTGTGGTGCGCCATCATAACAGGAGCCGGCGACAGAGCGTTCTCCGCTGGAGCTGACCTGAAAAAGACCATTCCGGTTGAGGCCGAGAAGTGGCATTTCTGGCAGACTCAAGAAGAACAGATTCTCAATCGAGGCTTGGAGGTCTGGAAGCCCATCATCGCCGCCGTCAACGGCTACTGCCTCGCTGGAGGCATGACCCTTTTGTTGGGGACCGACATTCGCGTTGCGGCGGAACACGCATCCTTCGGGCTTTCCGAGGTCAAGCGCGGCATTCTGCCGGGAAACGGCGGGACGCAGCGCACGATCCAACAGCTTCCGTATCCCATAGCAATGTGGCTGCTGATGAGCGGGGACCGCATAAGCGCCGCTGAGGCCGCACAGTACGGACTGATAAACAAAGTCGTGCCGATGGCCGACCTTATGGACGAAGCCGAGCGAATGGCATCGGTGATCTGCCAGAATGGGCCTCTTGCAGTTCGGGCTATCAAGGAATTGGCTGTTCGAGGCCAGTACCTGCCTATCGAATACGGTTTGCGTATGGAACAGGCTATCCAACAAGTCTTGAGAACCACCGAAGACGCCAAAGAAGGCCCCAGAGCTTTCGCCGAAAAACGCCCAGCCAAGTTCACCGGAAAATAATTTTCTATTGGACGGTAGGAGAGGGTTCCAAGCCCTCCCGAACGCGTCACCCCCAGGAGACACACCCAAATGATGAACGTCGAAGACCAGCGATACGAACTTCCTCAAGAGATTCGGATGACGCGAAACGTCGTCCGAGACTACATCAGCAGTGAGATCGTGCCCAGAGAGCAGGAGATGGAACACGACTCCATCTTTATGGATGACGATATGTTTAACAGCCTGACTCCTGTGACGAAGGAGATGGGCCTCTGGTGTATGGGCGTTCCTGAGGAGCACGGCGGGGCTGGCCTGTCCATCTTTGCTCAGGCAGTGCTTGAGGAGGAGATGGTTCAGCACGCTGCCGGCCTCTACCGTCCTGCCTACGGCACGATGGGCAGCGGCCCGCCTGAGATTCTCTGGGAAGGAAGCGACTACCAGAAAGAGACCTATGGAATCCCTACGGTCAACGGCGAGCGTCACGGATGGTTTGCCATCACCGAACCCAGCGGAGGCTCCGACCCGGCTCGCGCAATCCAGACCCGAGCCGTCCGAGATGGCGATGACTGGATTATCAACGGGAGCAAAATTTTCATCAGTGGCGCGCCGTGGGGAGATTGGGGCATCGTATTCGCCCGCACCGACCCCGACAGTCGCAGAGGCATCACGGCCTTCATTGTAGAAAACGACTGGGACGGTTTCGATCTGGAGCCGATCCCTGTCATTCGGGCCTACTATCCCGCTCAATTGTTTTTCGACAACCTGCGCGTGCCAAGCCGCAACGTCCTAGGAGAGGTGGACAACGGCTGGGATTTGCTAGCGAATAAGCTGCTGGCCAGGGCCAGGATTCCTTACTCCGCCGCCAACCTGGGAGTGGCCGTCGCCGCCCACAAGATGGCCGTGGAATACTCAAAGACCCGCGAGACGTTCGGCGCACCGATAGCGACGCGACAGGCGGTCCAGTGGATGATGGTGGATTCCGAGGTCGAGATTCGCGCCTGCCGATGGTTAATTTGGGAGGCGGCATGGCAGTACGACGCTGGAGAGGACTTCCGACAGGCCGCTTCTATAGCCAAGGTTTTCTCTGCTGACATCCTCGGCAAAGTTGTGGACAGGGCGATCCAGATACATGGAGGCTACGGTGTCACCAAGGCGCTGCCTCTGGAGCGCTGGTACCGTGAGGCGAGAGTCCGACGCATCGGCGAAGGCCCAACCGAGATTCAGAAGATGGTCATCGCTCGTGAGATTCTAAACCCGGGCGGACCTCCTGGGTAATGGGTCGCTGTGTCCCCAAACGGAATTTGCTTGTTCCTATGGCAATCATTTGACTAACGCCAGCAGTGATACTGAGCGCAATATTTTCTTTGATGTGGACTACACGTTGTTGGGCGTTGATGGATCATTGCGCCCCCTAGCAAGAGAAATCCTCCAGCGACTTGTCGACGACGGGCATCAACTTTATATCTGGTCGGGGAACGGAATCCGGTGGCGAGACATTCGCAAGCACGATCTGCAATCTTTGGTGATTGATTGCATAGAGAAGCCGGTTTCTGATTACGTCAATGCCGTCGCTATCATGAACGTCAAACCCGATCTGGTGGTGGACGACGATCTGGAGATTGTGGCAGCGTTGGGCGGTGTCTGGGCAAGGACTTACTACTTCCCAAATTCAAGGGACACAGGCATGGAGGACATCTACCAAGTCATCCAGGAGTGGGCTCAGCACGGCCTATCAGATGACCCTCAGTTTCGCGCTCCTTCGCGTTCTCTATAAACCCCTCCGTAGGTCCCCCTTCCCAAGGAGGTATGGCGGACAGATTTATTAGCATTGACATATCTTTGAACTTAGCATACCCTTACCCGTGAAATTAACACACACATCACTTTGCAGTTAGGCTGTACTTTGTGTGTAGGTAAGAATCCAAAATATTGACGGTTGATCTCTGGGCAGCAATCAATCTTTGATACTGGGCTGGGAAAAGCGACTTTTCGAGGCGGGCAGGCGATGACCAGGGAATTTAGATCTCCTACACTTCTGCGATTTGGGGCCAACAACCCCCATCGCACAGGCAGAAGCGTCTTGAATTTCTCGTGGACGTTCAACGCAGCCGTGTTGATAGTAGTTACGCTAGTCTTGGCTTTGGGAGTTTGGGCGCAGTAGCAATAATTTTCAGCTACAAGCCAATCAATTTTCCCGAATCCTTTCGCACCACAAAGAATCAGGCCGACCTGCGCGTTATGTTCGACTGCATTCCAGAATCTGCCTAAATCCACCACACTCAGATTATAAGCAATCGCCTTCTGTATAGAAGCGCGCTAGTACCGAGGATCGCGCCACTCGAAGGCCAGAGTTGCGTATCGCACGAACACTGCGCCGCCCGGAGCGGCCAGCGGACCGTTGATCGCCAACAACGCGATAGTATGTTGATCGCCGGGCTTCGGGTCTGCGCTAACCACCACGCGTTGAGGCACGTTGAATCCCTGAACCGCGCCAGCCTGTCGGTCGCACTCGCCGTCAATCCAGATTTCGCCGTAGTCGTCGATGCACGTCTCGATCAGGCATCGTCCTTGGACTGCCTGTCCGCCGACCGTCTCTGGGATCGTGATGTTGATGCGGTACCAGATGAATGACAGACCGTCCGATCTCCACTCGGCGATGTCGTCGGTGGTCTCCCATCCTGAATCGTCGTAGTCCGCCAAACGCGCTGGACTGCCGGCTATTCGAGCCACCAACCCCTCGTTTGGCTCGCCAGGAACCAAACCCTGTGCGAACCTCCACACTCCGTTGACTGATTTCAGGTCTGCTGAATTTTGAAGGTCAATTATTGCGCGCGGCATTTGTGTTTTTCCTTATTTTTTCAAGCAGCCGATTTGACGTTTGAATCTGTCGGTTGGAAACTGATGGCTCCTGCCCACCCTAGAACCATGACGCCTGGAACTCGCCCCATTCGTCCTTGAGCACCTGCATCATTTCGCCCAGCGTTGCGTAGGTTTTGACGGCGTTGAGTATCGAGGGCATCATGTTGTCGTCGCCTTTCGCCGCTTGACGAAGTTTGTCCAGCGCTTCGGACACCTTCTGGTTGTCTCGCTCGGCTCTTGTGCGATTGAGACGTTGGAGGTGATGACGCTCGCCGTCGGCGTCGATCTCCAAGAGCGGAATTTTGATCTCTTCGTCAGTGACGTACTCGGTGACGCCGACAGTTATGCGCTCTTTGTTGTCTAGCTCGTGCTGGAATCGTTCGGCCTCGTCGGCTATTTCTCCGACCAGAAATCCGTCCTCAACGGCCTTCCTGACGCCGCCCATATCCTCAATGCGGCGGAAATACTCGTAGGCTTGCTCCTCCAACTGGTCGGTGAGCCACTCCAAATAGTGGCTGCCGCCAAGGGGGTCAACGGTGTCTGTCACACCTGGTTCGTGGGCGATGATCTGTTGGGTGCGGAGAGCCATCAGCGCAGCTTCCTCGCTGGGAAGAGCCAGCGCTTCGTCCATGCCGTTGGTGTGGAGCGATTGGACTCCACTCAGAACAGCGGCTAACGCCTGGAGAGTGACTCGAACGATGTTGTTCTCAGGCTGTTGGGATGTCAGAGTCACTCCCGCCGTTTGAGCGTGAGTCCTCAGCCACCAGGAGCGTTCCTGTTTGGCGCCGTAGCGTTCCTTCATCTCCCGCGCCCAAATGCGACGCGCGGCGCGAATCTTGGCTATCTCCTCGAAAAAGTCCTGATGTACGTTGAAAAAGAAGCTGAGTCGGGGGGCGAAGTCGTCTATGTCCAGGCCTCGGGCAAGGCACGACTCGACGTACTCGAAACCGTCTGCCAGGGTAAAGGCGAGTTCCTGGACAGCGTTGGAGCCAGCCTCTCGAATATGGTAGCCACTGATGCTTATGGGGTTCCAACGAGGTAGGTGGGCGGTGGCGTACTCGATGGTGTCGATCACCAGCCTCATTGACGGGTCAAGAGGGAAAATATACTCGTTCTGAGCAGTGTATTCCTTGATGATGTCGTTTTGGATGGTGCCTCCGAGGGCTTCGGGAGGAATACCGCGACCCTCGGCGACTGCAATGTACATGGCCCAAATTATGGCGGCCGGAGCGTTAATGGTCATGGACGTCGTGACCTGATCCAGCGGTATTCCATCGAACAGAATCTCCATGTCGGCCAGCGAAGAAACCGCGACTCCGCATCTGCCGAACTCGCCCTGGGCCATCGGATGGTCGGTGTCATAGCCGTAGAGCGTCGGCATGTCGAAAGCGCAACTGAGGCCCGTTTGACCCTGCTCCAGCAGGTATTTGAACCGCTGGTTGGTGTCCTCGGCGGTTCCGAATCCTGCGAACATCCGCATTGTCCACAGACGGCTCCGATACCCTGATGGATGAACACCCCGCACGAACGGGAACTCTCCCGGCTCGCTGCGGTCGCGTTTGTTGACGTGCTTGTCCGTGTAGGTCCGGTCCACCGGAATGCCGGACACAGTGGTGAAGCGCCTCTTGCGTTCTGGCAGGGAGGGTCGGCGTTTTTCAGTATATGGTTCTACCCGGTCGGGCATCGTAACCTCGTGCTATGAAATATGTGCTGTCGATCAGGCCCCGAGCTCCCGCCTCACGATATTGGTTCCAGCGACCATTGCCTCCAGCTTCAGGCGTGAGACCCAGCGGGGCAGTTGGAAGAATCCGCAGTCAGGGTTGATGAACATTTTTTCAGCCGGAGTGTATTCGAGAAGCTCTCGGATGCGCTCGGCCACATCCTCCGGCGTCTCGATGTAGAAGGATTTCACGTCGATGACGCCAGCGCCCAATTCTCTGTCTATGTCGAACCGCTTCCACAGGTCAGGCTCTTTCATTTCGCGGTTGGCGTACTCCAACACGAACTGGTCGGCTTTGGCATTTAGCAATTCAGGGAACATCCAGTCGTATCGTCGTTTGCCCCGTGGCCGGCTGCCGAGATTCCCAAAGCAGATGTGCAGGGCGTGTTTGGCGTTCACTCCGTCGATACAAGCGTTGTACAATTCCACCCAATCTCGGACCGAACCGGGAATTATGGCGAAAGACGGCTCGTCGATCTGCATAAATTCTGCCCCTGAAGCCTCGAGAGCTTTCAACTCGGCGTTAATGACCTGGGCGAACTCCCAGGCCATCTCCAGTCGGTCTTTGTATGCGTTGGCAGGCCGTATGTGCATCGAGATTGTGAGGGGGCCAGGGCAGGTCGCTTTCAGGGGGGTCGAGGTCCTAGTTTTGGCATAGTTAAATTCCTCGACGATCCCCAGGCCGTTTGGAACAGTGATCTTCTCCTCCGCGTGATAACGCTGTGGAGTGTCGTAGCCGTAAAGCCCGACTTTTCGCATCAAGGGATCAGGCACGATGCCGGTCATTCGATCCAGGAAACTCTGGACGAAATACCAGCGGCGCATCTCGCCATCAGAGATGATGTCGATACCAGCGCGTTCCTGATCCATGATGGCGATGTTCACCGCGTCGTCAAACATCTCCTGAGTATCGGTCGGGCCGTAGTTCCCTTTTTCGATCTCGGCAAGCGCGGTCAACTGCCAACTGGGCAGAGCGTAACTGCCGATCACGGTGGTGGGGAGCAATGGCAGGTTGTCCAGCGGCATCTAGCTGCCCCCATCGGCGCTGCTGGCGGCCAACTCGCGTTCTCGAAGCTCGATCCGCCGAATTTTGCCGCTGATTGTCTTGGGCAGGTCGATAACAAATTCCACTTTTCGAGGGTACTTGTATGGAGCGGTGGAGTTTTTGACCAGGTCTTGGAGGCTCATCACCAACTCATCAGACTCCACGTACCCGGGAGCTAGCACGACGAACGCTTTGACCACGTCACCGCGCACAGGGTCTGGACTTGCCACAACCGCCGATTCCGCGACCGCCGGATGCTCAATCAACGCGCTTTCGACCTCGAAAGGGCCAATGCGGTAGCCCGCCGAGATTATCACGTCATCGGCCCTGCCTATGAACCAGAAATATCCGTCCTCATCCATAGACGCTTTGTCGCCTGTGAGATACCAGTCTCCCTGGAATGAACTTGCCATTGCATCCGGCGCCTTCCAGTACTCGCGGAACAGGCCAACGGGTCGATTGGGCTTGACCTTGACCGCGATCTGTCCTTCCTGGCCGGGAGGCAACACTTCGCCATCCTCATCGACGATGGCGATCTCTGCTCCTGGAGTTGGTTTGCCCATCGATCCGGGTTTGACGGGTATGGCCCGATAGTTGGCCACCAGCAGAACTGTTTCGGTCTGGCCGTAGCCGTCGTAGATCGTCATGCCGGTGCCTTCTTCCCACTCCTTCATGACCTCAGGGTTCAGAGGCTCTCCCGCGCCGGTGCAGTGGCGTAGGCTCTCTAGGTCGTACTTGGTGAGGTCCAATAGCACCATCATGCGGTAAACGGTCGGAGGGGCGCAGAACGAGGTCACTCCGAATCGGCTGATAATCTCCAGCGTTAGTGCCGGATCGAACCTCGCGGTCGTGTTTTGTTGGAGGATGGCGGCGCCCTGAATCCACTGACCGAAGAGTTTTCCGTAGGCAGTCTTGGCCCATCCGGTGTCGGTGATAGTCCACTGGAGGTCGGTGGATTTCAAATCGTGCCACAGCTTGGCCGTGGTTACGTGCGCCATGCCATATGATGCCTGCGTGTGCAAAACCATTTTGGGATAACCCACTGTGCCAGATGTGAAGTAGATGATCAGAGGGTCGTCGCTTCGGGTGGGTTCAATCTCAGTTAGGCGTGACGAAGCCCCGGCTAGCCGTTCGTCATACGACACCCAACCCCGTTTGGTGCCGCCCACCATAATCAGGTGTTCCAAAGTGGGGCAGTCCGGTGCCGCTTCTTCGACCTTCGCGGAGCCCGCCATGTCGGTTATGACGACGTTCGCCTCGGCCATGTTGACGCGATACACAATGTCGCTCGTTGTGCAAAGAGTCGTCGCAGGCATCGGGACGACTCCAAGCTTCATCATTCCGAGCATCACGATGTACCAGTCGGGAGTTTGCCCCAGCATGATGAACACCCGGTCGCCTTTGGAGACGCCCAGACCCTTCAATACGTTGACGAACCTGTCAGACTGCTGCTTGAGATCCCAGAAGGAGTGTTGCTCGGCGCGCATGCCCGATTCGTCCACAGTGATCAGGGCCAGCTTGGTTCGGTCCTCGGCCCACCTGTCGGTCACGTCAAACCCGAAGTTGTAGAATTCGGGAACGTCGAGTTGGAAGTTCTCGTAATCTTCTTCGTAATTTTCCATATTTGGAGTTGAGTTTGTCACGTCGTCACTTCCTGAAATTGTCTTGCACGCGGCTCAGAGATAGCTTCGTTCGAAGCTGAATCCAGTTTGCCAACAATTGAATTTGGAGCGAGTGTAAATGCGTGTTCACGGAGTGTCAACACGGCGCAGACGTGGTGGATAGCATTGCAATGAGACAGAGGGAACCATTCGCAGCCGGAGCACGTCTGTATTAGGTGTAGGATATCTATGCACACCGGAGGTTGATTTTGATATTGATTCTAGTCGCTTGTAACCAGGTGGCTTCGGAGCCAGTCGAAAGCCCACCGAATGTTGCGACGACAGCGATTGGCCCATTAGTATCGGCTGTATCGAGAGACAAATCTCCCGGTAGTATGCTTTCAACGCTTGAAATTGCGAAGGTTCAACATCGTTCTGCCACCGCGACGCCCGCTGCTAGTGTCGCACCTGTGTTATCCGACCCTGTGGAACCACCTAAACAAATTGCCTGCGGACTCGATGATCCGACAGTTCTGCCGGATTTGAAGGAAGGAGATAGCTGGGTTCTGACTCGCCCGGTGATTTCCGAAGGGACAACGCTGGATAAAAAACCGCACCTGCTCGGCCAGGCCGTTTCGATGTCCCTGACCTTCCATATGGAAGATTCTGGCGTTCGTCAGAAGTGGTTATTTCAGGACGAAGACGGAGCAGAGTTGGACAGTTACGGAAATTCAATCGACTGGTCGCCGCACCTGTCATTCGATGGAAACCCTGCCTTGATCCTGGATTGGGACTGCCACAAAAACGTTTGGCTGACAGGCAGGGTTCCATCCTTCAGCTACTACACTCGTGACTACGCGGTGGACGAGAGGGCGCTGGATTCAGGTATGGAGATTGTCCTATTCTCGCTGGACACGACGTTCTATTCATCAGATGAGGACTTGGTTCGCAACCAGGACGTGGTCTATGGATACGATAAGGTGACGGGCCGAGTCGTCGCGATGGATGAGTATGAGCACGGAGCGTTTGATGGCGTCCTTTTCAGTTTGATGCGGAACTTGGAAATGGATGTCGACTATGTGGTATCAAGTCATCGGACGCCGATTGCCACAGAGAATCCAA
>DCAW01000143.1:59253-61185 GCA_002313895.1 Dehalococcoidia bacterium UBA1123
AATCCAACTCCCACGCCCACCCCTGCTCCGGCAACGCCGGTTGTCACCCCACATCCTCAGGCAAGGGAAGAGATTAGGCCAACGCCCCCTTCTTCAGTCACCGACAAACCGCCCCCTGTGGATGCGTCACGTGAAACTACCCTTACATTAGAGGACTGCTAGGCGTATCTCACGCTCGAAATTTCGTCTGGTGGCGAGCCTCACGAAGCTGCGGTTACGTCGTGCCGTTGCGATCGTGGATATATCGACTCCACGGGGCGGTCGCCCTCCCGAACTCCCTCTCTGTTCGTCAAAAACGATGCTTCGATAAAACTGGACCTGCTCAATGTCGAAACGCCGAAGATCGTGGAGGCGCGGATGTACTCAGGAGCGGGCATCTCAGCGTCGTTCATGCAGTGGCCGGAGCATATGCCGCGCGCCGATCAGGCGATCGCAACATTTCAAGCTGAACCTGCCGCTACATTCCGAATTGACGTCGAGCTGCCTTCTGGAATTTATTCGCTCGTCGTGTATGCCACATTGGAACAGCCAGTTGGGGTATTCTATGCTCTGAGCTTCACCGTGGAGTGACGAAACTGAGTTTGAAATATCCCGACTGGAGGCCAGCGAATGATATTCGATGGGCATGCGTACACGTTTCCGCCTCTGAACGGCCCTGGCGGGTTCTCGGACCCCGACGCGTTGAGGCGTCATCTGCAACAGGCGATTGCCGTTCATCACCAGCCCGAATTACGGGCTAAAGACCGCGCTCCTGGAGACAATACCGCCCTGATCGATATGGATGACTGGCCTTCGCTAGATTCCTTGAAGCCGTCTGATTTTCGGATCGCCGAGAATGGACGCTTCGAGTGGACGTCCGAAGGTGAAACATACTTCAAGCAGTATTTCCCGCCTTCGGTTATCGACATGTCTTACCCCGCGAATCGCCTCGTCGCGGAGATGGACTATGCCGGAGTCGACAAGGCGCTCCTCCATCGCACCCCGTACCTGGGAGTCGGCAACGATTTCATTGCTGATTGCATAGCCCAATACCCGGACCGCCTGACAGGACTCGCTCATGCTCGGGAGTGGTTGACTCACGCAGACCCCGATGGCTCTATTGCCACCGTGGAGCGCGCCGTCAATGAACAGGGGTTGTCCGGACTCCATTTTCTGCCGCCTCAACTGGACCTCTACGGTTACGAGGGCCCATGGGACGCGCCTGAATTTCTGCCTTTCTGGGACGGCGTTGCGTCGTTGAGGATACCAGTGTTCTTCTCTTTGAAAGAGCGACGGCCTCCGGTCATGGAGAGCTATCTACAAGAGGTCGCAACCCTCGTCAGATGGATGGAACGTTATCCCGACGTCCCTGTCGTCATGACCCACGGCATGGGCTGGCGGATGTTCATCGAGGGAGACGGCCTCAACATAAACGAGGATTTGTGGTCGGCATTCGACAATCCGAACCTCCATCTTCAGTGGCTGTTTCCCATTGGCCTGGGGTCCGTGTGGGACTACCCTATGCCGCAAGTTCGCTCAACGATTGAGGACTGCGTAAACCGCATTGGCGCAGATCGCATCATGTGGGGCACGGATATGCCCATCGTCATGCGCTTTTGGACATATCGCCAGAATCTTGACCACATCCGCGAATACACCGAGTCCCTATCGGATGAACAGCGTGACGCGATTCTGGGTGGAACAGTGGCTCGATTGCTTGGATTGGATAGATAGTCTCTAACATCAGCTAAATTGTTCAGTCTCACACCACTGACACTTTGGAGTTTTGTGTATCTGATTTGAGATCTTCGTGCATCTCGAAGAAAAATGTCGCCAGAGTGGCGGAAGCACCTACTGCACTAGGGCGATTGCCCAGATCGAGATTGTCGAGAACCCGAATAATGGTGACTATGTCGCATACGACCACTTCGTTCTGAGCAACTAAGAGTCAAG
>DCAW01000143.1:61573-67109 GCA_002313895.1 Dehalococcoidia bacterium UBA1123
TGTTGCAAGCGCATTTGATTCGCGCTTGAAGGAGTGATACCGTCCCCACGTCAACGCTCTATTGAAGATCGCTGAATGCGCAAAAATCCACGGAGGAAATATGCAAGTCGAAGCAAACGAAATTAGCATCAGTTGCGTGATTGACGGACGCGACGACGCGCCGTGGGTTACGTTCATCACCGGCATCGCGAATGACACTACGATGTGGGATGGTCAGATTTCGGAGCTTGAAGACGACTTTCATATCCTGCGCGTCAACTCACGTGGTCACGGCGGGACTCAGGCGACCGAAGGCGATTACACTTTCGAGATGCTTATCGGCGATGTGCTCGGAGTTTGGGACGTTCTCGGAATCCAAAAGTCTCACTTGGTCGGCCTGGGACTCGGTGGCTCTACCGCGATCGGTTTGGCGATTGACTACTCAGACCGGTTACTGAGCCTCACGCCCACCGCGTGCCGAGCCGTAATGGTTCCGCAGCTTGCCGCGATCTGGCCTGGCCTGGTCGAAATGGCGAAGACCGGCGGTATGGAGGCGGTCGCGGAAACCACAGTGCAGAGGTGGTTCACCGACGACTTCAAGACGGCAAATCCCGACGTCTTGGACTCGGTGCGCGCTCAGATTGTTGGCACAGATCCGAATGGTTATTTCGGGTGCGTCGCAGCGTTTATGTCGTTAAATTTTCGAGACCGAATCGGTCACATCAACACCCCGACCTTATTCATCAGCGGGGCGGAAGATCAGCGCGGAGGGCCGCCCGATGTCATGCAAGAATTGGCTGACACGGTGCATGGAGCCCGGCATGTTTCGGTGCCCGACGCTGCGCACATTTGCAACATCCAAAACCCACAATGCTACAACGAAATCATCGGAGAATTTCTGCGAGCTCAGACGACAGGTTAGGGAGATCTGATTCCTTGACGGGCGCCAATCGCTTCAATACCATGCGTCACGACAGGGAGATTCAACTGGAATCTCCTGAATTTATAGCAGGGAGAGCATCCGATGAAGTACGACTATGTCATTGTTGGAGCAGGGTCAGCCGGAGCGATTTTGGCCACCAGATTGTCGGAGGACCCCACCAAGTCTGTCTTGCTTATCGAGGCTGGGCCGGATTACGCGGACATCGACAGCCTGCCTGATGAAGTCAGAAACGGATACGCGACGGGCACCGATGTGATGACCAGCGACCACAACTGGCAATTCTGGGGCACGCCGACGCCCACCGCTGACCCTATGATGGTTCCTCGTGGCAAAGTCACAGGAGGTTCCAGTTCAATTAACGGTCAAGTGTTCCTCCGAGGCATGCCAGAGGACTACGACAGTTGGGCCGAAAAGGGCAATGACGAATGGACCTACGAGAAGGTTCTCCCTTACTTTCGCAAGCTGGAGACTGACACAGATTACAGTGACGACTTCCATGGAACCGAAGGGCCGATAATCGCCCGCCGTTTCAAACAGGAGGACTTTCCTCCGGCGCAGCATGCGTTCTATAACGCGGCCAGGGCAGCAGGCCACCCTGATGGCCCAGACCAGAACAATCCCGATGTGGTAGGGATCGGCCCGACGCCTTTCAACAATCCAGAAGGCATTCGGTGGAGCACCAACATCGGGTACCTCTCCATGTCACGGCATAGGCTGAACCTCACGATTCGCCCCGACTGTTTGACTCACCGGGTGATCTTCGATGGCAACCGCGCGACCGGCGTGGAGGTCGAAAGTGGCGGTGAGAAGTTCGTCGTCGAGGGCGATGAGATCATCCTCAGCGCGGGCGCCATCGCGTCACCGCATATTCTCATGCTGTCGGGCGTCGGGCCTGTCGACAACCTCCGCGAGGTCGGAGTGCCTGTCGTCAAGGACACCCCAGGGGTGGGCCAGGGCCTTCGCGACCATCCGGTCCTGTTCATCACATGGAAGACAAAGCCTGAGATCGAACTTGACGGCCTCGCTCCCAGAGGCCACCTCATGCTGAGGTACACGGCCACCGGGTCTGATATTCGCAACGACATGAAGATCACTATGAACAACTTCGCCACGGAACGCATTAACCGCGGCGGCGGCAGGATGGAACCAATCGGAATGCGGATGCTGGTCGTGCTAGACCTCGCCGTAAGCTCAGGCGAGTTGACGCTTGTGTCTCCTGACGTGAACGAACAGCCCAAACTCTTCTACAACTATTTCGATAAGGCTTTCGACCGTCAGCGTTCCAGGGAAGGGGTGCGAAAGGCGATTGAGTTCGGGAATCACGACGATTTCAAGGACATTTTCGAACAGCGCATCGAGCCTTTGGACTCGGACCTGGAATCTGACGACAGCCTGGACGAATGGATGCTCCGAGAGGCCAGCACGGGACAACACATCTCCGCAACATGCAAAATGGGGCCAGCTTCAGACCCGATGGCCGTGGTTGACCAATATGGCAAAGTCCATGGCATGGAAGGACTGAGAGTCGTTGACGCCTCGATCATGGCCGATTGCATCCGCGCCAACACCAACGTGACCACCATGATGATCGGCGAACACGTCTCCGATTTCATCAAACAGGGCAAGTAGGCCATGACTCAATTCGGCGAGAATGTCCATCAGGACTCCGTGGTTATCGACGCTCTGAACGTCAGCAATTGGGACAGTCCAGCAGTTTACGAGAGTTTGAAAAGCGGTGGCGTGACTGGCATAAACGCCACAATAGCCATCTGGGAAGGCTTCGCGGAAACGATGGACAACATCGCCGGCTGGATGGCGAGGTTTCGAGAGTACGAAGACTTGATCTCCCAGGCCACGTCCGCGAAGGATATTCTTCAGGCAAAAGAGGAAGGCAAGACGGGCGTGGTGATCGGGTGGCAGAACACTTCGCCCATCGGAAATGATCTCAATCGACTCGAATTGTTTCACGCTCTGGGCGTTCGCGTCGTTCAGATAACCTACAACGAGCGCAATCTGGTGGGCAACGGCTGCTACGAGCGCAACGACAACGGCCTGAGCAATTTCGGACTTGATACCGTCAAAGAATTGAATCGACTCGGAATCCTCATCGACTTGTCCCACGTCGGAGACCAGACGAGCCTGGAGGCGGCGGAGTTATCAGAGGCGCCTGTGGCATGCACTCACGCCAACGCCCGTTCGATGTTCAACCATCCTCGAAACAAGACTGACGAACTTCTTAAACTAGTGACTGAAGGGGGAGGAGTGATCGGAGCCAACGCCTACCCGCCGTTCCTGGCAAACGGGTTCCGATCCACGGTGTCGGATTACGTAGATGTAATCGATGACTTGGTGGAACGAGTCGGAATCGACCATGTCGGCATCGGCACCGATTACTGTCAGGATCAACCTGTGTCGTTCTTCGACTGGATATTCTCCCAGCAAGGAACGAAACCGCCCGCGTCTCCTCTGGGTTATCCCGATCCTTTCCACCATCCGATCGGAATGGAAACGCCGGACGGATTCGCTAACATAACCTTGGAGTTGTCGGCCCGGGGATACGCCGATTCAGACACCTCCAAGATCATCGGTGGTAACTGGATGCGCCTGTTTCGCGAAGTGTGGGGCGACTAGAAACGACATCACGACGATGGCGAACAATGCGCCCAGAACGACGAGCCTCCCAGGTGAAGTCGCTGGTAAATTGGCCG
Organism: Dehalococcoidia bacterium UBA1123; assembly: GCA_002313895.1. Taxonomy (GTDB): domain Bacteria; phylum Chloroflexota; class Dehalococcoidia; order Lucifugimonadales; family UBA1123; genus UBA1123. The sequence goes on from DCAW01000143.1 coordinate 65,204, forward strand.
CTGTGGGAACTTCGAACGGGTTCATACATGCCTCGGCAATCAGATACCACGCGGATGCCGAGGCCACTGGTTGGCGCTTGTTGATACCGCCGGTGGCTATAATAAGTAGTGACGTTCGGTCCAACATGAGTCCTGACATAGATTCCGACAGCGACCGCACGAATGGAAATGACGGCAACGGCAGAGCCACAGCAACTCTTGGACCGGACTTTTCAACCGGTTGGGGGCTGGCAAACGCCTCTTCAGCCGTAGCATTGACGCAGGATTTTCGAGACGAGGGCGACGGAGTGCCAATCCCCAATCGCATCATTCAAGATGCGGTGAACCAGGCCACTGTGCGAGAGTACGACTTCGTCGTGGCCCCCCCCAGGACATCAAGGTGGTCCTGGCCTGGGATGATGCGGAAGCGGCCGCTCAGAACGTGGCCACCGGGCTGATGCTGGTCAACGACCTGGACCTTGAGCTTGGAGCTCCTGACGGCACGATCTTCTACCCCTGGAAGCTGGGACAGGTGATTCTCGACTCAAATGGCGTCGTAATAGCCGACGCCGCCCAGACTCCGGGAAAAAACGTCACCGTTTCGTTGCCCATAAACCCGAACCCTGCGGCCAATCCAGGGAATCCAAACGAATCATCCCTCAAACAGCTTTGCAAGCCGGTGGCACGTGGGTAGCCGGGACGGGCAAGGACGTGGAGCAGGTGTACGTGAACGGCGCGCAGCCGGGCCACTGGACTCTCAGGGTCACAGGCTTCGACGTTCAGTCGGGATTCCAGGACTTCTCCGTCGTCGAGTTCCCGTACCCAGACCTGCCGGACCTCGTGGTCTACTCAGACGATAAGGTCGGCATCCCAGGACTCAACGAAGACCTGACCTTCACATTCTCAACCGACAACATCGGCTCGGTCACATCCGGCGTTGATTTCGAGTACGTGGTCTCGCTCTCGGTGGACCACACATCGACGGTCCAGATCACCCAGGCCAACCACGACACCATCCTGGGCGCAGGCTTCACCATCGACGACCTGCTCAACACCGACGCCTCCCTGCTGGTGTGGGTGGACTCGGACGAAGAGGTGCTGGAACACAACGAGACCAACACGACCTTCGTCCAGGCGGCGCGACTCGTGGACGTGATTCTGGTGCTGGACAAGTCAGGCTCGATTTCCGGGACTGTGACAGTGTCCAACGGCACTGAGACTAAGCTCGGCGTGCTCAAGCCCTCTGGACCGAGTAGACCTGGACGACATCGAGCTTCCAGAGACCGGGACAGATGGAATGTACATAGGCTCCTACTAGGAGACCGACACGCGGGGAATATACGGGTTCACGATCCACGCCGACGCCCTGGCCGAGAAGTGCCAGTTCGTCCAGCGTGAGAGCGTTCTGTCTGTGACCGTCGACACGGACGTCGACCCTCTGGACTCTGTGGTCGTGGTCGTTGACCCTGGAGACGGGACGTACGTTGTCCCCATGATTCCCTACGACGACTTCGGAAACTTCATCGGCCCGGGCTTCGCTGACAGCGTGACGGTGAACACAACAGGCACCCTGGTTCCAAGCTCCAGCGTGGATGACGACCTCGACGGCTCATACCCTCATAATCTTGACGGCGATCAGTTCGCCCTCCGATATGACCCAGCCGTCGTGTCTATACTCTCATTGGAATGGGCGCTGCCCATCCAGAAAGATTGCCTGGGCGTCGAACATGACGACGGCGAGGGCAAGCTTAACATTGCGCTGCCCTGCTCAAGCGGTCACTCAGGATCGCCTCTGGAACTGGTGAGTGTCACGTAGAAGACGGACAAGAACGCCAAGGTTGACAGCTTCTTCCTGAAGATCGAGATGTCCCTTTCGGTTCAGGCGACGCCCCTCCCATGACCATCCCAGGTGTAGGAGAATCGGTCT
>DCAW01000118.1 GCA_002313895.1 Dehalococcoidia bacterium UBA1123
CGAATTGCCGTTGATGGTTCGGGCGGTTGTGGCATCGTTCGCCGCGTTCACATTCGCGACGGCGCCGCTGTTCTGGTCCCAAGCAGTTATTACCGAAGTTTACACACTGAACACATTTTTTGTAGGTGCATTGTGTGTTCAAGCAAGTTATCTTACCGACCGAAATCGGGACCGCGTTAGACTGATGGTGATTACCGGCCTGACTCTGGGAATGGGACTCGGGAATCATCTGACCCTGTTGGCGGTCGCGGTTCCGTTGGGCTTCTGGGTGATTGTGCGAGGGAGCATTTCGCGATCATCTGGCGTGAATTTTATCATTGGTTTGCTAGTCGGTCTATCGGTGTACATTTATCTGCCGATTCGCGCTGCAGCCAATCCGCCGGTTAACTGGGGTGACGCAGCATCGTTGTCAGGACTGTTCTGGGTCGTCAGCGGCCAGGCTTACCAAGACCTTGTATTTGGATCGCCGATTGATTCGCTCGGCCAGAAACTAATCTCGTGGCTGGAGTTGGTATTCGAGCAGTTGAACCCGCTTGGCTTGTTCTTAGCCTTCGGCGGAACATCGGCGCTGTGGAAATCTGAACGATGGTTGATGGGCGCGACCGCGATTTCCGCGGCGAGTCTGCTGGCATACAGTATTTTTTACAACACCTTCGATTCGCAAGTCCTCACGATTCCGGCTTTCTTTATCATATCCGCGTACTCTGGCTTGGGACTATTTAGCATATTGGCGAGCGTCTCGAAATGGGCAGTCGAAAATATCAATAGCGACAGCCCAGATTCTTTGAAACGCAACCTACCAGTCGTGGTTCTGATCCTGGTTGCTTTCGTGGCTGTTCCTACGATCGCGATATATCTGAATTACGGCTCACAGGATCGGAGCGAGGACAGGCGAGCGTCCGCATATGCCGAGCGGGTTCTGGACACAGTGTCTCCGGGAGCAATCGTGTTGAGCGATACTGAGGACCGAACATTCGCGTTGTGGTACTACGGGTTCGTCGAACAAAACGAAAAAGAAATCATCCCGGTGTCATCACGCCTGCTCCAATTCGACTGGTATTGGCAAAGCCTGAATGAGCGGCATCCCGCTATCTTCCCTGCCCAGATACCGAAAGATGTCGCCGAGGCGCTGGTGACAATCGTTGGAACAGCTTCAGATGATCCCGGAGTGTATTTCACGTTCTTCCATACATTTTTGGTGGACAATTTTGAATTGACATCCGACATCCCCGGTCTCTTTAAAGCGAATCCCAAGTGAGCGCACTCCTTTTGCAATCCATTTGACCCTCTTGATGCAACCGCATAAACTTCCCGATGCTAAAATGACAATTTCAAGAACTGAAGCTAGGGAGACAAGAATGACTGAATCTGCTTCGTTGGAATACGGTCCCATCCAGCCGGATGAAGCCCAACCGCTGTGGACATTGATCGATCAGGCTCTGCATCGGGCGATGCAACCGGGCTGGGCGGAACATGTTGGAGCCGAAAATTTCCGGGCCATTCGGCAAAATGGCAAGCTCGCTGGCGGCATGGGCATCATGAACATGGGCCAGTGGTTCGGAGGAAGAATCGTCCCAACTGCTGGAGTCACCGCTGTCGGAGTCGCACCTGAGTTTCGAGGCGGCGGCGCGGCTTCAGCGTTGCTAAAAAACGCTTTGGAGGAGATGCACGAAAACAGAACTCCGATTTCTACACTCTTCCCTTCGACGCTCACTGTCTATCGCCGTTCTGGCTACGAACGCGCAGGTGTGAGCACGGTTTACCAACTCCCAACCCAGGAGATCGACGTCCGATCTCGTGATCTGGATATCGTGGAGGCCGACGAATCACACCGAGAAGACATCTTTTTGACGTATAATGCTCGCGCCGAAATCACATCGGGCAACCTAGATCGTCACTCATTGATGTGGGACCCTATCCTCGGTTTTGGCGGACGGCGGGTGTTCACCTATTTGATCACGAACGACGGCGAGACCGAAGGCTACATAATTTTCCAGCAGTCAAGAGGCGCAGATCATATTAGGGTTCGGGACCTTTGCGTCCTGACACAGGGCGCCGCGTTGCGACTTCTCAGGTTCTTCGCAGACCACCGCTCGACTATCGACACTGTGTCCTGGAACGGCTCTCCTGCGGATCCGCTTGTTCACCTTCTTGGCGAGCAGATTGCTCAACCCACTCGCACCAGGGATTGGGTATTGCGGATAATCGACGTCCAAGACGCTCTCTCAGCCAGAGGTTACCCTCGAAACTACGAAGGCGAGTTGCACATCGCCGTCGCCGACGAATTATTGCCCTGGAACGATGGAAATTTCGTTCTCAAAGTCGCTGATGGCAAAGGCCAGGTTTACAAAGGCGGACGCGGCGACTTGAAAATCGGTGTCCGAGGGTTGGCGTCGTTGTTCTCAGGCCATCTGACACCCTCCGAAATCAAGACACTTGGAGGCTTGGAGGGGACAGAATCGGCGACGGGAGACGCATCCCTGATGTTCGCGAGTCCTCGTCCGTGGATGGCCGACCATTTCTAGTCTGCGATTGGGATAGAGAGGCTACACTCGGCCGGCGATAACGCTTCCCATCCGCACTGTGTCCGTCAACTCGCCGCCATCGCCCGCGATATCTGCGGTGCGGTATCCTTCCGCCAGCACCCCTTCCACCGCTTCTTCAATGGCTGTGGCCTCCTCGTCAAGGCCTAATGAAAGCTGGAGCATTGATGCGGCGCTGAGTATTGTGCCAATTGGGTTGGCGATTCCCTGCCCCGCAATGTCAGGGGCCGAGCCGTGAATCGGTTCGTAGAGGCTGATAGGCTGCTTCTTCCGGCTCGACGGATCAGGAAGCCCCGCAAGGCTGGCAGATGGCAACATGCCCATCGAACCCGCCAACACCGAGGCTTCGTCCGTCAAAATGTCGCCAAACATATTTTCCGCGACGATTACATCGTAGTGACTGGGATTGCTGATCAACTGCATCGCGGCGGCATCTACTAGGATGTGCTCAAGTTCGACATCCGGGTAGTCGGCAGATACCTCGACTGCTATTTCGCGCCAAAGTCTTGACGATTCCAACACGTTAGCCTTGTCGACAGATGTAAGTAGTTTGCGACGCCCTCGCGCCAACTCGAAGCCAACCCGCAATATTCGGACGATCTCCTTTTCTGTGTACTTGAGTGTATCGACGCTCCGCCTTCCTCTGGACGTGTTCCAACGCTTCTTTGGTTGAGCGAAGTAGAGGCCGCCCGTCAGCTCGCGAACCACGATCATGTCCACACCTTCAAGCAGTTCCGGTTTGACCGGACTGGCGTTGATTAGCGTGGGATAGACTTTTACTGGGCGAAGGTTCGCAAATAGTCCCAACTGCTTGCGGATTGCGAGAATACCGTCTTCGGGCCGCACCTTGGCTTGTGGATCGTCCCACTTCGGCCCCCCCACGGCGCCAAACAGCACGGCGTCGGAGTTCAGGCACATCTCGATTGTCTCATCGGGCAAAGCTGATCCTGTCGCGTCGATAGCTCCGCCTCCTACGATTCCGTATGCGAGGTCGAAATCGTGGCCAAATCTTCTGCCAACGGCTTCCAAAACCTTCACCGATTCGTCAATGACCTCCGGCCCAATGCCATCCCCTGGCAGGACAGTGATTTTGTATTCCATACCCAGCGCTCCTGGTTGTTGTTATTTTGCAAAGTCTCTAATGCGGGGCGTATTATATGCGAAATTGATTCACAGCGCAGGCATAGAGGCAAGCACATGACCGTAACTACCGAAGCCGTAATCATCGGTGGCGGAGTAATGGGAACCAGCATCCTGTATAACCTGGTTTCAAGGGGCGTTAAATCTCCGATTCTATTAGAGCGCGACACGCTCGGTTCAGGCTCCACGGGCCGGTCCTCTGGTGCCATCAGGATGCACTATTCAACCGAGGTGAACGCGCGGTTGGCGTGGGAGTCTTTGAAGATTTTTCGAGACTGGGACTCGATGGTCGGAGGTGGCCAAGTTGGATTCGTGAAGACTGGCTATATGGTTTTTGTGCCTGACGATGCCAAAGACGCATTTCGGCAGAACATCGAGATGCAACAGAAAGTTGGGATCGCCACGGAGATCGTCTCGATGCAGGAAGCGCGAGAATTGGCCCCCGCATTTCGCCTGGACGAGTCAGAAGCGTTCGCCTGGGAATCTGAATCTGGTCACGGCGACCCATCCGCGACTGCGTTGGCGTACTCGACCCGCGCAAGAGAGTCAGGCGCCCGCGTGATTTTGGAATCGCCTGCCACACGAGTTGAAATTACCGCTGGTCGCGTGTCAGCAGTGGAGACCGCCAACGAGCGATACGAAACCAGTACCGCGGTCATAGCCACCGGCCCGTGGTCGAGTAGATTCCTGACACATCTGGGGATCAAACTGCCGCTGAAACCGACCCGTCACGAGGTCATCCTCCTGAGACGCACAACAGACGCGATTCCCAACCATCCGGGCGGCGGAGACATGAGTAATCTCATATATTTCCGGCCCGAAGGCCCCGACCTCACGTTGGTCGGCAACGGCAACCGCGAGGAAGAGGCCAACCCAGACGCCTACAACCCCAGAGCGACTATGGACTTTGTTCAGGACATCTGGGGCCGTCTCGCCAAGCGCCTGCCTGGCATCGAGGACGCCGAACTATTCACAGGCTATGCAGGTCTCTATACCACAACACCCGACCTCCACCAGGTCGTAGACAAAGTAGACGGCATCGAGGGCCTGTACATCTGCACAGGATTCAGCGGACACGGATTCAAACTGGCTCCTGCCATCGGCGTCGCCGTGTCCGAGTTAATCCTGGAAGGCGATGCAAAACTTTTGGACATTTCATCGTTGAGAATGAGCCGATTCGCCGAGGGCGACCTGAACTCGACGCGGTACTCGTTCAAAGTGATTGCGTAGCGGTCTAGATTCTAGCCAGCCACGATGTTCACCAACCGGCCTGGCACATATATGACTTTCGACACGTCTTTGCCCTGGATATGAGGCTGGATTTTCGGGCTGGACAGAGCGGTCTCCTTGGCGGTGTCTTCCTCGATTCCGACCGGAACTTCGATTCGGTCTCTCAGCCGACCGTTGACCTGAACCACCAACGTGATCGTCTCGTCGGCGGCCAGGGATTCGTCCCATTCGGGCCATGATTGGGTATGAACGCTGGATTCGTGGCCCGTCGCCTCCCAAAGTTCTTCTGACAAGTATGGGGTAATAGGCGCCATCATTGCCACCAGATTGCTGACGGCTTCGTTCCAGGCGTCTGACGTCAGGTCCGAGCGCTCCCATGCTTGAGTCAGTGTGTTAGTTAACTCCATCAACGAAGCGATGGCGGTGTTGAACTTGAAGCTGTCCATGTCGTCGGAGACTTTCTTGATTGTCTTGTGCAGGGCACGCTGAACGTCGCGTACAGAGTTTTCGTTAACAGGGCTGTGGTCCAACTCTGATGAGTCACGATTCGCGACCTCCCAGACTCGATTCGCCCAGCGCGCGACCCCATTGATGCCCGAATCGCTCCAGTCGCCGCCAGCCTCCCACGGACCGAGGAACATCAGGTACGAACGCACCACGTCCGCGCCGACCTCGTTCACGTAGTCGTCGGGAGCGATAACATTGCCCCTCGACTTGCTCATCTTCTGGTGCTGGTAGATGATCGTCCCCTGGTTGAATAGCCGAACGAACGGCTCGTCAAAATCAATCAAACCGAGGTCTCGCAGCGCTTTTGTGAAGAAACGAGCGTAGAGCAGGTGCATCACGGCGTGCTCGACGCCGCCCGTGTACTGGTCAACGGGGTTCCATTTTTTGATCGCTTCGGGGTCGAATGGCCCATCCTGGAACCCGGCGCTGGCGTATCTCAGGAAATACCACGATGAGTCCACGAAGGTGTCCATCGTGTCCGTCTCCCGCTTGGATGGCCGTCCACAATCTGGGCATGGAACATTGACGAACCCTTCGTGTAAAGCCAGAGGAGACTCACCCGTCGGCAAAAATTCAGCGTCTTCTGGCAGCACAACAGGCAATTCATCATCTGGAACCGGAACTTCTCCGCACTCCGGGCAGTAGATGATCGGTATGGGCGTGCCCCAGTATCGCTGACGGGAGACAAGCCAGTCTCGCATTCGGTAGTTGACCTTGCGCTCGCCCCAGCCTTGCGCTTCGATATGGTCGGCTATTTTCTGCAATCCTTCAGAGCTAGACAGGCCGTCAAATTCTCCTGAGTTAACCTGTGTCCCTTCTGCGAGATACGCATCTTCGAGGTCGCCACCGTCCCAATCCGGCGGCGCCACAACCACCCGAATTGGCAGTCCATATTTTTTTGCGAAAATGAAATCACGGGCGTCATGAGCAGGCACGCCCATGACCACACCAGTCCCGTAGGTGTGCAAAACGTAATCGGCAGTCAGAATCGGCACCCTCTCGCCGTTCAATCGATTGATGCAATAGGCGCCAGTGAAAACGCCGGTCTTTTCCTTTTCAGTGGATAATCGTTCGATCTCTGTTTCCAGACTTGCCTGGTGAATGTAGTCCGCCACCTCTGCTTTTTGTTCCTTGATTGTCAACTCAGGAACAAGCGGATGCTCCGGCGCCAAAACCACGAACGTCACGCCGAACACAGTGTCGATCCGCGTAGTGAACGTTCGGAGCGTCTTTTGTTCGAGTCCGTATTCCGAAATATCGAACTCTACCTCGACGCCTTCGCTTCGGCCAACCCAATTAGTCTGCATTGTGTTGATTCGCTCCGGCCAATCGATCTTGGACTGGTCGAGAAGCTCTTCAGCGTAATCAGTGATTTTGAAGAACCACTGGTTCATGTCCCGTTGCTCAACGGGTGTATCGCTCCTTTCGCACATACCGTCGATTACCTGTTCATTAGCGAGCACGGTTTTGCATGAAGGACACCAGTTCACCGGGGCGAACCCACGATAGGCCAGCCCTTTTTTGTAGAACTGGAGGAAGAACCACTGGTTCCACTTGTAGTAATCGGGAGTGCAGGTGATGATCTCCCGGTCCCAGTCATACATCGGCCCCATTGAACGCAACTGCAGTCGCATGTTCTCGATGTTGCTCATGGTCCATTTGAACGGGTGGATACCGCGTTGAATAGCGGCGTTCTCAGCGTTCAAACCGAAGGCGTCGAACCCCATAGGATGCAAGACATTAAAACCCGACATACGCTTGAAACGGGCATGCAGGTCAGCGCCCGACATGGCGTACCAGTGACCGATATGGAGGTCTCCAGACGGGTACGGGTACATATGAAGCTCGTACCAGTTAGGTCGAGAGTCGTCATCGTCCACGCGGTAGATGCCGTCTTTCTCCCAACGTTCGCGCCACTTGGCTTCGATAGCCTGATGATCGTATCTGGTCGATGTAGTTCTGACTGATGTCATCCTTAACTCCGTCGTGTGTAAACCAAAAACTGAATATAAACAAACATCCCGTCCCGGATTAAGGGACGGGATGTTTGGCATCAAAATTCCCGCGGTACCACCCTAATTGTCTGAACGCTTGATCCAGACCACTTTGATCTGCGATAACGGTGCGACCGTCCGGCCCTATTGTGCGAATATATTCAGGCCGGAAGCTCCGAGGCGAGTTCAAGGCAGTCCTCGCATCAGCTTCCACCAACCGCTGGCTCTCTTGAGCGGGACTGTCCCTTACTACTCCCAATCAACGCCTAATCGTGCGTCTACCTCAGCAGCCGCACACAAAAACCGTAGCATAGCCAATTCAAGCGAGTCAAGATTCGAAGCGTTCAGCACACGGGACGACTGACGACCGAAGGATCTATACTCCGGTTCACCAGGTTGCCGTCACCCGCTGAGCCGACAAGGTTGCCGTCCTCGACCATCACTTTGCCTCTGAGAATTGTCGTGGCAGGCCAACCGTGTGCGTGCCAACCAGCCCAGATGCTGTAATCCTCCATGTGGAGATCGTCTAGCGTCAGCGGCCGGTCGAACAAGGGGTCGATTATTGTGATATCTGCGTCGCTGCCGGCCGCGATGGCGCCTTTTTTCGGATACATGCCGAATATCTTGGCGGCGTTGGCTGAGGTGATGTCGACCATCCGCTCCAAGGACATGCCCAAATCAACGACGCCAACTGAATAGGCGATGCCCACACGAGTCTCGATGCCATTGTGCCCACCAGTCACATCGGCGGTCGTCCTGAACCTGATCTTCTCTTCCCAGGTCGTCGAAACCAAGTCCGTAGCGACTGTCGATAGCCGGCCATCAAGCAGTCCGGCCCAGAGCGCCTGCCGATCATCCTCTGATTTCAAGGAAGGATAGGTATGGTACTTCATGCCGTTGTCTTCGCGATAATTTTCGGCACTGAAGCAGGCGTAATTGTGAAGCGTCTCGCCGTAGATAGCCTGACCGCGGCTCCGAGCCTCGCCCACTGCCTCGACACCCTCCAATGCGCTGACGTGGACGAAATATACTGGACAGTTTTTCTGTTCGGCCAGCCTTATTACCCGTCGGAAAGAAACGTCTTCAGAGAGTTTGGTGTGAATCTGGTGCATCTGCCACCATTCGACGTTGCCCTGATCCTCCGCGTTGTCGTAGTTGTAATGGACCATGTCGTCGTCCTCGGAATGGACCAGAAGCATGCCTCCGGCTTCGGCGACTTGCTCCATGATTAGAGAAAGCCTGCCGAAGTCGGTCTTGTTGTTTTGCAATTGCGCGCTTGGAGGCCGAATGCTTGTCGTGAATATCTTGAAGCTGGGAAACCCTGCTTCGACAAGCTCGCCTATCTGGTGGATTGAGGTATTATCAGCGCCGCTGGTGAATATCGGATGGTAGGAATAGTCGGTGTAGCCTTGGCCCTCCCATCGTTCGGCCGCTTCGCCCATTGCATGCAGCAGATCGTGGCCGGCGACCTGAGTGGCGAAGTCCAGAACCGTGGTCGTTCCGCCGTAGATAGCCGCCTTGGACACAGGCTCCGCCGCTGAGCGTTCGGGTTGGCGCGGCCCGCCGATGTGCGCGTGGGGTTCTATGCCTCCAGGGATAACGATCTTGCCGGTGCCGTCAATTACTCGCGCTCCATCGGGAGAAATGGTTCCTGGCTGAGCGACGGCGACAATCTGCTCTCCTTCGACTGCGACATCCAGGTTTCCGACTCCAGCAGGGGTGACCACCTGTCCGCCCTTGATGATCAGATCTACCATAACTAACCTCTTTCACTTTTTGTTAATACTAACCAAGAGCCGACACAACGGCATCGCCTACCTGTTCGGTAGTGGATGAGCCCCCCAGATCGGGGGTCAGGGTTTCGCCTAACTCAACGATCTTCAGCGCCGCATTGTCAACCGAGTCCGCCGCTTCGTCTTCGCCCAGGTGTCTCAGCATCATGGATCCTGACATGATCGCCGCCAGAGGATTTGCCTTGCCGGTTCCCACGATGTCGGGGGCTGTGCCATGCACTGGCTCGAACATTGACGGGAACCGGCGTTCCGGGTCGATATTCCCGCTGGGAGCCATGCCCATGCTCCCGGTGACGATTGCGCCAATATCTGTGAGAATATCGCCGAACAAATTGCTTGCCACCACGACATCGAACACTTCCGGTTTTCTGATGAAATCCATGCACGCGGCATCTACCAGGAGGGATTGCGTTTCGATATCTGGATAGTTCTCGGCTATCCGGTCGAAAGCCCGGTCCCACACCAGCATCCCATACCCTAAAGCGTTGGACTTTGTCACGGACGTGACGCGCCTGTCCTTGTCTCGACGACGGGCTAGTTCGAAAGCGTGTTTGATAACCCGTTCGCAACCCCTACGGGTGAAAATACCAGACTGCACACCTATCTCTTCATCAAAGCCCGCGTACTGAAAGCCGCCAACGTCGGCATATTCGCCCTCAGTGTTTTCACGCACGACCACCATGTCGATATCGCCAGGCTCCTTGCCGCTCAGCGGAGACGTGATGCCGGGATACAGGACACTCGGTCGCTCGCAAACGTATTGATCGAAACTGCGTCTGATAGGAAGAAGCAGGCCGCTAAGGGTCACATGGTCCTGAATGTCTACATGACCGACCGCGCCCAAGTAGATGACGTCCGCTTTCGCAAGAATATCCAGGCCGTCGGACGGCATCATTTGCCCGTTCTTGATATAGTACTCTGAACTCCACGGATGTTCTTCAAACTGCCATGAGATGTCGAATTGTTCGGATAGGGCTTCCAGAACTTTGATGCCCTCCTCAATCACCTCTACGCCGATTCCGTCGCCTCTGATCACCGCGACTTTATACTGGGCCATTTTCGCCTCGTCTGAAAGGGCAACTCATTCTGAGCGTAATTTGTGTTTTGTCATGCTCGCAATCACTGGGTCTGCCGCATATTATCATGGGGCAATTTCAGCGACAAGCGCAAATACCGATGCGGTCTGCGGTCGGATATTTTGCAATCAGGAATTGAATCTCATACAATGTTGATGCATCAGATAATTGTATCGGCAATCAAATTCGGAGGATTGGCTTGGCAGACACGACAACAGACACCATAGTTGTATATTCCCACCCCGACTGCAATTACTCGGACGCTCTAAAGGACGAGTTGAACGAGTTGGGCATCACATTTGAAGAAATCGATCTTTCACGTGAGCCTGACAAATGGGCGATTGTGGAAGAACTTTCCGGTGGCGAACGAATTACTCCGGTCATGGTGACCGGTGATGTGGTCGAAGTAGGCTTTCACGGCGTTGGTTGAAGTTTCTAACATTTTCGGAGTCGTTGACCCCGATCAAATTTGAACGAATGGGATGCCACTGCGAGCGCGTCTCTGCATATCAGCAATAGAAAAAGAGGAATCTTGACAACAAAAATCTCTAGCCAGGTCGGTGAGGGCGATTACGCGCCTGGCTTTACGCTTCCCTCGTTGGGCGGCGAAAACATAACGCTGAGCGACTACAGAGGGAAGCGTGTGATCCTGTTCATGTGGGCTTCTTGGTGAGCGTGCCGTGAACAGTTGCCTGTATGGCAACAATTCTACGAAAGCAAGAATCTTGCTGGCTCCGCCGTCGAAATTCTTTCCGTGGCGATGGACGCCCAGGGCGCTGCGATGGCCCGACCGTTCGTCGAAAAAGCCCAAGCTAAATTCCCCACAATTGTCGACCGTGAGAACCTGCTGGGACAGCTCTATCGATTCAAAGCAATCCCCAACGGCTATCTAATAAACGAAGAGGGGATCGTGGAATACAGGCGACTGGGCGGTTTCGATATCCGCAAGCCGGAAACCCGTGACGTCGTCGAAAATTGGATTGCAAAAGCGAAAGGCGGGTTAGAATCTCCCGACGTGGACGAACTCGGCGCCGACCACGACGAGGCCAACGCGCTGTTCAGACAGGGGCTTTTATTATACGAGAACGGCGAGGCTGATCAGGCGATGATTCTTTGGCGCAAGGGCGTCGAGTTAGAGCCTGACAACTATATCATCCGCAAGCAAATTTGGGCCGTCGAAAACCCAGACCGCTTCTATGAGGATAAGGTGGACTTCGACTGGCAGCGCGAACAGATGGAAGCCGGACGCTAGCCTCAAGACGATAAGATCGCTCTCATACGGCGGGTGGTCCATGGCCATCCGCCGTGTCTGTTTGTGGGGAACTAGATTAATGCTCTGCAAGCGGCAATTTGACAGAATAACCATTCGCGGCTGATTCATACCTTGCCAAAATAACTTCGGTGAGCCTCGTCGCAAGACGAACGTTCATTTCAGGCTCGACGTCATTTTCGATACAGTTGATAAAAGCCGAAACGTCGGCAAGCTGGCCCGGAGGATCTTGGTCGAACGACTGCCACCGATTTTTCCTCATGACGTTTGATTCCCGTTGCGTCGACGCCCACATGCCCATTGGGTCAAGCGAGTGACGCTCGGGCATGGCGAAAGGCGCCTCGTCGGTGTGAAGTTCGAACTTTGGATTGTGCGCGTCGAAGGTGAATGTGCCATTTGCGCCGACAAGCACAATCTTCAGTGGCCCTCCTGCCGGGTGGCTGGTCCAACCGAATCTGCCTGCCGCGATCGTCGCGGACACCCCGCCTTCCAGGTCCATGATCATGATTCCGAAGTCGTCGACTCCAGCCTGCTCGTGCTCTTGGAAGAAGAAATTGCTTGTCACTGCGTCAACGGTTGAAATTTCTCTGCCCGTCAACCAACGGACCAGGGCGAAGGCATACACCCCGATATCGAACATCTCACGTTTTGCTTCCACAAATGTGAACCTGTCCGGTCGCGCTCGCTCGATTCTTGGAGCAAGAGACTTCAAAGTTCCTGGCGGGCCTTTGGCGAATATGCACTCGACATGAATCGCTTTCAATTCGCCGATTCAGGCAGACCCGATAGCTGCCCTGGCGTCTTGCGAGAACGAGCTATGCACCTGACTGAACATCTGTGCCGTGACGCCATTTCGATCCACCGCTTCGACGATTGCTCTGGCGTCTTCATTTGTGCCTGCAAGAGGTTTGTTGAGATAAAGACACTTTCCGGAATCAGCGCATTGGACTGCGACTCTCCCTCTGCGCTCGACATCGGGACACGCGCTTACGATGTCAACTCCCGGCAGCTTTAGCGACTCGTCCAAGTCCGCAACGTATGGGATATTGTAGTCATCAGCCAGAAGTTGGTTCGCTTCGGCGCGGGACGCCGAAACGTCGTGCTCATCGGTGATCGCTATCAACTCGCAACTTAGGATGAGCATCGAAGGCGGCGGCGTGTCCCTCCTGATGCGTACGCCTGCCAGACACGAGTAGAGCGCCATATTTTCTGATCACAACTGCAGTTCGTTCGATGAATTTCTGTGAACTTCACTCACTATAATATGCCGCCCCTTTTGACCCGATGATCATAAGGTCTGGGCTGGGTTTCATATCTTCCTGAGTGCGACCGACCACGAGTATCGCCGACTGGCCACCAGGCCAATTGGTCATGCCTGTTAAAGCGAACTCTTCGTCACCTGAGACCACCTGCCGCGATGGTTCAGAGCCAATTAATCTGCGAAACGCCATGTGCCAACCGTCTGCAACTGTTTCGAGATTCACTTCTGATCGAACTTCCCCAATGCATCTAATGAATCTTGTTGATCCCAGACGTCCAGACTCCACGATATCGGACATCGCCGGGGCTAACTCATTATCGATCACGGCCTGCTGGTCCATAAGTTCTGGGTGGGGTGCCCGGATTTAGCGAGAAATGGGTATGCAATGAAACCCAAACACCGTCTCTGCGTTCCAACACAACCGTCGCGCGGCCGGGACGGTGGAACGAACTGCCGTCCCCGTCAAAACCGGTTGAAGTCCAGGTGGCGATTCCCCAGGCGGTATTTTCCGAGCCTCCCGAAACGATATTGTCGACGTCAATTTGGAAGTCCTGGATGTTTGGCCAGACGCTTTCCCACTGGTTGGTTTGAAGCAGATCCAATCCGACGACAATATCTGCCTTGGTGCCGAAGGACGCGACATCGCGCGCAAATATCGCGCGAGTGGAATTGTAGTCTTCAGAGGCGCAATAGCGACTCAGCATACTGAACCATTGTTTGACAGCGTCATTAGCGTTATCCGTGATAATTGTCGGGCGTTCTTTTTGCATGTCGAACTCTCGTGAGGTCCGGGTTTGGGATTCGGAGTGTAACACATCAGGAATTGCCTGACCTGGCAGTCCATTCGATTCGCGCTGGTCGTCATTGGAAGTAAAAATTCATGTCAATCCGAACACCCAAATAGTTGCCGGCATCCAGACATTTATCGATTTTGATCCGGCGAAGATCACCGTGTCGAGTGTCAAAATCGCGCCAAACTCGCCGATCGGGTTAGAGTTGCAGTCAGTTGCCGACAACAATAGTGGGAGCCTGATATTCGCAGCAGGAACCCTGGGTGAACCGGCTACACAACCATTTGACATGGCGGTAATGAATTTCTGGCGTCTTCGCAACCATCGACCGCGACGATTGAATTCCCAACAACCGAGCCGTGGAGCACTATCGCCAGTGTGCAGGGAGTCGAGATTCAGCGAAGTGCCATTGGAATCGAAGTATAAATCGGGCAGCATTCAGACTTGTGAATCACGAAATTTGGGTCGCTGACGACAGTTAAAGTTGGCGATTTCATGACGTACACCATCGAGGTTGAGAACGTCGGTCCCGAATCCGCCTTGGATATCACGATCACTGATGAGTTGACTGTCGGAATGGTATTGGGTCAAATAGTAACGTCACAAGGCGTGTGTTCCGAAACAGCAGGTCTTATATCCTGCAACCTGGACGATTTGGAGCCTGGCGCCTCTGCTCAAATCCAGATAGTCGTAATACCTGACCCGCAGTTGTTGGGTGAAATTGCAGTCAACGAAGCCAGCGTCAAATCGTCTCGTTTCGACCCGATCACATTCAATAATCCAGCCAACTCTACCGTGCAAATTCCGGCCCTATCGGAGGTTGGAATGATCGCGATGGCTGGCGTGCTTGCAGCCATATCGCTCGTTAGGATCGTGCGGAACACAAGGCAAGTGTGGAAGCATGGTTTGAGGAAGTCGGGGAGACTGGATTCGAACCAGCGGCCCCCTGCACCCCATGCAGGTGCGCTACCAAGCTGCGCCACTCCCCGATCAGCTTCAGGATAGCACAGCGATGGTGGGCGTTCAAGATTCTCGCACGCATGACATGCTGTCTCAGAACAGGAAGGAAAAGAGCAAATAACGCTCGTTATCATGATCTAGTTATGAGCCTGCCGGGGACCGAATGCGATGGAACCAAGATCGTCGATTGCCTTTATTTGCGATCTCGAAGACGCCTTCCGTGGAACAGATACTGGTTTGCATAGCCTGCGTGCTCGCCAAATCGTGCCTGCGCCCACGCCCTCATTTTGTTTCGACTGACCTTCTCCTCGCTGTCAGAAAAGTACCACTCTCTTAGCGCGCGATCTATCCAAACATCAACCGGGAATGCTTCACATTTGTCCATCGAGAATAACAACACACAATTGGCAACTTTGTCGCCAACGCCCGCGAACTCGACCAAAGTGTCCAGCGCGTCCTGGTACGCCGCTTCTCGCAGGGAATACAAGTCGAACTCTCCATCTGCGACTCGTCTCGCGGCGGCGGCGACGTATTTGGCTCGAAAGCCGAGCCCCAGTTTTCGCAGGCTCGCTTCGCCTGCATCGGCCAGTTGAGCAGGAGTTGGGAATGCGTTTTTCTCAGTCTTGGTCCCCTGAATCGGCGATCCAAACGCCGCCGCCATATCTTCAACGTTTTTGGTGATGCGAGGAATGTTGTTGTTCGCTGAACAGATAAACGTCACGAGGCATTCCCACGGCTCCTGACGCAGAATACGGATGCCCTTGTACTCGGCGAACATTCCCCTCAATATGTCGTCGAACTCCAGAGTTGAGATGATAGCGGGAAAGTCGTCGTCCAGCCTGAGGTAATCTCTGAGAATCGGCGCCATAGAAGTCTCGGAGTCCGGAGATGCGTCCCATTCCACACCTCCGGTGACCTGCCTGATACGGACGATGTTGGAGAATATCACTCCTTCAAACCATGTTGTCCCGTCGTTTTGTGCGTCTTCGCGCCGCCATCGGAACGCCTGACCGCTCTCAAGAGTCGCGGCAAGGTCAAACGCATCGCTGTGTTCGATAAATGCCATCTATCCGTCGAGCCACCGTTCAATTTTGTCCGGCAATTCTCGCATGGAACACGGTTCGACTGTGACAGGAGGAAGGGACTGAATGAACGCCTGCCCGTACCGTCTAGTGAGGATTCGCTGGTCCAGAATTACGGCGACACCTCGATCGGTTTTCGTCCTGATAAGACGGCCAAAACCTTGCCTAAGTTTCAGAATTGCTTGAGGCACCGCATATTGGTTAAACGAGTTTTCATATTGTTCGGAACGGGCTGCAAAGACTGGCTCTGAAGGCACGTTGAATGGCAATCGCGCAACCAATAGCACTCTCAGAGCGTCTCCTGCGAGATCAACGCCCTCCCAAAAGCTGGAAGTTCCGAGCAGCACGGTTTCCGGGTTTTCCAGGAACCGTGACACAAGTTGTTGAGGAGTGCCATCCACCCCTTGGGCCAGCACATTTATTCCAGCCGATTTCATTGGCCCCCGAATTGCCGTGGCGCATGCTCTAAGCGACGCATGTGAAGTGAAGAGCGCCATCGCACGACCACCGGACGATTGGGCGGCCTGGATCACCGCCCAATTGACTGCACGCTGGTAATCGTCGGCGTTTGGCTCCGGCATATCCCTGGGAACACAGAGCAGCGCCGCATCTTCGTAGTTGAACGGCGAACCCAGAAGCAACTGATCGGCGTCGTTGAATCCGACACGCTCAATCAAATGCTTGAAGTTGCCGTCTGTACTGAGCGTGGCGCTGGTCAGAACCACTGATTCCTTGTCCGAATAGAGAAGTTTATCGAGCGTGTCCCCCACATCCAATGGCGCCGCGTGAAGTATGATGCCCTGACTCCGTGAGTTTTTCGTGGCCCAATATATTCCGTCATCTTGCGGGTTGACCACGAACTCAGCTAGCCGCTTTCTCAACTCGGCGTTGCTTTGAGTCGCTTCGGTCACTTCTGTCATCAACCCGTCGTAGCCGGGAATGTTGCTTTCATCAAGCCCTACAAGAGATTTGTGAAGCTCGCTCAGAACCGTTCCAATTTCGGCGATGAGGATGTCAGCGTTCTCCCAGGCGATCTCCAATTCGGACCACACTGGTTGGGAGCGAGTTGCGCTGGTGACCCGCGACTCATCGTTCTGACGCCGTTGCCCTTCTGTAGCGTCGAACAGTGCCGAAGTCAGTCCATTAAACAACAGGGCTAATCGTTCTCTGGCTTGTGGCAGTTGAAGCGCCGCCTTCCCGCTCGCTTCCTCAACAGATTTTTGGCGCGACGCGCCGGACGCCGAGCGGCGGATCGCGCTCAGAGTTTCGTTAAACAGTCCGCGTTCCCCGATCATGGACTGAAATTGATCGTCGAACGCCGCCTGTGGAAGCTCAAAACCAAGTTGGCGTGTTGCTTCATCCTCCAGATGGTGAGCCTCGTCAACGATGAGAATGTCGTACTCCGGGATCACTGACCCTCCCATTGCCAGGTCCGACAGCAACAACGCGTGATTGACGACGACGATGTGGGATGCGGCAGCTTTCTCTCTCGACGCGCGTAGGAAACAGGGGCCGCCAGATGAAATGCAATCCTGCGCTCCCTGAGCGGACAATCGTTCCCACGGCGCAGCCGCAGACCGGTGACCCAGATTGAGTTCGGAACGGTCTCCGGTTTCGGTGGTTTGGAGCCACCGCAATGTTTTCGCCAGCATGCGAGCTTCCGTTTCGTCGGCGTTGTCAGAGGCTTGGAGATTCTGCCACTTCCGCACACACAGGTAGTTCGCCCTGCCCTTCAACTGGGTGAAGTGAACATCGAGATCGGAGAGTTCAGGCACGCTTGCCATGCCTTTTAGCATCGCAGGCAGGTCTTTTGTGACCAACTGTTCTTGGAGGTTGATCGTGTTGGTGGACACGACGACTCGGCGGTTGTTGAGAGCGGCGTAAATAGCGGCGGGAAGCAAATAGGCCATGGACTTGCCGACGCCGGTTCCCGCTTCGACAATTAACCTGCCTCCAGAATTGAGCGAATCGGTGACTGCTCCGGCCATTTCGATCTGCTCGGGTCGTTCGTCGAAATTATTCAATGCTTCCGCGAATACGCTCCCCGATTGGAGCATATCCTCCACCAGCGATCTGTCAACTGGGACAAGGCGCTCATTGGGCCGGAGAGGGCGGTCGTGTTTCAAACGCTGGCTGAGCGCTCGTGTGTCCAACCCAAACATCAACTGGGCGCGGTCTCGTGGCGCGCCGCCAACAGGAATGTCTCCGATTTTCGGCCGGCTACGGGTTCCTGTGGAGTTCATGGAATTTAGAATGTGCCGCAATTTCCAGCCCGACCGTTGGGCCAAGCGATTCATTTCTGTCAGCGTGGGCTCGTCAAGATCAGCTAGTTCCCGGACCAACGTCACGAACACCTGACGGGTCGCCTGAGCGTCGTCCACCGCCCTATGTGGATTAATGTGAGTGGCACTAAGTAGCCCAGCCAGCGCTTCCAAACCATAAGCTTTCGCGTCCGGTCTCAGCACATAAGCTAGTTCCCACGTGTCGCAAATCTGATTGGACAATCGCATGCCTTTGGCTCGAAGAAATCCGAGGTCGAACTCAACATTGTGCCCTACGATAGGCGCAGATCCGAGGAACACGGCGAGTTTAGGCGCTATGCTTCCGAATGCGGGCGCGTTATCGACGTCTTCTTGGACGATGCCCGTCAAATCAGTGATGAAATCGGACAACTGCCGTCCCGGATTCACGAAACTTTGGAACGTCTCAACTTCTTCGTCGCCGACAAATTTTACGGCGCCAACTTCGATTATCTCGTCAGACTCTGGCGAAAGACCAGTCGTTTCGAGATCCAGGGCGATCCACGCTTCATCCAGCGGCGACGTTTTTTGCAATAGAGTCATAAATATTCGATTCTCAAAATTGTTGCACCGGTCGGCGGTTTGCTGTTGTTTTGTTCAACCAATTCAGTCTGCATACAGCATACGGGTCCAGTTTGCGGGCGGATAGGCGGTTGGGACGCGTGGGTTGCGAAAGTATTAATTCGGCAATTGTGCCTACGGCGAATCGACGAGTGAGTGAACATTTCCTGACCCATCTCGGAAGCCTGGAGAGTAATGTTTCGCTTTCAGAGCCTCCACAAGGTCAGATTCGCTCTTAATATCACGGTTGAAAATTGTGACTCCCTTGCCCAGGCCGTGCGCGGAATGAACATCGCTGCCCCCGGTGCCGTGAAATCCCAGGGCTGTCGCGACATCTGAGGCATAACTGTTTTCCTGGCTCGTGTTCGAGCCGTTGACGACCTCTATATCGTCGACGAGATTGAAAAGCGGATGATTGGCCGCATCGCTCGCAGACTCTGGAATTTGGCGACCTTTTGGGAACAGGAGATTCGTGTTGTAAGGCGGCCTGTTGAAGAAATTTCTGAAGGGATGTGCCGAGATCATCACGCCCCCGGCGTTGTCCACCGCCTTGCGAAGCTCGGATGCTTTGTGCATTCCTGCCACATACCTGTGCATGCCGAACACCAAAATGTGTCCCATATCGGTATCCACTTCCAAAGCTCGAATAACCGCAAGTCCGGCATCTTCGAACGCCTGGTCGAACTCAGGCTGCTCCCAGCCGCCACTGTGTTCGGTTAGGCAAACACCGCTCAACCCCAGACGAGTTGCCTCGTTCACCAACTGCTCTGGGGTGAGACTGCTGTCACTGCTTCCACGGACCGTATGAACATGCAGGTCGAATATTGCCAATCATTTCTCCGATCGCGTCGTCGAACTAAATATGTTGAGTCTAGAAGTCGGTTACGAAGCGAAGACAGGCAGCAACCAACCGAATATGCCTCCTGCTGCAAGAGCTATGCCCATAATTCCGTGCCAGACCTTCCGGAGTATATATGCGACAGGCGCCGCCAGTATCGGAAAAGCGGTCAACACTCCGAACGAGTATGTGAGATTCGAAGTCCCAAGCCCGCCACCGGGCGCGGCGTTTTCAAGAGCGAGTAATGAGACTCCAAGGATCACTCCAATGAACCCCCAGATCGGGTAAGACAAAACGACTATTGCCATAATGAGACCGCCCGGCGGGAATCTCGCGAGGTAAACGGCTAGACTCGGAGATGGGTCTTTGATTAGCAGGAATGCCAAGAACATGCCGGCGGCGACAAACACTGACGCCATCAACGCTCCGGTCGCCATTCCAGCCACGAGAGCGTTCATTATTGGCTGCTTGTCGGGTTCCAAGCCGAAACCAGATGAGAGTTCCAGCGGTTTTTGTGTTGCAACAACAGATGGAGAGCCGTTCCGACTTCCTTCTGGGCCACTGGCGCAAATAGTGTTGGCCCGCTGCCCGCCACATGTATTTCTCGGGCGCCCAACGCCTCGAAGCCTCGCCAGTATTCATCGAGACCGCTTACCGTCGAAAGGGCCACTTCATCGAATGCATTGAAGAAAAACTGAGGCGGTGCGTCTCCACCACCGCGAATCCGAGCTTCGAGTTTTCGCGTCAACGCCCCACGAGTGTAATTGGACGGAGGAAAGTTGGAAAACATTGCGGCGGTTTTATGTTCGACTTCGATGTCAGGGCAAAGCAACACGAGCCAGGGAAGTTCAACAGGAGGCAACGATCGCACCCGTTCGCCTCGACCTGTGAGCATCGCCGCCCCGCCGGTCAACAGAAACGGGATGTCTGATCCGAGTTCGGACGCGATGCCTTCGAGTTCGCGAAGGGCGAGTTCGAGTTTCCAATGCTGATTCAAGCCCACCAGGACTGCCGCGGCGTCAGCGCTTCCGCCGCCCAACCCTGCAGATACAGGGATTCGCTTGTAGATTCTGATCTTTGCCCCCAAATCGGTCTTCGACTTTTCCCTCAACAGATCTGCGGCGCGGTATGCGAGGTTATCCCTCGCGTCTAACCCTTCGATCTCGCATTCAACCTCAAGAGACTCACTGTGATCAATGACCACTGTGTCGTGCAACGAGATTGTCTGGACCACCGAAACGATTTCGTGAAATCCATCGTCTCTTCGCCGTAGAATCTCCAACGTTAGGTTGATTTTTGCGTGCGCTTCGAGTTTCAGCATGTCGAATTGATATTCGCTCGTTTGTGAATCAAGGGTTCACAGTCCGCCATTGATTGTAGACGTCCCCCCACTCTGCCACTGACAGGGTTTCGGGTCGACGTTTGGGGTCAATGCCGGCCGCTTCGAGCATGACGCCTGCAATCTCGCTCGTCACCTTTAGGCCGTTCCTCAGGCTGTTTTTGATCTGTTTGCGCGGGGCGCTGAATCCAGCGATGACCAAATCGAAAAAATCTTCGTCAGATATAAGATCGAGGGCTGGTTGGTCGTACACGTCGATGCGGACCACGGCAGATGTGACTTTTGGCGCAGGTCGAAAAGCCCTGGGAGGCACTGTGAACGCCACCTTGACCGAGCCGTACAGTTGGATCATCACTGACAACAAACCCATGTCTCCCGGCTGAGCGGCCATGGTTCGGGCGACTTCTCGTTGCACCATGAAGACAAGGATTGATGGTTTGCGCTCGGCTGTGAGAAATCTACGCACGATGCGATTGGCCGCATAATATGGCAGATTTGCCAGTAGCTTGTAGCGTTCACCAGCGTTGATAAATTGGTCGACGGACACGTCTCTGGCGTCGCCGTGAATTATCTCTACGCCAGGGTCATTAGAAAAGCGCCCCTGTAGTTCCGACGCCAATTCCGAGTCGAGTTCTATTGCCACGAGCCTCTTGCAGGTTTCAGCCAGATGCCTAGTCAAAGCTCCTCTGCCCGGCCCGATCTCTAGGACTGTGTCATCCGAACTGATGTCGGCGGCAGAGATGATTTTTTTGGCGACACGCGAGTCAACGAGAAAATTTTGGCCCAGGGATTTTTTAGGCTTGGACCGCGTCACACTTCGAACAGGTGTTCCCGTTTTGGGGGTCATCAATGGCACCGTAGGAATATGGGGCATAGTGAAGAAGAAATGTTAGGCCGTGCACCGCCCTTCGATCCCTTCCGCCGGCATTTTCGGCGGCTCCAACTCAAGTCAGGTGGACCCGCGGCGCACGAAAGTTACCACTTACCGCTGCTTTCTTCCGAACCTGACGGAGTTCGCAGGCTTCCGCCGCGCAGGACCCAACTCTCAACATCAGAAACCGCCAACAGAGGCTGCGCAAAGAAGACCTCAGGGAGGAATTCAGCCTCGCTAGAGCGGATTGCGAGTTCAGGGCACCGCTATCTCCCCGCCTAGCACGACCTGACATAATGGTAGGTCACGGCCTATGCTGTGTCAATTGCAAACCCGCACAGCGGGGGTTATTTGACAAAAGGAATTGGAGAACGAAGCAAAGCATCTTCGATTCTAATCTTGTGAGACAAGACCACATGGTCGGGTAAAGAATTGACCTGATTGTACCGAAGTTCCGTGCTTTCATCCGACATCTGGAGTGTGCCGCCCGTGGCTGTGCATTCAAACACTATGGACAGAATGTGCGCCGTATTACCGTCGGGATACTGAACGAAGCAGAGATTATCAGGGTGTGAGTAGACGCCCACAAGCCGCATGATCTCAACTACGAGACCAGTCTCCTCAAGCACCTCCCGAACCACAGCATCCTGAGCTGACTCGCCTATCTCGACGTGACCACCCGGCAGCCCCCACCACCCGTTGTCAGAGCGTTTCTCAAGCAAGATGCAACCATCGTCATCGAAAATTATCGCGTTCGCGCCCACTCCGAGGCGCGATGGCATCCCAGCCAGAGGCATCCCGGTGTTGTCTCGATATTTCGTCCAATCGAAATTGAAATCCATTTATGCTCCAATGCCAAGGTGGGCCAGGCTTGCGACCTAGACCGTCGCGACACCGACTATGTTAGGAATCGTAATAGGCACGCCAACTGACAGGCTAAACCTTCGACACTCCACCTGAGAAAACCCCGCTCGCCCTATTTCACCGGACAGGTCTCGGTTGAGGTTACAACCGGTCGTGGCGAACTTCCAAATTGGATTAAAAAGCCCCTGCCAGATGCCGAGGAGCTTGTGAGTAGACACAACGTGTTCATAGAACAGGAATCTGCCGCCAGGTTTTAGAACTCGACGAACCTCAGATACGACGCTCTCGACATCGGAAACCATGCACAGCACCAGCGTCGTGACAGCGGTATCGAACGAGGCGTCTTCGAATGGCAAGTTCTCTCCAAAACCAGGCGCAATAGTTACCGACCTGCCCAGTTTCTCTGCGTTGCGTTGGAGCCGGACGGCCATGTGGGGATTTGGTTCAACGAACGTGAGGTCGGCGCCTGGTGGGTAAAATTCCAGATTAGCGCCAGTGCCTCCGCCGATCTCCAACACTTTTCCGTTCGCTAACCCAGCAGTCAATCGCCTGTAAGGAATGACCCTGTTTTCGACGCCGGCATTCAGCAAGTCGTACCACGCCGCAAATAGCCGCTTGCTCATACCGTTGTAACCCAGGCTATCGTAATCGTGTTCTGTCATGAGCACAATTTGACCAGTTCCCTCCCTGAGTGTCAAACTTCGGCGATGTTATAATTTTATGGAGCATGAATTGTGTCTGAACCGAAACGTGCAGGTCCGGGCCGAACTCGTAGTCGGCACCAGCCAGACGCTGGTGATGTTATCAGGAAGATAATGCCCCACGGGAACCGTCGCGAATCGCCCGCGCATCCAATCAAGTGACAGTTGATCTGAAACACGGTCAATATCGACCCTAAAAAGTATCAGGAAGTGAAGAGTTGGCAGACCAAAATACGCATTACGACGTCTTGATAATCGGGCAGGGAGCATCATCATATTCGGCGGCGATGTACGTGGCCCGTTATCAGATGAAGCCCATCATATTCGGCGCGATATTCGGCGGAGAAACTGCCACTGGTGGCGTCATCGAAAATTACCCGGGTTATCCAGAGATTGATGGCTTCGAGTTGATGTTGAAATTCCGCGAGCAAGCAGAAAAGTACAATGTGCCCATAGTTGACGGGAATATTGTCAAAGCGGCCAAGCTTGTCGACGGGTTCGAGGTGACGACGGAGGAGGGAGAGACCTATCGTGGCGCTTCAATAATTCTGGGTGTTGGCCGGGAGCGTCGAACGCTAGGTTTGGATCATGAAACTGAATGGATGGGTCGTGGAGTGTCTTACTGCGCGACTTGCGATGCTCCGATTCACCGGGGAAACACCGTTGCGGTTGTTGGCGGCGGAGACTCGGCAGTCAAAGGCGCAGTTCTACTCGGCAAGTACGCTAAGAGGGTGTACATCATATACCGCCAGGGAAGCTTCACTCGTCCTGAGCCGATAAACCTGGCACAACTTGACGCTTCCTCGAACGTCGAACCGATATTCAATACTCAGA
Source organism: Dehalococcoidia bacterium UBA1123 (assembly GCA_002313895.1). Lineage (GTDB taxonomy): Bacteria > Chloroflexota > Dehalococcoidia > Lucifugimonadales > UBA1123 > UBA1123. The sequence goes on from DCAW01000118.1 coordinate 23,956, forward strand.
TCGTCGAGTTGCTCGGCGATGATGGCTTGACTGGAGTTGTGCTGAGCCAGGAACATAACGGAAGCAGCAAATTGACTCTAGACGGCGTGTTCATCGAGATCGGCGCGGACCCGCGGGTGGATTTGCCAAACCAGTTGGGTCTCGATCTGAACGATGTGAACGAAGTCATCGTCGACAAGGCCGGGACTACCAACATCGAAGGCGTCTTCGCCGCCGGTGACTTGACTGACGCATCCGGAGACCTCAAACAGACAATAACAGCTTCCGCCCAAGGCGCGATAGCCGCCACGTCGGCTTATGCTTACGCATCCGAACACGCCAACAGTTACGAGACACAGGCTATGGGATACAGTCTGGTCGAGGTAGATTAATCGTAAAAACAAAGCAGGGCCGCCATGCGTCGGTCGGCCCTGCAAAATTTCGAGTGAACTTTTTGTTGTTTCTAGTGATGGCAGCCACGGGCGAGGATCGGCCACACAGCTTCGACTTTGCCGTTTCGGACAGCCACGAACTGGTCCCATCGATTGACCATGATGTCTTGTTGAGCGCTCAACAGTAGGAATTGGTCGCCGACGTCCAAAGGCATTTCGCCATCCGACCTTAAAACGATGACGTCCGCCTCAAGAGATTCCACTTCGACCCCAACGATACCGTCGACACGAGGCAAAACACCGCCGGGTGAAGTCATCGCTCTATAACCCACATCGCCGACAGCGACGTTGCTCTCAGGCGTGCTGATCACTGTGGAGAGAACTTTGACAGCGTATTGGAAAGCGTCCATGTAATCAGCCTGTGTTGCCATCAGCGCATAAGTTCCGCCCTGCACCTCGTCGACGCCAGGAATTTCGGGAGCGACATCGTATGTCCAGGTCTCGCCTGTGGATACGATATCGACGGAAATGCCTTCGGCTTCGATGGCGTCTTTGACGTCCAGGCACATCTGGATGTACCTCCGCCCCTCGATGAACCGAGATTCCCTGTCGTTGTCGGCTCCGGCGGCCAGAGACTGGTGACTCATCACCCCTCTGAACGTCACGCCTGGCAGGTCGTTCGTCATTTTGGCAAGCTCCACGCCTCGTTCGATGGCCCGAATGCCGCCTCTGCCCATTGAGGTGTCAACCTCAAGAACAACTCCGACATCCGCTCCCATTTCGGATGAAATGCGCGACAATTCGTTGAGCGGCCCATCGGAGTCAACAGACAGCTTGATGTCGGCAATTTTTGACAGCGCTGCAACTCGTGCCAGCTTGTCAGGAGCCACCACCTGACTGGTTATCAGGATGTCGGTTAAGCCGCCTTCCACCATAACCTCGGCCTCGGCGGTTTTGGCCGTGCAGATGCCGCCCATCGTCCCTCCAGCGCGAATTTGCTTGTGGAGTATTATCGGTGTCTTGATATTCTTCGCGTGCTCGCGCATCTTTGTCGGCGAGTCGGCATACAGGTCAGCGATGACGTCGAAATTGTGCTCCAGCGCATCAAGGTCGACAATCATGCAGGGGGTGTCAAGCTCTGCCAGCGGCGTTCCAATTTGTGGCCGGTAAATGCTCATGTTTATCTCCTTGAAGATCAAGCCCTGAGATCAGCGCTTGAGGTAAATTCGTTAGCTGTAACGACCTCGCGCAGCCACATCCCAGACAACTTCCAGCGCGCCGTTTTCAGCGGCATGGATGAAGTCATAGACATTGACGCAGTTGCCGATGTCTGACGGAATGAGCCATACCTTGTCGCCGACGTTCAACGAGTTTTGAGCGTCGCCTTCCAGGACCAAACCGCCATGCTCGGCGCTCATTCGGGACAACGACACGCCCGATGCGCCATCGACTTCAGGCAGTCCTGTGTCAATGCTTGAAGCCTTCTGGCCCGTGTCTAACCATGCCACCTCTGGTTCTGGGTGGGTTATTATGGTGGCCAGGATTTTCGCTGCGTGTCGAAGGTTCGAGTGATACGCAGTGTGTCGATTGTCCATCAGCGCATACGCTCCCGCGATGACCTCAGTGATGCCTTCTGCGCCTCCTGAGTTAAAAAGCTCCTCGTTTGCCGATACGCTCACAATTGGAACGTCGATGCCAGAGTTATCCAGCGCCGCTTTCGCTTCCAGCAAGGTTTGCGTCGTGTTCGAGCCGGCGTCTTCACTCGGAAATTCGCTCTCAGCGTATAGCCCCTTGAACAACAAGCCATCTAGTTCCAAAACGGCTCGTGCCAACGCAAGAGCGACCTCGGCAGAAGCGGCTCCAATCTGTCCCCCTGGTGACTTCACCTGCGCCAACACCCCAAGCTCGACGCCTGATTCGGACGCGATTTGGGACAACAAATTGGCGTTGGCGGCGCTTTCGACGACGACCGTTATACTGCATCTACTGGCGACTCCACAAGCGCGGACAATCTTAGATTTCGTGACCAACAGATTTCGCACCAATATGTCCGACACGCCGTTCTCAGAGAACACTTCTGCTTCCCCAACGGTGGACACCGCAACGCCGCCGACGGTGCCGGGGGCGTCCAGTTGCATTGCAGCGATCGCGGGGCACAGGTGCGAATGGACGTCGGGCCGAAGCAACGAAGGGCCGCTGGCGAACGCTCCGTGCGCCTCTGCGATGTTGTGTTTCACCGATCCAACGTCGACCACAAGGGCTGGGGTGTCCAGTTCCTCCACGGGCGTGCCCACAGCCTTAAATACAGGTCTTTCCATCGAAATCTCCATCTGTCCATTTTAATATAAGACGATGTCTCAAAAATCCACGCTGAGGCACGGATCGAGTCGAGAGTATCACAGGCGCTATATCGAGTCTATCTGCGCCGGTTCAGGATTCTCAACGCCCCATTGGACTCATTCGCTGTAAGTGATATATTCCTCATTGGTATATAGCGGCAAACATGGAGGATAAAAGTGATCGCAATAACCAATGTCCGACTGATCGACGGCAAAGGCGGCTTGTTCGAAGACGCCACAGTAATTGTGGATGGCGCCGACATTTACGATGTATCGACAACCGACGCCGGGCAGATTCCCGCCGGTGCGCAAATCATTGATGGCAACGGAATGACAATGTTGCCTGGCCTGATCGATTGCCACGATCATCTGGCGTCTATGGGTTATGGACTGGCGGACAAGTGGGGACTCACCGAGCCGCTGAGCCAGCGTCACTTGCGGATAGCCTCGGTGTTGAAGCAGACTCTTGAGACCGGTTACACGACAGTGCGAGACGGAGGCGGACTCGATGCCGGTTTCCGAATGGCAGTGGACGAAGGACTGGTTCCCGGCCCCAATCTTCAGGTCGTGCTGGACATCATCACGCCGACAGGAGGCATCGGCGACCATGCCAGTCCATCTGGTTACCACCACCCTGCTCCTCCTAATCCATCCCTGCCCAACAGCGTTGCCGATGGACCCACTGCCGCCAGAGCAAAGGTTCGAGAAATGATTCTCGGCGGTGCCGACGCCATAAAAACAGGCACGACTGGGGGCGCCAGTTCCCGGCCGGGTCTTGGACCAAAGGACCTCCACATGGGAAGGGACGAACTGGAAGCCATCGTCGACGAAGCCCATGCACACAGGAAGCGAGTAATGTGCCACGCTCTGGGAGGCCCGGGCCTGCGTATGGCAGTGGAGGTCGGTGTCGACTCAATCGAACATGGAACGCATCTAGATGAAGACCCCGACATTCTTCCGTTGATGGTTGAGAACGACGTGTTTTACATCCCTACATTTAGCGTGTATATCTACCACCGAGCGCAAGGAACTCCCCACGGCAGGGCAAGGTCTGAGGAGCTTCTCGAACACCACGTCAAGAGCCTTCAGATGGCGATGGAAGCTGGCGTCAAGATCGTCACCGGCACCGACGCCGGTGGGTGGGTTCACGGCAACAATGCCCAGGAGATAAGCTGTTTGGTCGGAGCCGGAATGTCGCCAATGGAAGCAATCATTTCTGCCACGGGCAGAGCCGCAAAATGTCTCGGGTTGGATGATCGAATTGGAGCTGTCGAAACTGGCAAGTCTGCGAACCTAATCTTGGTGGACTCGAATCCGCTCGACGACGTGACAACTCTGGAGGAGGGGCGGAGCGTTCGGTTCGTGATGAAGGGCGGAGAGACTGTGGTTGATATGTTGTGATCAACCGTGTTGAACTCGTGTCTGGTAACATTAGAATTAGACATCAGCGGTTAAGGAGATTGGTTTGGAGTTAACTGAATTCGGCTTCGGAGGCGTGTCCCTTATGGATAGAGAGCGAGTCGCCTTCGCCATCAACACAGCCGATTCTGCCGGGAAGCCGTCATCCAAACGCCCCGAAGCGCTGCTGCTGACAGACAGCCGGATAATTCACATCAGCGGCAATGAGAAACAACGCACAGCAGTGATCGCATCTGTGCGCGACGTCGAAGCGGTCGAGATCACTTCCAATCGAGAAGGGTATAGCGCCTATCTCTGGGCCGCTCTAGCAGTCGTGCTATCCATCGTTCTATTCGGAACAATTGAAAACACGGGCGTTAAACTGGCGTCATCTGCAATTGTGTTGTTAATGGGCGTTTACCTGGTCATCAACCAGGTTACTGAGCCAGGCAAGCCGACCGCAGTGTTCCGGGCAGGCGGATCGGAGATAAAGTGGGAGTTTGATTATGGGGAAAATTCTGAAGATGTCAACTCCTTCATCAACAGGCTGTATCAGATCAAAGAGTCGTCGGTCAACCACTCTGGAGCGCCGACGAACTTCGCTCCTCGTTAGCCTAATCGGAGATTCGGGATCACGTCCAGATCCCAAATACGGTCTGGGTTGTCTTTGATACGAAGGAACGCAGCCGCTCCGATCATCGCCGCGTTATCAGTACACAATCCAGGTCTGGGAACCACAACCGGCGTCGAGGATTGATCGGACATCCATTCCCGCAATTGCGAATTTGCGGCCACTCCCCCACCCATCAGTATGCCGTTGACATCATAACGTTGCGCCGCCTCAAGCGTTCGCTTGACCAATGTATCAACTATTGCCTCTTGAAACGCGGCCGCGACCTCAGACACTTCTTGGGAGTCAATATTCTGATCTTCCCTGGGCGGATACATGCCCTTTTCTTCAGCACGGCGAAGGGCCGCTGTTTTCAGGCCGCTGAAGCTGAAGTCCAGGGAGTTTTTCACGTTGGGCCTCGGCAGTCTCGGCTCCGTGCCTATTGCGGATTCGGCGGCGCGTTGAATCTCAGGCCCGCCTGGAAATCCGAGTCCCAGAACACGGGCGGCCTTGTCGAATGCCTCTCCGGCCGCGTCGTCTCTCGTCCTGCCCACAAGTTGGTAATCTCCGTGCCCCCGCATGACAATCAGATCGGTGTGGCCTCCAGATGTTATCAGGCACATTATGGGAAATCCTGGATCGGATTCGGGATCGACGCCATCCTCCAGCCAAGCGGCATAGATATGCCCTTCCAGGTGGTTGATACCGATGAAAGGCAGGTTGTGAGACACGGCCAAACCTTTGGCGGCGTTGACTCCGACAAGGAGTGATCCGGCAAGGCCTGGCCCGTGAGTTACCGCAATGCCGTCAAGGTCTTCGAGATTGATCGACGCCTCCGAGAGTGCTGTCTGCACGACTGGAATCATAGCTGTCATGTGCTGTCGAGACGCAATCTCAGGCACGATTCCGCCGTAACGGGCGTGCATTTCAACTTGGGACGCAATGACGTTTGAATGGATTACCGTGCCGTCCTCGATCACGGCAGCGGCTGTTTCGTCGCAGGAGGTCTCGATGCCCAGTATTTTCATATTAGTGGTTGCCTGACAGCGGCGTGAACGTGGGGCGCTCCAGAGAAGGGGCTACCTCGGCCACGATCTCTTGAGCGCGGTGCATCACTCTGTCGCCAGAACCTTCGTGCGGGAGCAGATACAACTTTCCGGCTCGGATTCCATCGAACACGTAATCTGCTATGAAACTTGGCTCTTTTCCGCCGGCAACGCCTTCATCCAAGAAGCTAGGTTCTTCTGTGTTCTGACTCAGAATCTGCGATCCGCCATCAGTCCTATTGCGCTGGGACTTGTTTATCTGAGTGCGAATGAACCCTGGACATAGCACCGAGACTCCAATGTTAGCGCCATCCTCGCCCAGCTCGAAATATAGCGTTTCGGACAACGCCACCACTCCAAATTTCGTGACTTTATAAGCGCCCAATCTAGACCCCGCGATAAGCCCTGCCATTGACGCTGTGTTCACAATATGGCATTCGTCTGCCTGCTCCAGCATAATCGGCACAAACACCCGAATTCCGTGGATGACGCCCATCAGATTGACGCCCATTATCCAGTCCCAATCGTCGGTCGTGTTCTCCCAAATTCGCCCGCCCAATGCGACACCCGCGTTGTTGAACAGCAGATGAACGCCGCCAAATGTCGAGACCGTTTGCTCGGCCAACTGCTCCAGATCGACAGTCTTTGACACGTCGGTCTCGATGGCTAAAACCTGGGCGCCGCGTTCGCTCAGTTCCGCTTCGGCCCTGAGCAGCGGTTCCCGTTCGACATCGGCCAAAACGACCTTCATGCCTTCCGCCACCGCGCGATCTGCGAACGCCCTGCCGATACCGCTTGCCCCGCCAGTTATCACCGCGACTTTATCTCTGAAATTCTCCACGGTTAAATTCCCCTCTCTCCCCGACCAAGCGGGATGTACGGATGAGCGTTGAAAACATCCTCGTTCAGCGTCAGGCCAAATCCCGCATCTTCTGACAGTTCGACGTACCCGTCTTTCTGACGGGGGAGGCCGTCGAATACCTCGAAGTAGTGAGGTTCGTAAAATTCTGCGTGATATTCCTGAATAAGGAAATTTGGCATCGCAACGTCCAGGTGCATGCTTGCGACAGTCCCGACAGCCGCGTTGGTGTTATGGGGAGCCATCGACACATGCTGAGATTCGGCGATCGCAGCGATCTTCTTGAGTTCTGTGATTCCACCAGCGTTGCAAATGTCTGGTTGCAGGACGTCAACAGCCTGCGCTTTCACAAGTTCATAGAACGGATACTTCAGGTAGAGGCGCTCGCCCGTGGCGATGGGGATTCGGACGTGATCTCGGACTTGAGCCATCTCCGACACGTTCTCTTGAGACACCGGCTCCTCGAACCAGAATGGGCGATACTTCTCGAGGCGCTGGCCCAATTCAATAGCAGTGTGGACGTTGAACTTAGCGTGGACTTCGACCAGGATGTCGACGTCCGGCCCAACAGCTTCTCGCACCGCCGCAACCCGATCTTCCGACAGTTGAGCTTCTTCAGCGGTTATCGTGTAATAGCTGTCGTGACCATAAGGATCGAATTTCATGGCGGTGTAGCCCATTGCCACGACCCGTTTGGCCTCTTCGGCATTCAGTTCTGGGGAGCCGGGAGTGGTGTACCAGCCGTTTGCGTACACCCTGATTTTGTCGCGAATCGGGCCGCCCAAAAGCTTGTAAACCGGAACACCTAGAGCCTTGCCCCGCAGGTCCCACAGGGCCAGGTCGATACCTGAAAGAGCGGTTGAGAACAACCTGCCACCTCGACCGATGTTATCCTGATAGAGGCGCATCCAGTGAAGCTCGTTTGCCATTGGGTCTTTGCCGACGAGATACGCTTCGCCCCACTCTTCCAGCAAACTCGCCACGATCGGGTCGAATCCGAGCATTGAGGCTTCGCCGATCCCGTCTATTCCTTCGTCGGTGTGAAGCACAACAATCAGCCAGTTTCGCTTCGCATTGCTGTGTTGAGATGAGAATAGTCGAGTTTCCAATCCGGTGATTTTCATAATTGCTCCTGCCGAATGGGGATTGCCGGTTTGAGTGTACTACCGCAGTGCAAGCCGAAGCAATTTGAGTAGTCGCACACCTCGCAGCTTGATTCTAGAATTGGCGGCGAACATCTCCAGTATTCCCAAATGAGGTGAAGGATTGAACCGTCAACGCTCGGCCCAGTTGTACAGCGAAACACAGAATCTCATACCAGGAAGGGTCAACAGTCCGGCGAGATCGCGGGGCGCTGTTGGCGGAACGCCAATATTCTTCTCAAAAGGCAAAGGCTCGCACGTTTGGGACGCTGACGGGAACGAGTACATCGATAACGTTTGCTCGTGGGGCCCGCTCATTCTTGGACACGCAGACGATGGCGTCGTTGCTGTCGTGTCAACCGCCGCCAAGAATGGCATCAGCTTCGGAGCGTCCACCGAAGCCGAGAGTCAAATGGCTTCGCTGGTAATTCAGGCGCACCCGTCAGTTTCGTTGGTGCGATTCGTGAGATCTGGCACAGAGGCGGCTATGAGCGCACTGAGGCTCGCGCGTGCCTATGCCGGTCGAGACAAGATTATCAAATTCCAGGGTGGGTACCACGGTCACGCTGATGCGCTGCTCGTCGCTGCCGGCTCTGTGGCCACGTCCCACGGTGTGCCAGATACCGCTGGAGTCACCGAGTCCTTGGCACAGGACACCCTGATCGCTCAGTTTAACGAAATCGGCTCGATTTCAATCCATTTTGATGAGTATCCAAATTCCATCGCTTGCGTGATTGTCGAGCCAGTGGCCGGCAACATGGGCGTAGTTCCCCCGGAAGATGAATTTTTGGAAGGACTTAGAGAGATCACAACCGGGCGTGGCGTGTCGCTGATTTTTGACGAAATTATCACGGGATTCTGCGTAGCGCTCGAAGGCGCACAGCGAATCTACGGAGTCACGCCGGACCTGACATGTTTCGGCAATATCGTCGGCGGGGGCATGCCTGTGGGCGCATATGGCGGGCGCGAGGAGATCATGAACGTCGTGTCTCCGCTCGGTCCCATGTATCAGGCTGGCACTCTATCCGACCATCCGGTTGCGATGGCGGCAGGCATTCAGACGATCCACCGGCTGCAACAATCAAGCGCCTATGAACAACTTGAAGAGAACGCCGCTCTCTTGGCCGATGGCCTGAACGATGTGTTCGCCGAGGCCTAGACTCCGCTGACTATCAATCGCGTCGGGTCAATGATGACGCTGTTCTTCAACCCAGGGCCGATCAATAGCTGGGAAACTGTCGCCAAGTCCGACCGCGAAGGCTTCGCAAGGTTCTTCCACAACATGCTGGACGAGGGCGTCTATCTGCTGCCGTCGTCGTTTGAAACATTGTTCGTGTCACTGGTTCACACGAAGGCGGACATTGAGCGCACGATCGAAGCGGTTCGCAACTCGCTGAAATAATCCTGTCGCTCAGCGTTCTACTTTGAGGATGCTCAAAAATGCCTCTTGAGGAATCTCGACAGTGCCCACACGTTTCATGCGTTTTTTACCTTCGGCCTGTTTTTCGAGCAGCTTGCGCTTGCGTGACACGTCGCCGCCGTAGCACTTGGCGAGAACGTTCTTGCGAAGCGCGCGGATATTCTCTCGGGCGATGATTCTGTTGCCGATCGCGGCCTGAATTGGCACCTCGAACATCTGGCGTGGGATCAATTCTTTCAACTTGTCCACCAGCGCCCTGCCCTGTCGAGCGGCCTCGCTGCGGTGGATCATGATTGAAAGGGCATCAACCGGTTCGCCCGCCACCAGGATGTCCAATTTCACAAGGTCGCCACTTCGGTATCCTGAAAAAGAGTAGTCCATCGAAGCATAGCCCGAAGTCTTCGCTTTCAGTTGGTCATAGAAGTCCATTAACACCTCGGCGAGAGGAACTTCGTACTCCAGCAGGACTCTTGCGTCTCCGCCGTCTCCCGCGCCGACGATAGAATTGCCGTACTGGAGATACTCCATCTTGTTGAAGATGCCTCTTCGGGTCTGCACGAGTTCCATGATCGGCCCGATGTAAGCGGCTGGCGTGATAATACTGAGGTCCAACCAGGGTTCCCTATAATCTTCGATACGCTGGGGTTGGGGAAGTTTCGCCGGGCTTTCAATCTCAATTTCCGAGCCGTCGGTCAACAGGATGTTGTAGGCCACGCTTGGCGACGTGGCTAGCAGGTCGACATCGTACTCCCGCTCCAATCGCTCTTGGACGATGTCCATATGCAGCAGTCCCAGGAATCCGCAGCGGAAACCCGTGCCCAGAGCCAGCGACGATTCGGGAGTGAACGTTAACGCCGCGTCATTCAATTGAAGTTTCTCCAGCGCCTCTCTCAGTGCCAGATATTCTTCGCCATCTGCCGGATAGAGTCCGGCGAACACCATAGGCTTAAGGGTCTCGTAGCCTGTGAGTGGCTCCGACGCTGGTCGGGCCGCCATTGTCAACGTGTCGCCCACCGGAGCGTCACCGACGCTCTTGAGTCCCGTTGCGACGTATCCGACTTCACCTCTCTTCAGAGACGTTGATTTTGTGGGACCGGGTTGGAAGTAGCCGACTTCGAGAATTTCGCTCTCTTTGTCGGCGGACATCACCCTGATCTTGCCTCTGGATGAAACCTCCCCGTCCAACACCCGAACGTAGGCGACCACGCCTTTGTATGGGTCGTACTTGGAGTCGAAAATCAGCGCGCGCAAAGGCGAGTCTGATTCGCCTTTCGGGCTCGGCACTCTGTCAACTATGGATTGGAGCAACTCATCAATACCCTGCCCTGACTTGGCCGAAACCATGTGAACTTCGTCGGCATTGAACCCGAACGCCTGCTGAACTTCCAGCGAAACGCGCTCAGGTTCAGCGATATCGAGGTCGATCTTGTTCACGACTGGGATAATTTCCAGATCGTGCCCCATCGCCAGATAGACGTTGGCGAGCGTCTGCGCCTGAATTCCCTGAGTTGCGTCCACGATCAGCAACGCCCCTTCACAGGCGGCGAGACTACGGGAGACTTCGTAGGAGAAATCGACGTGACCGGGTGTGTCGATGAGGTTGAGTTGGTAAACCTGCCCATCTGCCGCGGTGTAACTCATCCGCACGGCTTGGGCTTTGATGGTTATTCCTCGCTCACGCTCAAGATCCATCGAGTCCAGAACCTGCTCAACCATATCTCTGGCATCAACGGTGTTGGTTGCCTGGAGGAGACGGTCCGCAAGAGTGGATTTTCCGTGGTCGATGTGGGCGATTATGCAGAAGTTTCGTATGTCGTCAGCGTGATCAGAACTCATGAATTGATGGTAGCATACGGAATTTTGACCCAACAAGCGTCAGGCGTCAATTCGACACTGTTGATATGTCAACTGCGCCCGAGCGCGAACTGTCGAACGTTGAAAGTGATTGAAGAAAAAACTTCGTCGGCGCGGCGAATACTATCAAGAGCGGACATGATAGATAACACGTCCCGTTGCGAATAGTTATCAAGGATGAACGGGTTGTGCTGCCAGGATTCGATGTTCATACGAAACATCGTCGCGGTGTCACGGTCAGAAACTCTCACAGGTGTAACCTGGTCGATTAAACAATTCAGGCCCGCTGAGTTTACTAACTCTTCGACCGTCGGACCCAGATACAGGTTATTAGACTGGCCGACAAGCATCCGAGTCAAAATATCTAGATAGTTGACAAACACTGGATTGTCGGTGTCGATGCTCTGGTTTTCTTCAATCAAAAGCCTGCCGTCTCGGCTCAGGAAGTCGAGCCATCGAGAGACAACGACAGTCGGGTCAGAAATGTGAGTCAAGAGATACCGAGCGTACATAAGGTCTGCCGGAGGGCCGGGGGGCGGATTGCCTGTCACGTCGTGTAGGTAAAACCGCGTTGTTGCGTGTTCCCTGCTCCGGGCCGAGCGGATGAAATGATTGGATATGTCAAGCCCAATCACCGATGCTGATGGAAATGCATCTGCCAGCATGCGCGTGGCGTATCCCGGACCGCATCCGAGGTCAATGGCATATTTGACTGATTCAGGTCCGGCATGACGGATGAATGCCGCCGAGGTTGGCTCGAAGACTTGGGCTAATAGCGCCAGAAGTTGATCCGCGAGCATTGAGTCTCCGAATGCGTAACTCTGATCTTCAGTCATGAGAGCGATTCTGAGTCTCGGCGCTTATCGTGATTCCCACGTGTTTTTTGCTGGTGGGGAAGGGGAGACTCGAACTCCCACGCCTTTCGGCACATGATCCTAAATCATGCTCGTCTACCAATTCCGACACTCCCCCGCAGATTTCTGAATGGAATATGGGTAATTATACCGTCGCTGCCGTTGTGGTGTCGAACAGTCCATCGCGTGCTGACTCGTGGAGTCTGGTACGATGCGACAGCACCACGCAGAGTTAATGCGATTCGTCGAAATATAGCTAGGAACTCGATATGGAGATCACAGATTTCAAAACGTTCATCATGCGCGGAATCGCGCGAAACTGGCTATCCGACAGATCAGGGACGTCGAGGAATCTTGCTTATCAACCCCACGGAGCGTGAAATGTATCTTGGAGTCCAGGGGCTGATGCTAAAAGATCTGAACGAAGTCACCGAAGCGACAATGACAAACATTCGAGACCACGGGTTCACCGGAGCGGCTTGCCGGTACCTTGAAGAACCTCTGGAAACAACCGAATCAGATGCGAAGCGCCTTCGTGAAATAATGAATGTTGGGGGCGTCAACCCGTGCCAGACGGCGGCCCAGCACCCCGATCTGATCGACCCGGACCCGGACAAGCGGGCCAAGGGCGTTTGGGCCATGCAACTCATGTGCAAGGTGGCTCGTTGGCTGGGCGGGGACAACCTCTATGTCAGGTCCGGCAGAGTGCACCCTAATGGCTCGTGGTATGCCCACCCCGACAACTACAAACCTGAGACATTCGAGACGCTGGTCTACAGTCTCAAAAGGGTGTGCGAAGCGGCAGAATCTGAAGGCACGATGCTAGCGATTGAAGACCACACGCTATCGATATTGGACACTCCAGAACGCATCGCCGAGCTAATCGAGGTCGTGGGATCAGACACCCTTCGATTTAACATGGATCCGGTAAATTTCGTGGGCAGCGTTCCCGAGGCGTTCTCCACAACCGAATTGATAGACTATCTCTTCGACGTTCTCGGATGCTACACGATCTGCGGCCATGCAAAAGATTTGTTCCTTCAGGACAGATTGGTTTTGCATGTTGAAGAGACGGTGATCGGACAGGGAATCGTCGACAACGCCCGGTATCTGCAAAGGTCTGAAGAGGCGTGCCCCTGCGGCTTCGTTCAGATCGAACATCTGCCCGATGATCAGATACCTGCCGCGCGCAAAGCGTTATATGAAATCGGAATCGAAGCCGGCGTTGAATGGCTCGACATAGACGCCTAACCGCTCCTAACCGATGCCGATGTGAAATGCAGTCGAGTTTGGCGCTACAATATTCAATGAACGTCAAATTTCCAACCCGGAGCTGGATTCATCTAGTATCAATACAATCAGAAAACACATTTGAGGTGAGAACTACATGGCCAAGCAATTTCAACACAGCGAGGATGCTCGAAGAGAGCTCATGGTGGGTATCGAGACACTTGCGCGTGCCGTCGGCGTGACACTGGGGCCTGCCGGCAGGAACGTAGTTCTCGATCAGGACTTTGGGCCTCCTCAGATTTGCAGCGACGGCGTGACAATCGCTAAGGAAATTGAGCTTCCAGATGCGTTCCCGAACATGGGAGTGCAGTTACTGAAAGAAGCCGCGTCGAACACGAACGATGACGTCGGTGATGGCACCACTACTTCGACGGTTATAGCCCACAATATGGTGCGTGAGGGGTTTAAGAACCTTGCCGCCGGAGCGAACCCGATGGCGCTCAAAAAAGGCATCGATTTGGCCGTCGATGCCATTCGCGGTGAGATTGCAAATATGTCCCGACCAGTCGAAGGTCGAGAGCAGATTGGACAAGTTGCGATTCTATCTTCCCATGATCCAGAGATGGGTAATTTGCTGGCCGACATTTTGGATAAAATCGGAAGTGAAGGAATCGTGACTGTTGAGGAATCCAAAGGCATGGGATACGAGGTCGAGTATGTCGAAGGCATGCAGATCGACCGAGGGTACCTCTCCCCTTACATGGCGACTAACCAGGAACGAATGATCGTCGAGATAGATGCGCCTCGAATACTACTCACCTCTGAGAAGATTTCATCGGCCTCTGAACTAGTCCCCATTCTTGAAACCATCAGCGCGACCACCAAAAATATCATCATTATCGCAGAGGACATCGACGGAGAAGCTCTGGCCACGCTGGTGGTAAACAAGCTGAGGGGCAACCTCAACTGTCTTGGAATCAAGGCTCCCGCTTTTGGCGACCGCAGGGCCGCTATCCTAGACGACATGGCCGTCCTATTTGGAGCCAACGTCATCAGTTCCGACGCCGGCCGAACTCTAGATTCTGTCACGTTAGACGATCTGGGGACCGTTCGGCGAGTGATCGCGACGAAAGATGAGACTACATTCGTGGAAGGTGGCGGAGACCAGGTAAATATCCACGCCCGAATCGGCCAGATTCGCCAACAGGCCGAGGAGACCTCGTCCGATTACGACCGCGAAAAGTTGGAGGAACGAGCCGCCAAGCTGTCCGGCGGGGTGTCGGTTCTAAGGGTTGGAGCCGCAACCGAAATCGAGCTTCGCGAGAAGCGCCAGCGACTCGAAGACGCCATCGCAGCCACCCGGGCGGCTATGGCAGAAGGAATTGTTCCAGGCGGCGGTGTTGCGCTATTGCGGGCTTCCAATGCTACTTTGGCGAATATCGACGCCACTGGCGACGTTCTCACTGGCGTTCAAATAGTGGCGCAGGCTGCCAACTACCCAATTATGTTGATCTCTGAAAACGCTGGTCTCAGCGGTGAAATCGTTCTTGACAAAATCAGGCAAGGCGAGGGCGACTACGGATTCGATGCAGAGATCGGCGAATATGGTAGCATGTTCGAAATGGGAATCGTTGACCCTGCCAAAGTGACCCGGTCGGCTCTTGAAAACGCCGCCAGCGTTGCCGGAATGGTGTTGACGACTGAGTCGTTGATAACCGAATTGAACCCAATGAAACTGCCTGCTCCATTCGACGACTAATTGTGATCGCACAACAGGCAAAAACTTAACTGCGTTGTCCCCCATACAGGGCCGCCCGTTCCTGGGGGATGACGCCGACTTGCGAAACCGCGTACCTGCCAGCGCCGTATCCAAATACGAGATGTTTCAGGCAATGATGGAAGAAGAAAAATCACAGGTGTCCGAGGCCGAAAACCAACCAGACGACGGCCAGGAATACACAATCAATGTCAAAGGCGTGACCAAGAACTTCGGCGCGCTGATTGCGGTGGACAACCTTTCGTTTGCTGTTCGGAAGGGTGAGATCGCCGGGTTCTTGGGGCCAAATGGCTCTGGCAAAACGACCACGATGCGGATGTTGACTTCCTACTACACTCCCGATCGAGGCTCCATTACGATCAACGGCGTCGACACTCAGGAGAACGATCTCGAAACGCGTGCATCCATCGGCTATCTGCCAGAAAACAATCCTCTGTATGAGGACATGCTTGTTTCAGAATACCTCGCGTTCGTCGCAGAGTTGAGAGGATTGTCAAAGTCAGAGCGCAAGGAAAATCTTGATCAGACCGTGGAGGAAACTGGCCTCCAGAACGTTTACCACCGTCCGATTCACGAGCTGTCCAAGGGTTACCATCAGAGGGTAGGGCTGGCACAGGCGATCCTGCACCACCCAACAATTCTCGTGCTGGACGAGCCTACGGAAGGGCTTGACCCCAATCAGCGCATCACAATTCGCGACCTGATCCGCAATCTTGGGGGCGAACGAACAGTGCTTTTGAGCACACACGTGATGCAGGAGGTCGAGAACACCTGCCAGCGCGTGTTGGTGATCAGTCAGGGAAACTTGGTTGCCAACAGCCCCGTGGATGAACTTCTCCAACAAGCTATGGAACTGCGATCCGTCTATTTGGAGGCGGAAGGCAACCAGATCGAAAGCGGTCTAGCGACATTGGATTCTATTTCTGAAGTCGAGCCTTTAGAGAGTGATGGCGGTCGCAAGAGATACCGGATATCGATGTCTGGAGACGTCGACGCGCGAGCGGATATATTCCATCTTGCCAAGAAGCGAGACTGGATTTTATGGGAGTTGCACGAGGAACGTCCCAGGCTGGAGGACGTGTTCCATAGTCTCACCGTCGGCGCAACGGAATCCTCGGAGAGCGCGAACTAAATGTTTCGTTCTCCCCTACTGACGCTCGTCAAAAAAGAGGTCAAAGGCTACTTCGACCAACCCGCGACATACATCATCATCGTCCTGTTTGTGGCAGTTATATCCACAGTCTATTTCAGAACTGCCCCGATTCTGGGCGAAGCGTCGCTCAGGCCGATGTTTACGGTCGACCTTGTGATAGACCAACCATCGCTGCCCTGGCTCCTAGCAGTATTCGTTCCTGCTGCCACGATGCGGCTGCTCGCCGAAGAAAACCGCGACGGGACACTCGAAATATTGCTCACCCACCCCATAAAAGGCTGGGTCGTTTTGATGTCGAAGTTCATATCCGGATTTCTGTTCGTTGCCCTCATGATAGTGACCACGATTGGGATTCCCATTGCGGTTCAGACCGCAGGAGACCTCGATGTTGGCGCGGCGATCGGGCAGTACATTGCCAGCCTTTTCCTGGCTGCTTCGTTCGTCTCTATCGGCCTGTTCACGTCCAGTTTGACCCGAAATCAGATTATTTCGTTCATCCTGGGCTTCGCCATGACTATGATCCTGATGATAGTCGGCCGAGACGAAGTCGCTGTCACATTGCCGGCTAAGCTCGCAGCCTTGTTACAGGACCTGTCTCCGGTTACGCACTTCTCCAGCATTGCGCGAGGGGTGATTCATCTTCGGGACGTGATCTACTTTGTCGCTTTGATATCAACGTTCCTGAGCGCGACGTTCCTGATGATTAGAGGCCGCACTCTCAGCCACAAAAGCACTCAATACCGCAACCTCCAGCTTGGCGTGGCTGGCTTGATCATATTTTCTGTTCTCGTCGGTTGGTCAGGTACGACAATTGGTGGCCGACTCGACCTCACCGAAGACAAACTGTTCACCATGAGTCCAGCGACTTCACAAATACTTGCACAGCTTGACGACATTCTCACGGTGGAAGTGTTCGAGTCGGACGAACCGCCTCCCCAGATAAAATTGGTCACACGAGACGTCAACGATTTCTTGGACGATTTTGTTGCAAGCTCTGACGGCAAGGTCCGACTCGTTAAACGGTTCCCCGCTGACAATGAAGACGAAGCCCGCAAGGCATCTCTTGCCGGCGTCCCTCCTGTTCAATTCAACCGCCAGAGCCAGAGCGAATTGCAGATCACAACGGGATACCTGGGCCTCGCGATGACATACATCGATCAGCGCGAGGTGTTGCCGTTTATTTCCACCGTGGACGGTTTCGAATATCGGCTTGCTTCTCTTGCGAACAAAATGCTGCAAGAACAGAAAAAAACCGTAGGATTTTTTACCGGACACGGCGAAAAAACGGCGGCTGCAGGATTCCAGACCTTTGCGGGCCTACTCTCGGACGCCTATGAAGTGGTCGATATTCCCATCGAAGAGGACGTCGCTCCAGACCTGTCAGGCATCGATGTGGTTATTGTCGGAGGCCCAAATCGCCACATCCCCGATCTCGCAGCCGATGCATTGCGCCAATTTATCGATTCCGGCGGCCAAGCCATGCTAATGATCGACTCGGTCCTGATAGACCAGTCTAGACTAATCGCTCAACCCAATTTGAACAGCTTCGGTCAGTTCCCTGCCGAGTATGGCGTGGTCGTCGAGAACGATCTGGTGTTCGACATGCAGGCGAATGAAACGCTGTCGTTCGGCACACAACTGGGAAGCGTATTCCTGCCTTATCCGTTCTGGCCTCGCGTCCCTGTCGTCGACGAAAAGGTCGCCGGCAACGTATCCACCGCTCTCATGCCGTGGGCCAGTTCTCTCGGCATAATAGAAGATGCCCGAACCCGAATCGATGTAATTCCGCTTGTCGAAACCACTGAATTTGCTTCAATCGACTTCAACTACGGAGATGTGCGGCCAAACTCGCCCACACTCAATGACCCTGTCGGAATTAATCAGGTGCAGAGCCTGATGGGCGTCGCAATTTCAGAACGCCAAAACTCCCCTGACGATTCATCATTCAGGCTCGTTGTTTTTGGCACATCCCGTTGGCTGATGGATGGGATCACCGACAGGTCCCAGCAGAATCTGGCGATGGGACTGAATCTAGTTGATTGGCTCGCTCAGGAGGACGCTCTGGCCTCCGTGAGGTCTAAAGCAGTGACGGCCCGTGATTTGTTGTTCAACTCGACCACCCATGAGAACGTTGCCCGCTGGTCCAACGTCGCGGGTGTTCCGTTGGCCCTAATCGCATTCGGTCTATTCAGATCCGCTCGGCGCCGGCGTTTCGGCATGTCACAGTATGGTCAAACGAGTGCTAGTCAATCTCGGTTCCGCCTTAGGCGACGAGCCAAGCCGCCCAAGGATGATGAAGGTGACTCAGAGTGAAGAGTAAACAACTCGGTTACGTCTTGATGGCGCTCATCGTCGTCGGGATCGCGGGTCTCGTCATTCGGGTCATCGCACGGACCGGACCTGAAGACATGCTCGCCGGTCTCGTTCAGGTGTCGAGAGAGGCCAGTGACAAGATCATTATCACGAGTGATGAATTTGAGGCAGAGCTTGTCCGACTCGGCGATGAGAACACCGGATACGCTTGGTTCATCAACGACGAGCCGGTGTTCGTGCCCAAGCTTGAACAGTTCTGGCTTGCGGTCTCGGACCTGTACAGCGCTCAGCTAATTGCCGAAAATCCCTCTAGCCAGACTCGCATGGGAGTCGCTGACGGCGAGGGCGTTCAGGTGTCATTCTTCCAAGATCGGCGCTCGCTTCAAGAGAAATTCATTGTGGGGACATGGAAGCCAGAAATCAGGCTTTGCTATGTTCGACGAGCGGGCCATGACGAGGTTTATGGAGTGCCTTGTCCTCTGGGAAACATTTTCGATCCGATTCCCGACGGTTGGAAGAACCCTGTGGTCGTGGCGATTCCGCCGCAGGAGATTGCGTCCGTGGAGTTCACGTATCTGGATGAGCGGTTCTTGCTGATAATGAATCCGGATGAGGAATGGGTAGTTGTCGGCGAAGATGGAGAAGTGATTCCAGCCCACCCGTTGGCAGTCAATTCAGTATTCGGCGCCTTGCAGGTGCTGGTGTCATCCGGTTTCGCTGAGGAAGAAGTAGCCGACGAATTGAACTTCGCGGTGCCGGACGCGATGATTCGAGTGGTTACGAAAGAAGGGTCAAGCGCCCCAACGACTCGATTGAGATTTTTGATCCGCGACGAATTGTCCCTATATCTGGCGGTCCCAACCTCGGCGACGACATTTATTGTGGACCAAGCGGCGGCAGGTGGACTGCTGTTGAGGAAAGACGCGTTCCTCACGAACTAGGAAATCTGAGTGTCCTAATCGGCAATCTCCACCTGGAGCACAGACTGTATTAATTGGCGGTTTCGCTTGCGATTTCGTCCGTGGGTTCGTATCCTCTTCGTCTCAAAGCGTGACCCAACAGGGCATGGGCGAACACGATGACTGCCAATGCTGAGAATGCCACCACGACCTTCAGTTCAGCATAGTTAAGCACGCTCAGAAACACGATCATCGTGTACCCGAATATGATGCTGAACAATGACACGAATGGCAGAGTGAACGGCAATTTCCTGGCGCCCAACGTCACTACGCACGCGAACGCGACACCGGCCAGACCATAGCCAGCAAACACCACCAGTGTCGAGCCTGCGAACGTTGCCAGCGCGTCTCCACCCTTCAACCTTGTGAACACGGAATGCCAGTGGCCGACCACCGCGGCTGTCGCAGGAATCACCAGCCACGACCCCTCAATGCCCAGCGCTTGCGCGACGAAAATCGCGACAATCCCTTTAGCCATGTCTCCAAGAAACACCACCGCCGCTGGAACCTTGCCAACGGTTTTTAGCACATTGGAAGAGCCGGCAAGACCTGTTCCGGTAAGGAATATATTGACGCCGCGCCTTCGGCTTACCTGATCCGCCAGGGGCAATGCTCCAAGAACATAGCTTGTCGAAGCCACAAGCAACAACATCGAAAGATCGACGGATGAGAAGAGGTCTCCGAAAGTAGGCAAAATTCAGTCTCCTCAGAGCGTGGCTGGACGGTATGATTGTATCACCATGAATGGCTGGGCGACAGGTTTGATTCACAGCAATCACAAAAGGAGGCACCCTTGGATTCAGGAGCGATATGTCGCCCTTGAATTTGTTGATGATGATGCCTTTGATCAACTCCCGTTCTTCATCCGACACCAGCGACACCGTCCCGTAAAATGAGGCGAAAACGCCGCCTTTGTCGATGTCTCCGACCAGCAGAACGGGCGAATTCAGGTGGAGGGCGACCTCATAAATACTATGGCGCCTTTCCTCAGGTTGATTTCGGCAGGACTGCCTGCGCCCTCTTCCACTACGACATCGTATTGCGAACTGAGCGTGTCCAACGCAGAAGTCGAGGTCCCCCATAATCGAGTCCGCCTGCTCGCGTAGGCTTTCGATGCGAGATTTCCGGCAGGCCTGCCCATGACAACGAGCTGGGACCTATGGTCGGCTTCTGGCTTGAGCAGTATCGGGTTCATTTCTACTATAGAAGCGACACCGGCGGCCTCGGCTTGAACAATCTGCGTCCTGCCCATTTCTCTGCCGTCGGGGGTCACCCCGGCATTCAGCGATATATTCTGCGACTTGAACGGCGCGGTCCGATAGCCATCCTGGGCGAATATTCGGCACAGGGCAGTAACAAAAACGCTCTTGCCCACCGAGGATCCGGTTCCTTGAACCATGACAAACTTGGCAGGCACTCTAGTCCTCGTTCCTGCGGCTCTGGCCTGCGTTATTCGCGCCGACAATCACGGGCATGCCAGTGTCGGGGTGGGTCAGGATACGAACTTTGACTCCGTATACGTTCTGTATAATCTCTTCGGTCAGGACGTCCTGAGGCCTGCCGTCGGCGAAATTCCTGCCCTCACGGATCACGACAATGCGGTTGCAGTATTGAGCGGCCAGTGTCAGGTCGTGCATTGCAACCACGACGACACTGTCTTCTCGCGACTTGAGATTGGTAAGTAGCTCCATTATCGCCGGTTGATGGGCGATATCGAGATTGGAGGTCGGCTCGTCCAGCAACATGACAGGACACTGTTGAGCCAACGCCATCGCGATCAAAACCCGCTGACGCTCACCGCCCGACAGACTGTCCAAGTCTCTGTTTGCTAATTCATCAGTGGACGTTGCCACCATCGCCTCATGCGCGATCTCAGCGTCGTTCTTGCCTTCCCACTGGAGCATGCCAAGATGCGGATTTCTGCCCAGAAGAACCAAATCCCACGCCGTTAGGCCTGAGGGAGTACGGGGATTTTGAGGCACCACAGAGACCAATCGAGCGCGTTCGGTGGCCCGCATGCGATCCAATCTAGACCCAAGAATTTCCACCACGCCGCCTTCCTGCTTCAAAACCCCGCTCATCAACCGAATTAGCGTCGTTTTGCCCGTGCCGTTGGGGCCGACAAGCCCCACAAATTCTCCGGCTGAGGCTGAAAAATCGAAGCCGCTCAGGACCTGCCTTCCGTCGTAGCCGAAGCTCAGATTCTGGACGTCAAAGACGCGACCAAGATTCGGACGTTCTTGATCTTCAATGTCATGTGCGTTTCGGGATGTCAACGACGTCAAAGGGCTATGGTCTTCCGATTTCGCAATAAGTACAAAAAAAATGGCGCTCCGCAAAACGCTGTGACGATTCCAACAGGAAGTTCGGCAGGGGTGACAATCGTGCGGGCCACCAGATCGGCCAAGATCAAGAAACCTGCTCCGACCAACGCGGACATCGGCAGTAGGAATCGATAATCTCCGCCCCAGGCCAATCTCACGACATGGGGAGCGACGAGACCCACAAAGCCTATCAACCCACTGAAGGACACCGCGGCGGCGGTCCCCAGCGTGGCCGAGACGACGAGCAGAAGTTTCGCTCGTTCTACGCTCACGCCTAATTGAGCAGCGTGGTCTTCATCCAATTGCAGGACATTTAATATCCGTCCGTATGCAGCGAAAGTGAGAGCCGCAGGCAGGAGATAGGCCAAGACGAACGCGCTATGACTCCATCTAGCCGATATGAACCCGCCCAATAACCAACTCAGCACCGGCCTGATGTCGGGATCGCTGCGGATCATCAATAGGCTAGTGACCGCTCCCGCCAGCGATGCGATTGCTACCCCGGCCAGTATCAACGTGGTCAATGCGGTCCCGCTGGCCTGTCGGGCGATTATGTATGCCATGACAACCGCGACCATCCCGCCAGCGAACGCCGCGGCAGGCAGAACGCTGATTCCCACGACGAACAACGGAACACCTGAAACCAACACAATCGTGGCCCCCAATCCAGCGCCCGATGCCACGCCTATCAGGTACGGGTCCGCCAGCGGGTTTTTGAACAAACCCTGGTACGCCGCCCCGCATGTTGCTAAGGCACCGCCGACTATCCCAGCCAACACGACTCTCGGCCAGCGCAGTTGCCACAAGATAGTTTCCCACGTCGATGGCCAGTCGGCTTCAATCGAGACGAACGGAAGTCGCGAAACTAGTATCTTAACTACGTCGCCTATCGGTATCCCTACCGATCCCTGGCTGACAGCGAACAACGCGACCACCACAACCGCGCCAGAGGCGGCAACAAGACGCCACCAGGGGTATCGAAGGCCCACCGATACCGGAATGCTCGGGTATCGGGAAGCCGGAAATTCATGCTTCCTGCCGCTCACTGATAGTCCTCATTTGTTTTGGAGTAGTCGTTTCGATTACGGGAACAATCCTGGATAGACCCAGCGGGCCAACTCCTCGATTCCCTGGACGAATCTAGGGCCAGCGATTGACAGCGCATCAGAGGTTGGAACGTAAACGGAGCGGTTTCGCACAGCCAGCAAGTCCTTAAAAACCGGATCGCCGCTGATCGAATCTCCGTAAGACGCGATTATGACGCCGGGGTCCCGCTCGACGATCAGTTCTGGGCTAATCTGCTCGTAGCCAACTACGTCGAACGCGATGTTCTCCAATTTGAGAACGTCGAACACTTGCTGAATCAGCGTGCCCTGTCCTGGGGTCCACAGTGCTCCCTCATCTTGAAACACGCTAGGGCCTGCCGTATAGTCGGCCATCGTTGTGGTGATGGTCTTAACTCGCTCTTCGAAATCTGATGCCACAGCCTCCGCGCTGACCGGGTTGCCGACAATCTCGCCCCAGAGTCGAATACGGTCGGCTACCTTATTGAAATCATCGCTTAAGGTGGCGATGAACAGCACTCTCAGACCGGCGCGCTCCAAGTCTTCCTTGAACCGGTCGAAAAACAAGAACACAAGATCAGGTTCCAAGGCAACGGTCGCCTCGACGTCCATGTTGAAAGCGCCACCGACCCTCGGAACGTCATTGGCCTCCGGAGGCGACGTCACGAATTCGTGCGTTCCGACCACCCTGCCTCCTTCGCCGATGGCAAATAGTATTTCCACCACGGCGGAGTCGAAGGCGACGATTCGTTCAGGCGGAGAGTCGAATACAACGTCGTCGCCATTGCCATCTTTGACGGTAACAGGAAATACAGGAGCCGCTGGGGCAGCAGGCCGAGGGGCCGCGGTGCGGACCGCTCGCGCTGTCGTTTGAGGCGATGGGGCCGTTATTTGTTTCTGGGGCGCTGGGGCGGCTGGAATCGCGGCCACCGCAGGCAAGGGCTGCGATGGCAAGGCCTGTGTGTACTCGATTTGCTGTAGGGCCGGCGCAGTTACAGGCACCGCAGGCGGTGACGCTGGAGCCGCAACGTTGGCCGCCGCTGGAACCACGGAGCTTGCGGGCGTGTCAGCGCCGCAAGCCACGAACGCGGCCAGCGCCGTGACGCATACGACCGACATGAACCAGGTTTGTATCCTCATTTATTTCCTCCCCATTCTAATTTCGAGGAAGAATTGGAGCGGCATTAGTGTTTTTGCAACAAAAAACCCCACTCCAATTGAGGAAGTGGGGAATCTCTGAGCACCGTCACTGCTCGTACCTTTCCTCGAAGGCCAAGACATGGATCGAAGCAGTGGACCGGGCTCGCCCTGAGAATACAGGGCCTACCGTTGCGGGACAGCGCCGGACTTTGACCGGCTTCCTCATTTCAGCCTTCTGAGAAGGCACTCCTGCCACGTGGATTCAATTGTTAAATCTGCCGCGCAACTGCGGCGCAACACATATATTTACACCTATGCCACTGACTGTCAACCTCGGATGCAAGAAATCGTCGAGTTAACAACGCTGAGAAATTGAAAACTTGAACAAGTGTCCAGATAGCATCGTATGCCCCAACGGTCAACGAACCGCCGTGATTACTGGATCAGGGGAAAAATTACCCTAAACTCGGGAAAAGACGCCCAAAAA